>CAYNED010000084.1:0-10182 GCA_964396135.1 uncultured Neorhizobium sp.
GTCGAGACGTTGACTTCCAGGAAGCGCGAGAAGGCGACGCCTGCACCCGTCATCTGGCCAATAACGTAGGTCACCGAGATGATGATCAGGCACACGACCGCAACGAGGCGGGCGGTGTGGCTGTAGAACCGGTCACCGATGAACTGCGGCACCGTGTACTTGCCAAACTTGCGCAGATAGGGCGCAAGCAGAAGGGCGAGCAGCACGTAACCGCCGGTCCAGCCCATGAGGTAGGTTGAGTTGGCATAGCCGACACCAGCGATGAGGCCAGCCATGGAGATGAAGGAAGCCGCCGACATCCAGTCGGCAGCCGTGGCCATGCCGTTCATGACCGGATTAACGCCGCGATTCGCGGCATAAAACTCAGCCGTGGTGCCCGCGCGGGCCCAAATCGCAATGCCGACGTAGAGCGCGAAAGACGCGCCTACGATCAGCAGGTTAAGTGTATACTGGTCCATTGTTTGACCGCCCCCTTACTGTTCGTCGACGCCGTGCTCGCGATCGAGCCGGTTCATGTAGATTGCGTAGTAGAAGATCAGCGCGATGAAGACGATGATCGAGCCCTGCTGCGCAAACCAGAAGCCTAGATCCGTCCCGCCCACCGGAATACCGGAAAGCATGGGCCGCAGCAGGATGCCGAAGCCGTAAGAAACGATCGCCCAGATGACCAGGCAGATGGTGATAATGCGAATATTTGCGGCCCAATAGGCATTGGACGATGATTTGTCCGCCACGTATGCTCCTCCCTTTCCTCAGATAGCGCCCTCGGGCGCCAAACCCTCTTTGCCCACGCCGCACCCAGAGTCCCTCAGCGGAATAGACAAGTATCAAGGAGTAACCGTTCGCTCCTGACACGTACATCCTCCGTTAGTCGTAATTCCACAGGAGTTTAACCTGCAGGCGATATTCGCGCCGCACCCAATATGCTGCAGTGCACAAAGAATAATGAGCGTGAGCGCGTGTGTTAAGCGCGTTTTTGTTTTTGTCGCTGACGGCGTTTTTGGAGGAAGGTGAGTTCGCTGCTCCTAGCGTTTGTGCCAAGGCGAAGTAGAAGACCGATCCCATATAGCAGCGAGATTCATCGGCTAGTGCTTCGAGAACCAAGCGCTCGCTCATGCGTTGGGCGTGCAGAAATTCACCTGCAGCCGGAGGTCATCGTGAGCATGCCGTCTCGGAAATCCACAGTGGTGATCACCGGCGCATCGGCAGGCGTCGGCCGTGCCGTCGCCCATGTCTTTGCCCGTAAAGGCTGGAGGGTGGGGGTTGTTGCGCGCGGTGTCGAGGGCCTGGAGGCAGTCGGCAGCGAAATCCAAGCAATGGGTGGAGAGGCGCTGGTCCTGAAGGCAGATGTGGCAGATCCGCGTGCCATAAACGGGGTTGCGGATAAGGTGGCTGAAGTCTGGGGCGGTATCGACATCTGGATCAACAACGCCATGGTCACGGTTTTTGGCCCCGCCTCCGTCATCGAGCCAGAGGAATTCAAGCGTGTGACTGAGGTAACCTATCTCGGCCAGGTTTACGGCACCCAGGCTGCGCTTCGACATATGACACGTGCCGGACACGGAACGATCGTATCCATCGGCTCAGCGCTTGCCTACCGTTCCATTCCCCTCCAGTCAGCATATTGCGGTGCCAAGGCGGCCACCCGGGGCTTTATCGACTCCTTGCGCAGTGAACTTCTCCATGATGGGTCTCCGATCCGTCTCACGATGATCCACCTGCCGGCAGTGAATACACCGCAGTTTGACTGGGCGCGGTGCAAGATGGACAGACAACCACGTCCTGTCGCACCCGTGTTCGAGCCGGAGGCTGTTGCGCAGCAGATCTATCAGGGCGCTTTGTCGGCACCGCGTGAACTTTGGATCGGGTTGCCAACGGTAAAGACGATCCTGGGCGGCCAAGCGCTGCCGGGCCTAACGGACCGTCTGGCAGCCTCTCAGGCTTACGAGGGCCAATTGGACAAGAGCCCTGTCAGCCCCAGCCGCAAGGACAATCTCTTTGACCCTGTTCCTCGCGAAGCGGCGACAGAGGGGCGGTTCAGCAGCGAGTCCTCTTCTTGGGTGGGAGCCATATCGGATTCGTCAGTCAGGTTGATCCTATCTGGGGCAGCGGTCGGCGTGGTATCGGCCATTGCTTTGGCCGCGCGGCGTTACGCGCGCCGCTAGATGAAGTGCGAAAGAGGAGGCAGTCATCGCGCAGGTGAGAATCTGACCTGCCCATTCCGGGAACGGGTTGGATGTGTTCCCTCCGGCGGGTTCTGGCGTTAGACAGGTGACCGTGAAACCGGCGACACTGCACCAGCAGGCGAGCGTCGTAAGGCAGGTCGAGGATACAGCCTAGCCAACTCCATGCCGGCCACGCCCCGGCCGCTGGAATGTCGAGGTTCAGACGAGGAGAGAGAAGGTCGTGAACGAGTTCTATTCGATGTACAGCCACGAATTCATTCGAGTGGCTACATGCGTGCCGAGAACCGAGGTTGCCGATCCAGATTTCGCCGTTCAGGAAACCTTGCGGCTAGCGGAACTCGGACACGCGGAAAGCGCCACAGTCATGCTGTTTCCCGAACTAGGCCTGTCTTCCTACGCTATCGACGATCTGTTGCTGCAGGATGCACTTCTCGACGCCGTAGAGAAGGCGGTGGCGCGGATTACAGAGGCAAGCAAGCAGTTATATCCCGTGTTGGCTATCGGTGCTCCGCTGCGGCACGAAGGTCGTCTCTACAATACGGCAGTCATCATTCACCGGGGCAAGATGCTTGGGGTCGTGCCCAAATCCTACCTGCCAAACTACCGCGAGTTCTACGAACGTCGCCACTTTTCGCCCGGTGCGGGCATGGTCAACGCTAGCATCTCGGTCGCCAGCCAGCGCGTACCCTTCGGAGTCAATCTCCTCTTTCGCTCGCAAGGCGGCGTCCCTTTCACGTTCCATGTGGAGATCTGCGAGGATTTCTGGATACCTCTGCCGCCCTCGACCCGTGCGGCGATGGCGGGTGCGGAACTGCTTCTCAACCTCTCGGCCAGCAATATTACGATCGGCAAGGCCGAGACGCGGCGAATGCTGTGCGCAAGCCAGTCCGCGCGCACAATTTCGGCCTACGCCTATTCCGCGGCAGGACCTGGGGAGTCGACTACCGATCTTGCCTGGGATGGGCATGCAGCGATCTTCGAGTATGGCGACTTGCTTGCCGAGACGGATCGCTTTCCTGCTGACAGCACCTTGGTGACCGCTGATGTCGATCTTGGGCGGCTTCGACAGGAACGGATGCGCCTGAATACGTTCGCCGACTGCGCGAGGAATGAACTTGCCGAGGCCGCGCCGTTCCGCATCGTCGAATTCACCTTGGATCGTCCGGCCGCTCCCGTGCCGCTTCAACGCATCATAGAGCGGTTTCCTTATGTTCCCTCCGATCCCGCTCGGCTTCGAGAAGACTGCTACGAGGCTTACAACATCCAGGTGCAGGGCCTGGCAAAGCGTCTCCTCGCAACAGGGATAAAACATCCGGTCATCGGTGTCTCCGGTGGATTGGACTCGACCCAGGCATTGATTGTCGCTGCGCGTGCCATGGACATGATCGGTCGGGACCGCAAGGACATCCGCGCGTACACATTGCCGGGCTTCGCGACCTCCGACAGCACGAAGAGCAATGCCTGGACGCTGATCAACAGCCTGGGCGTCACCGGAGAAGAGATCGATATCCGCCCAGCAGCCCGGCAGATGCTGGCCGACCTAGGGCATCCATTCGGTGCAGGTGAACCCGTCTATGACGTCACCTTCGAAAACGTGCAGGCCGGCCTTCGTACCGATTACCTTTTCCGGCTCGCAAACCAGGTTGGCGGGCTTGTGGTTGGTACCGGGGATCTATCAGAACTCGGGCTCGGCTGGTGCACCTATGGTGTGGGCGACCACATGTCTCACTACAACGTCAATGCTTCTGTCTCGAAGACGCTGATCCAGCATCTTATCCGCTTTGTGGCACACTCGGGAGACGTTTCGGCGGAAACGGCGACGGTGCTGGAAGCCATACTGGATACTGAGATTTCACCCGAACTGGTGCCGCCGGGGGAGGAAGGGGTCTTGCAATCGACGCAGGACATTGTCGGCCCTTATGCGTTGCAGGATTTCAACCTCTTTTATCTCACCCGCTATGGCTATCGCCCGTCAAAAATTGCGTTCCTCGCCTACAGCGCGTGGAGCGACGCAGAGCGCGGCATCTGGCCGGCCGCCATCCCGGACGAGCAGAAGCAGGCTTACCCACTCAGCGAGATCCGCCACTGGTTGGAGGTTTTCTTGCGTCGATTCTTCACCAACCAGTTCAAACGGTCGACATTGCCGAATGGCCCCAAGATAACCTCTGGTGGCTCCCTTTCTCCGCGAGGCGACTGGCGCGCACCGTCCGATGCCAGCGCCAAGGTCTGGCTCGCAGAGCTACGAGACAACGTGCCGGAGAACTAGGCCATGGTTGCTGACACAGGCCGCATGGCTGATTGATGCCGGATTGCTTCTGCGGATGCGGGAAGTGCTGGCGACGCAACTAAACAGGTTGACGGGCCAGATGCTCGAATTCGGCCACCACCTGATCATAGACAGCCCGCTTGAAGGGTATAATGAGGCCGGGAAGCTCGCTCATCGGCTTCCATTCCCAAGCGTCGAATTCGGCCGAATGGCCGCCGGGCGGCGGGTTAATCTGGATCTCGTCTTCGTTACCTTCGAAACGGAAGGCGAACCAGCGTTGGGTCTGGCCTCTGTACTTCCCCTTGAGACCGATTCCGATCAGGTGAGGAGGAAGGTCGTAGTTGATCCAGTCCTTCGACTGACCAAGTAGTTTGACCGACCGCATACCGGTTTCCTCATAGAGCTCGCGGTAGGCTGCCTTGAGTGGATCTTCACCCCTGTCGATACCGCCCTGCGGCATCTGCCATAGCTGCGGCGACCCATCGTATTCGCTGTTGCCCTCTGCAATGCGACGTCCAGCCCAAACGTGGCCATGGTCGTTCAGCACCATGACGCCAACGCAAGGGCGATAGGGGAGATCTTCGGCCGAAAGTGGCATCTTGTTACTCGTTGAAATTGGTCAGTTTGCTTCGAGATCGTCAGCCAAAGCCGATATGCTGACAATCTCAATTCCGCGGTTGCTCGCTTCCTCCACCCATTGACGTATTGCGTCAATAGACTCGTCGAAAGCGGACGCGACACCGATCGCGCTCCCCTTCCGCATCGCCAGGCGTTCCAGATCATCCAGTTTCTGGAGGATTGCCGTTTTGTCCAGTTGGGCGTCGAGCGTCATGTCGGCAAAGGTGTGAGGCAGTTCCACAGCCTTGGCGATACTGCCGCTGACTGACCGTGCAGAGCTGCCGTCGTCGAGGAACAGAAGACCCCTCGATGCTACATCACGTAGCAACGGCTCCAACGCATCGGCATCCGATAAAAGACGGGCGCCTTGGTAGTTCATGATCCCTGTGTAGCCGGTGATCTTCCCCATGGCCTCATATAGCCTCGCCAGATTCTTGTCTGCGGGGAGGCTCGTCAGAAGGGGCGCCGGGGTAGTATCGTTTTCGCTATAACCAAAGGGCTCCATCGGCACCTGGATCAAAATCTCGTGGCCCTGGCGACGGGATGCCTGCATCCAGCGCTGGAGGCTGTTTCCGCTCGTGGCAAATGCCAGCGTCACCTCTTCCGGCAGTTGGTCGATCGCCTTCTGCGTCCCGGTCTGGCTAAGGCCAAGGCCGCCGACAACGATGGCGACACGTGTTCCTCTGGCGCCAGACCATGGACGGGCATACTGATCCATCGGCCTCAAGCCATCCTTCCCGACGACGGGGAGCGCTCCGTATGGCGATTCTTCCAGGAGGTCTTCGTTTGGGGTCCCGGCCAGCCGCGGATCCTGCCCAATGCGCGGGCTCTCCACCAGCACGGGACCATTTCCGTCGCGCGGACGAGGGGAGTATTTTGTGACGACGCTGCCGTCGTCAGTCAGGACGCGTTCAACATTCGCGCCTGATCTTGGATCAGACCGAGCAATGCGTGCTGCCTGTTCAACGGGCGCTTCAGTGCCGGAACCTGTCTCTGCCGGTGGGGAGGAGGCTGATGTGGTAGCTCCCTGATGCTCTTGGAGAGCGGGTTCTCCTTGCATGGCATAGATAGACAGGGAGATGACGACTGCAGCCGAAATAATCGAGAAGATCGACGTCAATGAGAGGCGCAGACGTCGCCTTTTTCCGGTCGGCCTATCTTGTCCGAGCGGTTTGTAAAGGTCGGTGCCCAAGGTATCGTCCGCGCCCTGAATGAAGATGAAAAGAGGGAGCCGGCAAACCAGCTCCCTCTGAATTCGCTACTGCTTGGCGGCAGCCTTATCCGGGCTTGGCGGGAAGCTCGAATCGGTCTTGTTGCCGCGCAACAGATCCAGCGCATAGTTCAGCTGGATGTCGTCCTTTGCTTCCGGCGGAACATAAGCGACGGAGCCGGAGCCTTCTTCTGTTTCGTTCTGGCCAGGGATGTGGCCGCGAAGGCTGGATTCACCTTCGGCGCGAACCTTGCCTTGCAGTTCTTCGGGCAGCGGCTGCTCCACGGCAATATCCGGCTTGATCCCGGTGCCCTGGATCGATGTGCCGGACGGGGTGTAATAGAGTGCCGTCGTCAGGCGAAGCGCGCCGCTCTCGCCCAGCGGAATAATGGTCTGGACAGAACCTTTGCCGAATGAACGGGTGCCGAGAACGGTGGCACGCTTCAGATCCTGCAGAGCACCAGCGACAATTTCCGAAGCCGAAGCCGAGCCGCCATTGATCAGGACCACAACGGGCTTTCCGTCGGTCAGATCGCCGGGGCCAGCATTGAAGCGGCGGGTTTCCTCGGCATTGCGTCCACGGGTAGAGACGACCTCGCCACGCTCCAGGAAGGCATCCGAAACATTGATTGCCTGGTCAAGAAGACCGCCTGGGTTCAGACGCAGGTCAAGCACGTAGCCCTTCAGCTTGTCTGCCGGCACTTCCGCCTTGATCTTCTGGATCGCCTTTTCGAGGTCGTCATATGTCTTTTCCGTAAAGGAGATCACGCGCAGGTAACCTACATCGTCCTCTGTGCGAGACTTCACGGCTCTTACGGCAATGATATCACGAACGACCGTTAGCTCGATGGGCTTGTCGGCGCCTTCACGGATGATGGTGAGCTTGATTGGCGTGTTGACCGCGCCACGCATCTTCTCGACGGCATCTTCGAGCTTCAGCCCACGAACTGCAGTTCCGTCGATCTCGGCGATGAGGTCGCCTGCCAGGACACCGGCACGAGAAGCCGGGGTATCATCAATCGGGGCGATGACTTTGACGAGTTCATTTTCCATTGTGACTTCGATGCCGAGGCCACCAAACTCGCCACGCGTCTGCGTGCGCATATTGTCTGCGTCCTTGGCATTCAAGAAGCTCGAATGCGGATCAAGGGAGGTGAGCATGCCGTTGATGGCATTCTCGACCAGCTTTTCCTCGTCCGGGGGCGTGACGTATTGGGCGCGAACACGCTCAAACACATCGCCGAAGATCGACAATTCCTTGTAGGTCGAAGGGCCCGCAGCCTGCGCTGGCACTCCCGCCGAATAGATGACGCTCATAGCGGTCGCACCCATCAGCGCACCGACGATCACAAGTGAAGCCTTACGAATCATTACGTGCCCTTCCGATTTCCTTCGCGGACCACCACGGTTTCGAATCTACCGGTGCCCCGTCCTTCCTAAATTCAATGTAAAGGGTCGGACGATCCGTTTCCAGCGTCAATGCTGTAGCGCTCGCCACCTTTTTCGCTCCCATCACGGCAACCGGTTCGCCTGATAGAACAAACTTGCCTTGCCTTGTCCTCACCTCGTCCATGCCTGCCAGCACGAGGTGGTATCCGTCACCAGCATTGAGGATGATCATCTGTCCGTAGCTTCTGAAAGCGCCGGCAAAGACAACCACTCCATCCGCTGGCGCCGTCACGATTGCCCCGGGACTTGCTGCGACAGTCATCCCTACGGCGGTGTGTCCCGTCCCGTCCGGATCGCCGTAGCTGCGCACCACGTCGCCCGCCACAGGCAGATCAAGCGTCTGCCTGAGATCGGCAAACGCATATGCGGGGGTAATGCGGTTTTTGTCGGGCAATGCGTTTTGGGCGCGTTCACGAGCCTGTTCCCGCTCCGTCTGTGACAACTGCCGCAAACGGTCCTCTTCGAGGCGGGCCTGTTCCATCGCTTCGCGGACAGAGGCAATCTCGCCTTCCAGCGACTGGATCAATCCCTCCAGGCTCACAGCCTTACCTGCCAGTTCCTCGGCACGCTGACGCTCCGATTCCAATTGAGTGGCGTTCTCCTGGGCGAGCTTCTCGTTCTCGGAGACCAGCGCGTCCATATGCTTCTCTTCTTCCAGGCGAGCTGCAATGGTTGACGAGACCTGTTGCTTCTCCGCCGAGGCTTGCGCCTGGAGCGTGGTCAATGCGTTGAGGTCTGCAATCAGGCGGTCTGCTTCGTCCCGCATTCCCGGAACGACCGCCCCCAGCAAGATGGCGCTTCTGACGGAAGCCAGCGCATCTTCCGGAGCCACGAGCAAGGCAGGTGGCGGGTTTCGTCCCATCCGTTGCAAGGCCGCCAGAACCTCTGCCAGCACACCCCGACGGGCTCGTAGCGAACCACGTATTTCGTCTTCCCTCAGACGTAACCGCGCAAGCGTCTCCTGGGTGTCATTGATCTTCTGTTCCAGTTCCTTGCGGCGAGTGGCGGAATCGATCAGTGCCTGGCGCAGGTTTGTCGTCGTCTTTTCCAATTCAGCGATGTTTTGGGCAATCGCTTCGGCACGCTCTACAGAAAGGCTGATGGTGCCGCTCAGTTGCTCGAGCTCCTGACGGGCTTCATCGCGCTTTTGCTCAAGCGCAGACTCCGGGGTCACCCCCGCCACCCGGGACTCCACTACCTGAGCCAGGGTAGAATGGCGTATCGGCGCCAGCGGTAGCGGAAGCGAGGCGAGCGCAGTCGCTGCCGCGCAGATCTGCAGCCCTTTGAGGTAATGGCGCCTTGCTGATAGGATCATGGGTGTTCCGGTTGCCGCGCATCAGAGGGTAAGCTGATTTGCGGCGGATGACCACAAACAACCGCGTGTCCCGCCGGTAGTCAGATGCGGTGGTAAGGGTGACCAGACAGAATGGTCACGCAGCGGTAGAGCTGCTCTGCAATGAGGATCCTGACCAGTTGATGAGGCCAGGTCATGCTGCCGAGGTTCAGGACTGCGGCGGCCTTCGGATGGAGACCGGGATCCAACCCGTCTGCGCCGCCGATGGCAATCATCAGATCGCGCTTGCCGCCGTCACGAAAACGTCCGATCGCGTCTGCAAAGCCTTCACTGTCCAGTGACTTCCCGCGCTCATCCAGGAGCACAAGGAGTGCCCCGTCCGGCAAAGCTTTCTCAAGCGCTGCCGCTTCTTCCCGTTTGCGCGTCTCCGCGTTGGACGCTTTGCTTTCTGGAACTTCTGTAAGGCGCGCAAACTCCAGTCCGATTGCCGGCCCTGCCTTGGCAAAGCGGTCCAGATAACGGGACGCAAGTTCCTTCTCCGGACCGGTCTTGAGCCGTCCGACGGCAAAGAGGCTGATGCGCATGATGTCCCGTCGATTTTCTCACAATGCAAGCGCGCGGCCATCGCTAGGCGAAGCCGCTTCACCTGCTTCAGAAGCGACGAGCCAAGCGTCGCCGCAGCTTAGTGTCGTGTCTCTTCCTCTAGGTCGGGCGCTGCCCACATCTTTTCGATGTTGTAGAACTCCCGCACCTCAGGCCGGAACACATGGATGATGATGTCACCCGTATCGATGAGTACCCAATCACCCGCCTCAAGTCCCTCGACGCGAGCTGTTCCGAAACCCTCGTCTTTCAAGTCAGAAATCAGATGTTCGGAAATCGCGTTGACATGTCGGTTGGATCGCCCGGACACTACAACCATGTAGTCTCCCAGCGCTGACTTCCCGGCAATGTCGAGAGTGATGATGTCTTCAGCTTTGGAGTCCTCAAGACTCGCGAGGACCAGTTCGAGAGCGCGGGCAGCGGCATCGGCGCCACGTTCCATGCTCTTCGGGAGGATGACGGGCATCTTCCCCTTGGCGTGTACTGTTGTCAGGGTTCGTCCTCTCTTCCAGGTAACAGCTACAGCACTGTCCGCGAATCCGAATTCCTTCGGCCG
>CAYNED010000085.1:0-10137 GCA_964396135.1 uncultured Neorhizobium sp.
GGACGGCACACCTTCCGCTTTGCCGGGATCAATCAACGAGATCCGGAGGCGTTCGATGCAGGCACCAGCGACCGAGAGGCAAACACTCGCCTAATGGCCGCGTCCGAGGCACGGTTTGAGATCAATCCTCGCTGGACGTTCGGCTGGGACGTCATGATCCAGAACGACAACAATTTCTCTCGGACCTACTCCTTGACGGGCGTTGACGACAACGTGTTCCGCAATGAGCTCTATCTGACCGGACTTGGCGACCGAAACTATTTCGACCTCCGCGCCTTCTACTTCGACGTTCAGGACAAGGCAGGGAACAATCGGCGAGAACAGGAGCAGGCCATTGTCTACCCGTCTGTTGATTATCAGTATATTGCTCCTGAACCTGTTGCCGGCGGCCAGTTCTCGATCACGAGCAATCTGACCAACCTGTCTCGCCGGGAAGACGATTTTGAACTTGTCGGAACCAGCGATCGCTATCCCGGTTTGGACGGCAGCTATAGCCGCTTCACGACCGAGGCCGAGTGGAAGCGTACGTTCACGACGTCAGGCGGTCTACTGCTGACCCCGATGCTGGCCGCCCGCGGTGATGCTATCCGCCACGACATGTCGGATCCGTCCTTTGCAGTTGGCGGTGCTTCATACAGCTACGACCTCGATAACTCCGGCAGCTACGGGCGCTATATACTCACGGCAGGACTGGAGGCACGATATCCATTCCTGATCTCCACCGATAACAGCAGCCACATCATCGAACCCATCGCTCAAGTCTTCATACGACCAAACGAGCAATATGCGGGAGGTCTTCCGAACGAAGACGCGCAGAGCTTCGTGTTCGACGCGACCAACCTCTTCGAGCGCGACAAGTTCTCCGGCTTCGACCGGGTGGAGGGCGGCACGCGCGTGAATGTCGGCGTGCGTTATACAGGCTCCTTCGACAACGGGGTCGGCCTGCACGGGATTTTCGGGCAGAGCTACCATCTTGCTGGGCGCAACTCGTTTGCAACGGACGATCTTGTTAATGTCGGCGCCGATTCGGGCCTGGAGAGTGACAGCTCCGATTTCGTCGGCGCCGCCGGTATCGACCTTGGAGGCTTTGGCGTCAGTGCGGGCGCCCGCTTCGACGATGAGACTTTCGAGGTCCAGCGAACGGACGCTCAACTGACCTACACCACGGCCCGCATAAGTGGCTCCCTCGCCTACACACAGATAGAGGCACAACCGGAGTATGGATCCAATGCGGATACGGATCTGTTGCAATCCGCTAGCCGTTTCCGGATCAACGAAAACTGGTCTGTTGCAGGTTCCGCGACATGGGACCTCAACGACCAGGAAGTGATCCGTCGCGGCGTTGGTTTCACGTATGCGGACGAATGCACGATCTTCACAGTCGCTTATAACGACAAGCCAGCGAGCACGAATGCCAACGACTGGACTGTCAGCGCCCGCTTAGAGTTCCGAACCCTTGGTGATATTACCATCGGCAACTGAACATCACCAAGAGCCATCGTTTTGCCGCAAGAATTGTGCAAGGCGCTCGACTTGTTGTAGACAGGCAAGACCGGCTGCCGGATGACCGCGGCTACGGAGGAGAACGAACATCATGTCGGCAATGACAGCGACACGCCGGGTTATCGTTGCGGTAGCGGCTCTTGCCGCTTCGATGGCGATTGACCCTTCGTTTGCACCCGCGCAGGCGGCGAGCGAGATCGCCGCCGTCGTCAACAAGACCCCGATCACCAGCAGCGATGTTGCCCGCCGCGCCGCTTTCTTGCGCCTGCAGCGCCAGAAGAGCGACACCAAGACCGCGCGCGATCAGCTGGTCGAAGAGGCGCTGAAGCGTGAGGAAATCGCGCGCGTGCGGATGTCCGTCAGCACCGACGACGTGGACAAGGCGTTTGCACGCTTCGCCGCTGGCAACAAGCTTTCACCAGAGCAACTGACAAAGATCCTGTCCCAGGCGGGCGTCGGTGCCGAGCACTTCAAGGAATACATTGCCGTACAGATGAGCTGGCCGCGCCTCGTCAATGCCCGCTATGGCGGCAGCCGTGGTCGCATGTCCTCTGAAGATCTGGTCAAGCGGATGATGGAGAACAAGGAAAAGCCGGTTACGACCGAATACTTCCTGCAGCAGGTCATCTTTGTTGTTCCCGAGTCACGCCGTAATGCTATTCTCGGCAAGCGGAAGGCCGAAGCCGAGGCTTCCCGCTCCAAGTTCCCCGGCTGCGAACAATCCAAGCAGTTTGCAGCGACCATGCTCGATGTATCGATCCGCGATTTGGGCCGTGTCCTTGCGCCGGAACTGCCGGAAGACTGGAAGCCGCTGATTGAAAAAGCATCCGGCACGACGACCGGCGTGCGCACCACCGAGCGTGGCGTCGAGTTCCTCGCTATCTGTAACCAGCGCCAGGTTTCCGACGACTTTGCTGCGGAGGTTGTCTTCCGTGCCGAGGACCTTGGTAAGCAGAAGGCCGGCGAAGGCAATCCCAACGAGCAGAAGTATCTCGAAGAGTTGCGCTCGAAGGCGCAGATCGACTACCGCTAAGAGAGGACAGTAATGCCGCTTGATCGCCCGCTTGCTCTCACACAGGGCGATCCCGCCGGCATTGGACCCGACATCAGCCTTTCCGCATGGCTAAAGCGTGGCGAGAACGGTATTGCCCCCTTCATCTATCTGGGTGATCCGTTGATCTTGGCGGCGCGGGCTCGGCTGATGGGCCTGGCCGTTCCCTTGCAAGAGGTTGCACCTTCTGAGGCGCTCGGCATCTTCGCCGACGCCTTGCCCGTTTATCCCATTTCAGCCGGCGCAGAGATTGCTCCTGGTGAACCGCATGTGGCGACGGCACAAAGCACTGTCTCGGCTATAGAGAGGGCGGTCTCACTCACGCTTGAAGGGCAGACGGCGGCCGTGGTGACCAATCCCATTGCCAAGTCGGTGTTGTACGAGGGCGGCTTCGGTTTTCCTGGCCACACCGAGTTTCTCGCGGACCTCGCGCAGCGGGCGTTGGGCAGCCAAGTGATGCCGGTGATGATGCTGGCCGGACCGAAGCTCCGGGCGATCCCCGTTACCATCCACGTTCCGCTCAAGTCCGTCCCTGCCCTGCTGACGGAAGACCTGATCGTTGACACATGCCGTATCGCCCATCGTGACCTCAAGGACCGTTTTGGCATTGCGCAGCCGCGGCTGGCCGTGGCGGGGCTGAACCCCCATGCTGGAGAAGATGGGGCCATCGGCAACGAGGATCTGGCGATCATCCACCCTGCGATTGCAAAGGTCAGGAGCGAGGGTATCAATGCATTCGGCCCCCTGCCCGCCGACACCATGTTTCATGACGAAGCACGTGCACGCTACGACGTTGCCATCTGCATGTACCACGATCAGGCACTGATCCCCGCCAAGGCGCTTGGGTTCGATACATCGGTCAACGTGACGCTCGGACTGCCGTTCATCCGCACCTCACCCGACCACGGCACCGCTTTTGGGATTGCCGGCCAAGGATTGGCTCGCGAGACGAGCCTGGTGGAGGCGCTGAAGCTTGCTGCGCAGTTGGCAGAGAAGTCTATCAAGGCCGCTTCCTGATGGCGACACTGGACGGTCTGCCGCCGCTGCGCGACGTCATCCAGCGTCACGGCCTGGATGCGAAGAAGGCGCTTGGGCAGAACTTCCTGCTCGACCTTAACCTGACGCAGAAGATCGCCCGCAGTGCCGGACCACTCGAAGCCTCCACGGTCATAGAGGTTGGGCCTGGGCCCGGTGGACTGACCCGGGCCATCCTCTCTCTCGGCGCCAAAAAGCTCATTGCCATCGAACGGGATTCGCGCTGTCTGCCTGCGCTCGCAGAGATCGCGGAGCATTATCCCGGCCGGCTGGAGATTATCGAGGGGGACGCGTTAAAGGTTGACTTCGCGACACTTGTGCCGGAGGGCCCTGTCAAAATCATCGCCAATCTGCCGTATAATGTCGGAACGCAGTTGCTGGTCAACTGGCTCCTGCCCGGCCCGTGGCCGCCGTTCTGGGAATCGCTGACACTTATGTTTCAGAAAGAGGTCGGCCAGCGGATTGTCGCAGACGAGAACGACGACCATTATGGCAGACTAGGTGTGCTCGCCGGCTGGCGCACCGAGGCGCACATGGTGTTCGACGTACCGCCGCAGGCTTTCACGCCGCCGCCAAAGGTGACGTCTACCGTGGTGCATCTGACGCCGCGGCTCCAACCCATTGCTTGTGACGTGGCCAAACTGGAAAAGGTGACACAGGCAGCCTTCGGGCAAAGGCGCAAAATGCTGCGCCAGAGCTTGAAGTCCCTGGGAGGCGAAGCCTTGCTGGCGAAAGGGGGCATCGATTCTTCGCGCCGCGCCGAGACGCTTTCGGTGGAAGAGTTCGTGCGGCTGGCGAACTCGCTTTAGCACGCCGCCGAACCGAATCGCCGCTGGCAATCATCCGCTTGACCTGCCGCCTTGTTGAGGATGCACTATCCCTTAGCGAACAGCGCTTCTGAAGCACTGGGCACGGACATGCCTATGCATTAGGACAATGGCTGGCCTAGCTTCACATACACCACAAGCCTGGCGACCCTCATGCTGATGTTCATCGAATGCACTGGTGCCTAGAGCGACGGCTCTTCCGTCAGCAGGGTCTGGACGAAATCGAAGAGGCCGTGGCGGCGGTCGCGGCGGATACGTTCGGCCTTCACGATGCAGCTGATATAGCCGTAGGCCTCATCCAGATCATCATTGACGATGACATAATCATATTCCCGCCAGTGCTCGATCTCCGAGCGTGAATTCAGCAGCCGCGTGCGGATGACTTCCTCGGTATCCTCAGCGCGTCGATGCAGACGAGATTGCAGCTCGGTCATTGATGGCGGCAGGACGAAGATCGACACAACATCCGCCTTCATCTTCTCCTGCAACTGCAAGGCACCCTGCCAGTCGATATCGAACAGCATGTCGCGACCTTCGGACATTGCCTGCTCAACCGGCTCGCGCGGCGTGCCATAGTAGTTGCCGTGGACTTCGGCCCATTCCAGAAGATCTCCCGCATCGCGCATGCGCTCGAACTGGGGGACGGTGATAAAGTGATAATGCTTGCCTGCAATCTCGCTTGGTCGTTTGGTGCGCGTCGTGACGCTGACCGAGATCTCCAGCGTGTGGTCGTCTTCCATCAGGTTTCGAGCAATCGTCGACTTGCCGGCGCCCGAAGGCGAAGACAACACGAGCATCAGCCCACGGCGGGCAATCTTAACAGGCGAGGTCGCCGCGGGCTTCATGCATTACTCCAGATTCTGGACCTGTTCACGGAACTGGTCGATGACGACTTTCAGCTCCAGCCCGGCGGCGGTGACCGCAGCAGAATTGGACTTGGAGCAGATTGTATTCGATTCGCGATTGAATTCCTGCGCCAAGAAGTCGAGGCGCCGGCCAATCGGCCCACCCTTGTGAAGAAGCTCCTGCGCCGCTGCCACATGTGCCTTCAGCCGATCTATCTCCTCCCGCAGATCGGCTTTCGTGGCGAGCAGCGCGACCTCGGCATGCAGACGCGCAGGATCAAGTGAGCCGGCCTCATTCACGAGCGACGCTACCTGCTGCGACAGCTTTCGCATGATCTCTTCCGGAGACCGGGAAGGATCGGTCTCAACCGTGCCCGTCAGTTCAGCTATTCGCAACACCTGCTCTGTCAGAATTTCAGCCAAGGCAGCACCCTCGCCCTGGCGCATCTGAAGCAAGGCCCTTAGTGCCTCTTTCAGGACGGCAAGGATAGCCGCGTCACGAACGACTGCCTCGCTTTCATCTTCTTCAGCTTCGCGGATCTCGACGATGCCGCGCATCGAAAGAAGCGTGTCCATCCGCAATGGCGAGGGATCGATGGCATCGCCGAGTTCCTCGCGCAGGGCAAGGACGGCGTCTAGCGCCTCACGATTGACAACCGCCTGCAGCCTCGTCTCGGCCAGATTGACGCTCAGTGTTGCCTGGATGTTGCCGCGCGAGAAGCTCTCTGAAAACAGTCGACGCGCCTCAGGCTCGAGATGCTCGTAGCCCGAAGGAAGCCGAAGCCTGATGTCGAGCCCTTTTCCGTTGACCGAACGGAGCTCCCAGAGAATGCGGTAGCGTCCTTGGGTGGCTTCGCTTCGGGCGAAGCCGGTCATCGACTGCAGGCTCATGCTCTTCTCCGCGTAAGGCTCAATGCCTCAGTTCGTCGGCTTTTCGGCCTCGGCACCACCCGGCTGGCCGTTGCCGAGCTCTGCTTCCGCGGAATTAGTACGTTCGGCTTCAATCTTGCGCCAGCGGCGAACATTGGCGTTGTGTTCTTCAAGCGTTGCCGCGAAGGCATGGCCGCCTGTGCCATCAGCCACGAAGTAGAGGTCGTTCGTGCGCCAGGGATTGGCGACCGCTTCAAGCGCCGCGCGGCCAGGGTTCGCAATCGGAGTCGGCGGAAGGCCCTTGATCACGTAGGTGTTGTACGGCGTTTCCTTCTGCAGATCAGACTTGTAGATCGGTCGATCCGCCGGCTTTCCATCACCGCCAAACAGACCGTAGATGATCGTCGGGTCAGACTGCAGGCGCATGCCCTTGCTAAGCCGGTTGAGGAAGACGGAGGCGACGCGTGCCCGTTCCTCTGCCTGGCCTGTCTCCTTCTCGACTATCGATGCGAGCGTGACGAACTCTTCCTTAGTCTTAACGGGAAGATCAGGGTCACGCTGCTCCCAGACCTGATCGATCAGCCTTTGCTGGGCCGTCCGCATCTGCTGGATGATGTCGGCACGCTTGGTGCCACGAGAAAACTTGTATGTGTCCGGACGCAGGCTGCCTTCGGCGGGAAGTTCGGCTGGAAGATCACCTTCAAGGACAGGGTCCTCTGCCAAGCGCAGCATCATCTGGCGAACCGTCAGTCCCTCGGGAAATACAACCGAATACAGGACGGACTTGCCGGACTCCAAAAGGTCCATCACCTCTCGCATGGAGGCATGCGCCGGGATCTCGTACTCACCGGCCTTCAGAGTGCGACCATCGCGCATATAGGTGGCGCTGACATAGCGGAAGACGCGTGCATCTGAAACAATGCCGTTGCGCTCGAGATTGTTTGCGATCTCTGCGAGCCCATTGCCGGGGCGCACCATGAACCGTGCGTTGGCCTCCAATGGACCTTCCTCCTGGAAGGATGAGACGACGTAGTAGAAGCCCGCCACTGCAACAACGCACACCAGCACAACCATGGTCATCAGGAAGTTGAGGAAGATCACCAGCTGACTGCGGGCATTTCGCGAACGCCGCGGGGGCTCGGGAACGCGCTCCGGCTTCAGTGCCTCGTTCGGCGATTTGGGAATGATCGGGCCGTTGCCGCTGCCGTAGGCTGGCGTGTCACCGATATGATTGCTGTTGTTCACTGCGCCCCCCTGAAAGCACGGTCATCCGTCCGTTGTTTGACCAAGCAATACGGCAAAAACAGGTTCAGAAGATAGAGCCGCCGACGTTCGGCGGCTCCGGCGAACCGCCGCGGTCAGGCCTCGTATCGGCGCAGAACCAAGGATGCGTTCGTCCCGCCAAAGCCAAACGAATTGGACAGCGCGACATTGATCTCACGCGGTCTCGCCTCGTGCGGCACGAGGTCGATCGCGGTCTCCACGTCAGGATTGTCAAGGTTCAGCGTCGGCGGGGCAATATTGTCACGGATCGCGAGCGTCGTGAAGATTGCTTCGACGGCGCCGGCAGCGCCCAGCAAATGGCCGATCGCGGATTTGGTCGACGACATGGAAATCTTCGAAGCAGCGTTGCCGACCAGGCGCTCGACTGCACCAAGCTCGATCGTGTCGGCCATCGTCGACGTGCCGTGCGCATTGATGTAGTCAAGATCGGCGGGGGTGAGGCCCGCGCGCTTGAGCGCCATCGTCATGCAGCGGAACGCGCCATCACCGTCTTCCGAAGGGGCCGTGATATGGAAGGCGTCGCCGGAGAGACCATAGCCTACGACTTCTGCATAGATCTTGGCGCCGCGCGCCTTTGCGTGCTCCAGTTCCTCCAGAATGACGATGCCGGCTCCCTCGCCCATGACAAAGCCGTCGCGGTCGCGATCATAGGGACGCGAGGCCTTCTGCGGCTCCTCGTTGTGCTGCGTCGAAAGCGCCTTGCAGGCGGCAAAGCCTGCGAGTGCGATGCGCGAGATAGGCGACTCTGCCCCACCGGCGACCATGACATCGGCGTCGCCAAGGGCAATCAGGCGGGCGGCGTCACCAATCGCATGCGCTCCCGTTGAACAGGCAGTAACGACGGAGTGGTTAGGGCCGCGCAGCTTGTGGCGGATCGAGACCTGGCCGGAAATTAGGTTGATGAGACGGCCAGGAATAAAGAAGGGAGAAATGCGCCGGGGGCCCTTCTCCTTGAGCGTGTAGCCAGCTTCGACAATGCCTTCCAGTCCGCCGATGCCGGAGCCGATCAGAACGCCGGTGGCGATCTGGTCGTCGTCCGTCTGCGGGTGCCAGTCGGCATCGTTCAGTGCCATCTCAGCGGCAGCCATGCCGTAGATGATGAACGGATCAACCTTGCGCTGCTCCTTCGGCTCCATCCAATCGTCGGGATTGAACGTACCTTCTGAACCGTCGCCCACAGGAATGCGGCAGGCGATCTTGGCTGGAAGATCCTCGACCTCGAATTCGGTGACCTTGCGGGCGCCGTTTTCGCCAGCCAGCAGCCGACGCCAACTGACATCCGTGCCGCAACCAAGAGGAGATACCATACCGGTACCGGTGATAACGACCCGTCTCATCGCCAGCGTCCCACCCTGCATGTCGTGTTCTAAGTGCTAAAACGGCCCGAGCGAGCGGGCCGTCGTGGAGGTTGCCATAGGCACCCCATTAGCGAGGATCGATTAGGCCTGCGCCTTCTCGATGAACTTGATGGCATCGCCAACAGTCAGAATGGAGTCGGCCGCATCGTCGGGGATCTCGACGCCGAATTCTTCTTCGAAAGCCATGACCAGTTCGACCGTGTCGAGCGAGTCCGCGCCGAGGTCGTCGATGAAGCTTGCGCCCTCGACAACTTTGTCGGCGTCAACGCCGAGGTGATCAATAACAATTTTCTTAACGCGTTCTGCGATATCGCTCATGTCGGTTTCCTCGACCTTTAATCATCTCGAATGCCTCAATGGCATTCGCACCCTGTTGAAACCTGCGTTGGCCGACAATCGTCAGCTACGCTGGCAAACCCGTTCAACCCTCGGCAGGTTCCGATCACCGTCGCAAAAGCGCAATGATCCCCTGCATTTCGGGACGACTGTCCACAGTCATGGCCCGCTTAACATGCTTTCCATGTTCAGCAAAGCCAGAATTTGTTCCCTGCCAAAGCACCCACAGGCGAGTGCATCTGCGCCAAACGTGTTCTAGATCATCGCCATGCCGCCATTGACGTGCAGCGTCTGCCCCGTCACATAGCCGGCTTCGTTGGAAGCAAGGTAAAGGACCGATGCGGCGATGTCGGCACCGGCTCCCATCCGTTTCATCGGGATGGCGCCAAGGATCGCTTCCTTCTGCTTCTCGTTAAGCTTGCCGGTCATGGCGCTCTCGATGAAGCCCGGGGCTACGCAGTTGACGGTGACGTTGCGGGTGGCGATTTCCTGCGCCAGCGATTTTGAGAAGCCGATCATCCCCGCTTTCGATGCGCAGTAATTCGCCTGACCGGGATTGCCGGTCACCGCAACGACGGAGGTGATGTTGATGATGCGGCCAAAGCGGCGGCGCATCATCGGATGTGTCAGTTCGCGCGTGAGCCGGAAGACCGAGGTGAGGTTCACCTCCAGCACCTTGTCCCAGTCCTCGTCGCTCATGCGAACAAAGAGTCCGTCCTTGGTGATCCCTGCATTGTTGACGAGAATGTCTACCCCTTCCAGCTCCGCTTCGGCCTTTTCGCCGAGTGCCTTGACTTCGGCACGGTCCGAAAGATTTGCGGGAAAGATCTTGACGCGGTCGCCCAGTTCCGCGGCAAGAGCCTCGAGCTTTTCCACACGGGTGCCGTGGAGGCCAACGGTTGCACCCTGCTTGTGGAGCGCGCGGGCGATCTCTTCGCCAAGGCCGCCGGTTGCGCCGGTCACCAATGCCTTGCGGCCTGTCAGATCAAACATGGTCATGTCCTTCTAGAGTTGGTCAGCCGAGAATG
>CAYNED010000086.1:0-5354 GCA_964396135.1 uncultured Neorhizobium sp.
AAGGGCAGGAGTCCCACGACGCGATGGAGTTAGAGCCCGACAATGCTTGGACCTCCGATCGCGGCCTGTAGGCTCAAATCGCCTTTCCATCTCGCCGGTTCCCGAATGACGCCCTCAGATCAGGCCACAGAAGCGTAGAGGTGCGCATAGGTTTCCCTCAG
Source organism: uncultured Neorhizobium sp. (assembly GCA_964396135.1). Taxonomy (GTDB): domain Bacteria; phylum Pseudomonadota; class Alphaproteobacteria; order Rhizobiales; family Rhizobiaceae; genus Neorhizobium. The sequence goes on from CAYNED010000086.1 coordinate 162, forward strand.
GACGTTCTTCTGCACCTTGCCCATGGTGTTGCGCGGCAGCTCGTCGACGAAGATCACCCGCTTCGGCTGCTTGTAGCGCGCCACCCGGTCGCGCAAGATGTGGAGAACATCCTGCTCCGTGAGACTGGCGCCCGGCTTTGGCACGACGACGGCCGTCACTCCTTCGCCGAAATCCGGGTGAGGTACGCCGATGACGGCGCTTTCCATGATGCCGTCCAGCCTGTCGATCTCGGCTTCGACCTCCTTGGGATAGATGTTGTAGCCGCCCGAAATCACGAGGTCCTTGCCACGGCCGACAATGTGGACATAGCCCCTCTCGTCGATGGTGCCGAGGTCACCGGTGATGAAGAACCCGTCGTCCCGAAACTCCGCCTGGGTCTTTTCGGGCATCCTCCAATAACCCTGAAAGACATTGGGACCCTTCACCTCGATCATCCCTGTCGCACCGTCTGCTAATTGCTCTCCAGACACAGGATCGGTGATCCTTAAGTCAACGCCGGCAAGCGGGAACCCGACAGTCCCTGCAATCCGCTCCCCGTCATACGGGTTGGAGGTGTTCATGTTGGTTTCGGTCATGCCGTAGCGTTCCAGGATGGCGTGCCCCGTCTTCTCGGAGAAGCTGCGATGGGTTTCCGCCAGAAGCGGCGCCGAGCCGGAAATGAACAGGCGCATCTTTGCCGTCGCCCCCCGTGTCAACCCCGGATGCTGGAGCAGCCGAACGTAGAATGTCGGCACTCCCATCATCACCGTTGCGTCCTGCATCAGCCGAAGCACCTCATCCGGGTCGAATTTCGAGAGGAAATGCATGGATGCGCCGGACATGAGGACAACGTTGGTGGCAACGAAAAGGCCATGCGTGTGGAAGATCGGCAGCGCGTGGATCAGGCGGTCCGACGATGTGAAGCGCCAGGTTTCACGCAGCGTCAGCGCATTGGACAGGAGATTGTCATGGCTCAGCATGGCGCCTTTGGAGCGACCGGTTGTTCCTGACGTGTAAAGGATCGCCGCCAGATCATCCGGCCCCCTCGCCACCTCGGCAAACGCGCCGCTCTCGCTGCGCGCGCGCTCCACCAGCGAGCCTCCTCCGGCTTCATCGAGCGTCTCCACCGCGGCGCCGTGGGCTTCGGCGATTTTGGCAATACCTTCGCGGTTCTTCGGAGAGCAGAGGATGAGCCGCGGCTCTGCATCGCCGACGAAATATTCAATCTCCGTCAGCGTGTAGGCCGTGTTGAGCGGCAGGTAGACCGCGCCCGCGCGAACACAGGCAATGTAAAGCATCAGCGCCTGCGGGCTCTTTTCGACCTGCGCGGCAACCCGATCCCCAGGCTGCACACCAAGTCTTCCCAGCGTGGCGGCGAGGCGCCCGGATTCCTGCAACATGTCTTCGTAGGTCCAGATCTGGCCGTTGCCGGCCTGCAGGAACGGGGCTGCGGGATCTGCCGCCGAACGAATGGCGTCGAAGAGGTGGTTCGTCATGATGTGCGCTCCGGGGCCTTGCTCTGCTTTTCTTCGTCGTTTGCCACAGCAAGCGGGGCCGCCGCGGTGGGAATCAATGTCCGTCCGCCTCTCTCCGGGGGAACGAGCCGTCGTATGGCGGGTGTGGTCGCGACCTCTCCTCTTCCGACGAAAGCCTCGTGATTAGCCTCGATCTCATCCAGCTTGTAGAGGTAATTGACCATCAGGCCGTGGGCCTGACGCATCGCCCGCTCGGAACGGTCGCCGAGGACGTTGATCCTCTCCAGTCTGGCGCCGTTGCCCAGATGGAAGCGCGCGACGGGGTCGATGGCTCTGCCTTTCGCATCACGCGCCCTGAGGAAGTACCAGGCAGCCGAGGCCCTGATGATCGGCTCGAGCAGAGCGGCATCTTCACTCTCCTCCCATCCCGGATGGTCGAGCGCACGCAGCGTTTGCCTGGCTGCAGCTGACAAGACGTCCGAGGCTTCGTTCTCTCGTTCTCGCGCAAGCCACGAGGCGAACCCGGGCACCGGCGACAGGGTGACGAAGCTTTGCAGCCTGGGATGGTCGCGGCGCAGATCCTCGACCACTTGCTTGATCAGGAAATTTCCAAAGGAGACGCCTCTAAGCCCCGCCTGGCAGTTGGAGATAGAGTAGAACACAGCAGTCGTCGCATCTGGCGAAGGCAGGACGGGTCTGTCTTCGCGCAACAGGTCGTCAATATTGGATGGGATTTCCCGTGTCAGCGCCACCTCCACGAAGATCAGGGGATCGTCCGACAGTTGCGGATGAAAAAAGGCAAAGCAGCGCCGGTCATCCGGTTCGAGCCGCCTGCGCAGTTCATCCCAGCCGCCGATGTGGTGAACGGCTTCGTATCGGATGATCTTCTCAAGAATGTTGGCGGGAGTGGACCAGTTGATGGGGCGCAACAACAGAAAGCCGCGGTTGAACCACGAACCGAACAAATGTGCAAAATCGGCATCTACGGCACCCAGATCGGGATTTTCCTCCTTCAGCCTCAGGAGCACTTCGCGCATTTGCACGAGGGTCTTGATGCCCTCTGGGGCAAGGTTGAAGCGCCTGATCAGTTCCTGTCGGCGCGGTTCGGCCGCCAGATGAAGCTCCAGCAAGGCATCGGTGCTGGGATCCTCCTGATAGGTCCCGATCGCTCGTTCCAATCGCGGCAGGTCGGGACCGAAGCGTTCCAGCAACATCTCCATGAACGCGCGCTGCTGCGTGTCATCAAAGCTTTGCCAGCGCTGCAGAATGTTCTGCGCGAGCGCCATCCCCGAAGCCTCGCCGCGACTGGTCAGCAGCGTGTCGCATAAGGTGGAAACGGCACCAACCGGGTTGTCGTCTTCTCTTGGTGCAAGCGACAGGAAGCGGCGGCCCTTGTCTGCGATCGCCTGAAGCATGTCGGAGAACAGGAATGAAGGCTCTGTCATTCCACCACTCCCAGCATCTGATTGGGCAGCCATGTGGCGATCTCGGGGAAGAGGCACAGGATCAAGATCGCCACGAACATAACGAGGACGTAAGGCAGGGCGCCCCACAAGATGTCCTTGGTCGGGATGGTCGGCGCGATCGCATTGATGACGAAGAGGTTGAGCCCGATGGGGGGCGTTATGAGACCCACTTCCATGTTGATGGTGAGCACGATTGCGAACCAGTAGGGATCGAAGCCCGCCTGCGTCACGATCGGGAAAAGCATTGGCGCGGTCATCACGATAACCGCCACGGGCGGCAGGAACATGCCGCAAACCAGTAGGAAGACGTTGATGATCGCCATCAGCACCCAGCGGTTGACATCCATGTCCGCAATAACGGTTGCGATGGTCTGGGTAATGAAGAGCGATGAAAGGGCGAAGGCGAAGAGCTCGGCAGCTGCCATGATCATCATGATCATCACGCTTTCGCGCATGGCGGACGCGAAGATCCCGCTAACGGCGCTGAAACGGAAGAGACGATAGGCGACAATCACCACGATCAGCGTCAGCAAGGCCCCTGCCCCAGCGGCTTCCGACGGTGTGGCGATCCCGCCGTAGAGGACGTAGAGCGTCCCGGCGATGATGAGCAGGAACGGCAGGATGCGCGGCATTGCCGAAAGCCGCTCCTTGAGCGAGTAGCGCACGGAACGAGCGGCGAACTCGTAGCCCTTGCGTCTGCAATCGATGATCGCCCAGGCCATGAACATCAGTGTCAGCATGATGCCGGGTATGACCCCAGCCATGAACAGGCGCCCAATCGAGGTTTCGGTCGCGATGCCGTAGACGATCAGCGTCACGGACGGTGGAATGAGAATCCCAAGCGTACCGCCGGCAGCAATCGATCCGGTGGCGACCGAATTCGGATAGCCGCGGCGCAGCATCTCCGGGATCCCCATCTTGCCGATGGCCGCGCAAGTCGCTGGCGAAGAACCGGTCATCCCTGAAAAGATTGCGCAGGAACCGATATTGGACAGCACGAGCCCGCCCGGGATCCGGTTCAACCAGCGGTCCAGCGACGTGTATAGGTCGGATCCCGCCGGAGATGAGGCGACAGCCGCGCCCATCAGCACGAACATCGGGATCGAGACATAGGCCAGGTTCGCGATGCCGGAAAACATCGTGTCCCCAAGGATGAAAAAGATATCCATGCCTTCCTGCAGAAAGAGCGCCACGAACGCTGCCAGTCCGAGTGCAAATGCGATCGGCATCCCAGTCGCCAGCAGCATGAACAGCAAGAAGATGATCAGAAGGCCGGATCCGGTCGCACTCATGGAAGACGTCCCTCCGCGCTGTGTTCGTTGATGGGTGTGGCGGGAAGTGGAAGATCAGGGGCCGGCAGCTCGGTCGCGAGGGCTGGTTGCTGTCCCAAACCCAGCAGAACGAGAATGTGCGCGACATATTGCAGGCATAGCAGCAGGAAACCGACCGGAAGAGCTGCCAGCGGCACCCACAGCGGCGGCGCCCAGACGCTGGAATGTTTCCAGTTGCCGGTCCAGGCTTCCTCAAACTGAACCCAGGTAGCAGCCAGCATGACGATGCAGAAGAAGAGCCCAAAAACAGCACCAACCAAGCGAAGAGATCTCCGGTAGCGATCGCTGAGCATGAGCTCGACCACGTCAACCCCCACATGGCCGCCCTTGAGAAGCACATAAGGCGCGCCAAGGAAGATGGCCGCGGTGGCGGCAAAGACGACAAAATCCGTCTGCCAGATGGTTGGCAGGCGAAAGACGTAGCGCATCAGGATCATCTGACATACGACCAGCATGGCAAGGATGATCAGGCCGGTCGAAAGGATGGCAAACAGGCCCGACAGCCTGCCCACCCCCCGGATATAGGCATTCAGCATGGCAGTTTTTCCCTTGGGAGATGCGGCGCGCCTTTGCGCGCCGCTCCTTGCTCATTCGACGGCCAGTGCCTTCTCGATCAGCTTGTCGCCGCCCGAGACCTTTTCGGCGAAGTTCTTGTAGGAAGACTGCTTGGCGAGCTCCAGCCAGGCGTCATAGTCTTCCTTGCTCATCTCCACGACCTCGACATTTGCCTTCTTGTAGGCGTCGATCATGATCTGGTCGCCCTTGCGCACTTCGGCGTCGAAGAACACCTCGGACTTCTCTCCGGCATCCAGGATCGCCTTCTGCTGCTCGGGGCTGAGGCGCTCGAACACCTTCTTGGACATCAGGACCGGCTCGTACATGAACCAGAGCGCGTTCTCGCCCGGCGCCGTAAGGCACTTGGCGTGTTCGAACAACCGGTA
>CAYNED010000086.1:5454-10079 GCA_964396135.1 uncultured Neorhizobium sp.
AACTCGGAATCATTGAGCCGCTTGGCGCGATCGAAGTTGCCTACGAGGCCCGGCATCAGTGTCGCCGAGAACTCCGGATGCCGGCCCGAAGCGTAGTCGAGCGGAAACGATGTCATGTCGAGAATACCGCGCGTGATGGCGTTCCACTGGTCGTTCGGCTTGTAGAGCGAAGATCCCGGATAAACCTGAATTTCTAGGCCGACATTTGCAGCAGCGACCTCGCGCGCGATGATCTGTACCATCTCGTCGCGAATGTCGCCCTTGCCACCTGGAAACTGGTGAGATGCTTTCAAGACGGTTTGGGCCGAGGCGCCAGAGGCAAGCAAGCCTGTGATCAGCACCGCGGCCGAAAGCTTCAGCGCTTTCGTTAAGCTCATGATGAATTCCTCCCTTTGCCTCAGCCCTCCTGCCGAAGCTTGCGGATCATGGATTGAGCTTGCGCACAATGTCAACCCTCTTGTATACAAGAATGAGAATGATGCATGAGGCGGTGGGCGGATGGCAGCAAACACACATCAGAAGCTGAGGGATCAGATCGAGAACTGCATCCTGACGGGGGAATACAGACCAGGCGAGCGCCTCGACGAAGTGCAGCTGGCAGGTCGCTTCGACGTCTCACGCACGCCTGTTCGCGAAGCCCTGATGCAGCTCAGCGCCATCGGTCTCGTCGAGATCCGGCCGCGGCGCGGTGCGGTCGTTGTCGATCCGGGCCCGGAGCGCATTTTCGAGATGTTCGAGGTGATGGCGGAATTGGAAGCGATGGCGGGTGCTATGGCCGCCCGCCGTCATCAGGAACATGACCGGATAGCCATCATGGACGCGCTTGGGCAATGTCAGGCTGCCGCTGAAAGCAACGACACAGACCGCTATTATTACGAGAACGAGGTCTTTCACCGCGCGATCTACACGGCCAGCCATAGCGGCTTTCTGGAGGAACAGTGTACCGGCCTTCATCGCCGGCTCAGGCCTTACCGCCGTCTCCAGCTAAGGGTGCGCAACCGAATGTCGGTTTCCCTGGCTGAGCACCAGCAGATCGTTAAAGCGATCCTTGCCGGCGACGCCGATGCGGCCCGCGCGAGGCTACGGGCACATATCGCCGTCCAGGGTGACCGGTTCGGCGACCTTGTCGCCAATCTGCGGCAGCTCGATCGTCAGGGCAGCGCCTTGGCCAACCGGTAGAAAACGCTGACCAGGAGGCCGAGCCCCGCGATCACGATCAGATCCAGCCGCTGCGTCGGCAACAAGCGGTCGATGAAGAGCGTCACTGCCATCGGAAAGGCCAGCTCCAGCAATCCGCACACGACCGCGCTGGAGAAATCCATCAGGAACAACCGGCGGTGGGGGCGGTAATAGGTTGCGAAGCGTCGGATGAGATCGTTCATACGTGCGTGTCCAAAGGCCGTTTCCCTTGCTCATACGGTCAACAAGCTCAAGAAGCTAGGCTCCACCGAGGGTGCGGAACAAGCGACCGGCATCTGTTAAGGGTAGCTGACGAGACGCGAAACCAGACGGCCGCGAAATGTTGTTGATCCCAACATGAACAAAGCCCCGCTGGCGGGTGCCAACGGGGCTTTTGACTACTAGGGTGCTCTAACGCTTCTTATTCGATCTCGGACTGGTTCACGATCACGCGCGAAGCAAGGCCGTAAGCCACGCCTTCCTCGGCCGAGAGCCAATAGTCGCGGTCGATGTCCTTGGCGATCTTCTCTTCGCTCTGGCCGGTGGCCTTGGCGAAGATGCGGATCAGCCGCTCGTTCATCTTGATGATTTCGCGCGCCTGGATCTCGATGTCGGATGCCATGCCGCGCGTGCCGCCGGATGGTTGGTGCAGCAGGAAGCGCGTATTCGGCAGGGCGATGCGGCGCTCCTTAGGAGCAGCCACATAGATGAGTGCACCCGCGGAGGCGACCCAGCCCGTGCCGATCATCCAGACCTTCGGCTTGATGAACTTGATCATGTCGTGGATCGAGTCACCCGATTCCACGTGTCCACCGGGAGAATTGACGTAGATGCGGATGTCTTCGTCGCTGGCAGCAGCAAGGGCCACCAACTGCGTGTTGACCTTCTGCGCCAGTTCCTGGGTGATCGGACCATAGATGAAGATCGAACGCGACTTGAAGAGGTTCGCTTCCGTTTCCTTGCCGAGCGGCAATTCCTTGACCTTGTCGTCGTCGTTTTCGTCGTTCATCAGCATCTCCAGTATGGGATTTGTCTTCTCGGACATAATGCGTTCGTGCCGGTAAAACAATGCGCGAAACCGACTAAGGTGAATGACGTAGGTGCAGCGCCTCCCCCTCGTCTCTACCGGCATGGACACGCGCCCTCGGCCTGTCTTATCGTGGCCGCCGATATTGCAGCCTTGCGTCCGCCAGGGTCCGAGTCGTCTTCCAGAGGGGTCAAAGAAATGTTGAAACGCCTTTCCATCGCCGCAGTCATGTCGGTCACTGCCGCCGCACCGGCCTTTGCGCATCTCGACCCCACCGCACACGGCTCCTTCATGGCCGGCGTCTCGCATCCTCTGTTCGGCGCAGACCATATTCTTGCGATGGTGGCTGTCGGGCTGTGGGCCAGCCAGATTGCGGCAGGCTCAGGGAAACGCAGTGCCCTTTGGATTGTCCCGGCAGCCTTTGTCGCCACCATGGCACTCGGCTTCCTTGCCGCCGTCGCCGGCATCGGCCTCCCCTTCGTCGAGCCCGCCATCCTCGCTTCGGTCGTTGCCCTTGGCCTGCTGGTTGCCATGGCGGTCCGCCTGCCTGTCGCCGCTTCAGCGGCAACCGTTGCTCTCTTCGCGCTTTTCCATGGCCATGCCCATGGCGGCGAACTCGGCTCCGCCGGCGCCCTCCAGTTCGGCATTGGCTTCATGGTTGCTACCGCTCTCTTGCACGCAGCCGGCATCGTGCTCGGCCTCCGCATCGGGCGCCTTGCCCCCTGGGCAACTCGCCTGGCAGGCGGCCTCACCGCCCTCGCCGGCCTGTCACTCGCGTTCGGCTGAGCCACAGCAAAAAGGGCACGCGCGACGTGCCCTTTCTCTCAAGCTTCGCTGCCGCAGATCAGCCGCGACCCCGGTACGTCGCCACGCCCTGCTCCGGCAGCCACACGCCCTGGGGAGCTTCCCCCGTCTGCCAGAAAACATCGATCGGAATGCCGCCGCGCGGATACCAGTAGGCGCCGATCCGCAACCACCTGGGTGCAAGCAGCTCAACAAGCCGCTTGGCGATATAGATCGAGCAGTCCTCGTGAAAGGCACCGTGGTTGCGGAAGGAATGCAGGAAGAGCTTCAGTGATTTCGATTCAACCAGATGCGCATCCGGGATGTAGTCGATGACGATATGGGCAAAGTCCGGTTGCCCCGTCATGGGGCAGAGCGAGGTAAACTCGGGCGCGGTAAACCGCACCACATAGTCGGTTCCCTGATTGCCGTTCGGCACCTTTTCCAGCACAGCCGCTTGCGGGTCCTGCGGCGTCTCCACCTGCTGCCCGAGCTGCGAAAGGCTCGTTGTGTCTGTCATGCTCACGTGGATGTTCCTTCTACCTTAACCTTGATCCCATGGGCGCGCTCCCCTTCGGGTTCCACATGGATGGCGAGACTGGCGCCCGGTATGGCGGCCTTGATGGCGTCCTCAAGTCGATCGCAGATCTCATGCGCCTGAACCACCGTCATGGCGGCGGGCACTACGAGATGAAAATCGATGAATGCCGCAGCACCTGCACGGCGCGTGCGTAGGTCGTGAACGCCCAGCGAGCCGGACGAATGGGCGCTGATGGCGGCGCGGATCGCCTCCTCCTCTGCAGGGGTCACCGCCCGGTCCATCAGACCCCCCAGGGAACTGGAGATGACCTTGTAGCCCTGGTAGAGGATATTGACGGCCACGATCATCGCCAGGAGCGGATCGAGGATGGCATAGCCCGTGCCCAGCGCCAGCACCAGGCCGACAAGAACCCCGACCGAGGTCACCACATCCGACATGATGTGCTGGCCGTCCGCCGAAAGCGCCGGCGACCGGTACTTCGCGCCGGCACGGACCAGCACCGTCGCCCAGACTGCGTTGATCACGCCAGCGGCCGCGTTGATGGCAAGGCCGAGCACCGGCGCCTCTGGAAGGCTCGGATCAAACAGTGCTCCCCAAGCCTCCTGGACGATCAAGAGGGCCGCCACGATGATCAGTGCACCCTCGACCACAGCCGACATGTACTCGGCCTTGTGGTGGCCGAACTGATGGTCGTCGTCGGCCGGCCGCTGCGCATAGCGGATGACGAAATAGGCGATGAACGCCGCGACCACGTTGACCGTGGATTCCAGGCCGTCGGACAGCAGCGCCACCGATCCCGTCACCCACCAGGCGAGCAGCTTCAACCCCATGACGCCGAAGGAAAGTGGGATGCCCCAGAATGCCAGCTTTTCGACGATCGGATCGGTTCTCGCAGTCACCGTCTTGTCCCCATGCGGATGCGAACGAATTGCAGGAGCAACGTCCTTGAACGGCGAAACCGCCCGGGCATGCCCGGGCGGTTTCGAATGGTCGGGGTATGGATCAGATGCCGGAGTTTGTCAAAGGACCTGAGCCAACGTGTTCAGCCTAGGCCGCCACTTCATAGGCTACTATTTCTTCCAACTCATCCTTGAG
>CAYNED010000087.1:0-10038 GCA_964396135.1 uncultured Neorhizobium sp.
CCAAGGGTGGCATCAAGACGCTGACGCAGACAATGGCGGCGGAATGGGCCGGAAGTGGGATACAGGCGAACGCCATCGGCCCCGGCTACATGCTGACCGACATGAACCAGGCGCTGATCGACGATCCCGAGTTCGACAGCTGGGTAAAGGGCCGGACGCCGTCACGGCGGTGGGGCAGGCCCGAAGAACTTGTCGGCGCGGCTGTCTTTCTGGCCTCAGAAGCATCCAACTACGTGAACGGCCAGATCATCTATGTGGATGGCGGCATGAGTGCCGTGATCTAGTACACGAGTCGACAAAAGGGACCTCACCGGTCCCTCTTGTCGTTTAGTGGTTGTGTCGCGGTGGTGACTTTGTGGCGATCTGCCTGAAGTCAGCCGCACCTTCGAGGACCGCACCGTCGGAAAGCTGCGTGACGGACCGGCGGTATATGCGCTGCCAGGGCGTGGCATCTGCCGGAACCGCAGGAATGCCTTCAGCACGACGCTTCTCGATCTCCTCCGGCTCCACCAGCATGTCGCAGCGTCCCTGATTGAGATCGATCCGAATGATGTCGCCCGTGCGGATCCAGGCCAATCCTCCACCGGCGGCGCTTTCCGGAGATGCGTTAAGGATCGACGGGCTATCGGCTGTTCCCGACTGGCGTCCGTCACCGATCGTCGGAAGGCTGGCAATGCCCTTCTTCAACAGGTGATCTGGCGGTTGCATGTTGACCACCTCCGCCGATCCGGGCCAGCCCAGGGGGCCTGCGCCCCGGATCACCAAGATGGTGTTTTCGTCGATGTTCAACGCGGGGTCGTTAATACGGTGATGATAGTCCTCCGAACCATCGAAGACGACCGCCTTGCCCTCGAACACGCCTTCCCGACCCGGCTCCTGGAGATATCGCTGGCGGAAGCCGTCCGAAATGACGCTCGTCTTCATGATGGCGAAATCGAAGAGATTGCCTTTCAGAACGACGAAGCCGGCCTTTTCCTTCAAGGGTTGGCTGTAGGGGAAGATAACCTCACGGTCGGTGGCTTCCTTACCGTTCAGGTTCTCGGCCACAGTTCGGCCGGTGATCGTCGCACAGCTTCCGTCGAGTTTGCCCGCCTGTAGCAGTTCCCACATGATGGCTGGCGTTCCGCCGGCGCGATGATAGCGTTCGCCGAGGTACTTTCCGGCGGGCTGGACATTCGCGAGAAGCGGGATGTCGAACCCGTGGACCTGCCAATCGTCAGGGTACAAGTCGACGCCGGCGTGCTTCGCCATGGCGGCGAGATGCGGTTGGGCATTGGTCGAACCGCCTATGGCAGAATTGACGCGCACCGCGTTCAGGAATGCCTCGCGAGTTAAAATGTCGGAAGGCTTTAGATCCTCCCAGACGATTTCGACGGCTCGCTTGCCCGTGCGATAGGCCATCTGGCCCCGTTCGCGATAAGCTGCTGGAATAGCGCCGCATCCCGTCAGCGACATGCCAAGCGCCTCAGCCAGCGCATTCATGGTGGAAGCCGTGCCCATGGTGTTGCAGTGGCCAACCGACGGAGCAGAGTCGAGCGCTGCCTGGAGGAACTCCTCCCGATCGATCTCGCCAGCAGCAAACTTGCGCCGCATACGCCAGATCACCGTGCCCGAGCCTGCAAGCTCGCCTTCATGCCAGCCGTCCAGCATGGGGCCACCAGAGAGGACGATGGCGGGGATATCGACGGTCGATGCTGCCATTAAGGCCGAAGGCGTTGTCTTGTCGCAGCCCGTGGTCAGCACCACGCCATCCAGCGGATACCCGTAGAGGACCTCAACCAGGCTGAGATAGGCGAGGTTGCGGTCAAGGGCAGCGGTCGGGCGCTTGCAGTTTTCAAACATTGGATGGGTGGGGAATTCGATCGGAATGCCCCCTGCATCGCGGATGCCGTCACGGACGCGCTTGACCAGTTCGACGTGAACCCGGTTGCAGGGCGTAAGATCGCTGCCACTCTGAGCAATGCCGATGATTGGCTTGCCGGACCGCAATTCCTCCGGCGTCACACCGTAGTTCATGAAGCGCTCCAGATAGAGAGCGGTCATGTCGATGTGGTCGGGATTGTCGAACCAGTCCTGGGAGCGCAGGCGGCGTGTCTTTGTTGTATCGGTGCTCATGGTCATTCCCGGTGGTGTGAATTGAGCTTCTCGAGGTGCAGGAGAAGGCCGCTATGATCCTGGTCCGCTCCGCCATGATCGACGAAGTCGCGGAACTCTTGCTGAACCTGACTGGTCAGCGGCAGCGTCAAGGAGAGTTCCTCCGCCATTGCCATCACGGCGTCGAGGTCTTTCAACTGATTGGCGGAGGCGCCGCCCGGCACGAAATTGCGGTCGATCATGCGGGCGCCGTGTAGCTCCAGGATTCGGCTTTCAGCAAAGCCACCACGGATGGCATCGCGAAAAGCGGCACGCGAAGCGCCGCCGGCCTCAACCAAGATCATCGCTTCGGCAACGGCGCCGATGGTGACTGCTACGATCTGCTGGTTGGCAAGCTTGCAAATCTGGCCTGCCCCGCTCGGACCGACATGGGTGACGCGTCCTAGGGCTGCGAAGACGTGCTTGAGTGCATCCACATCCGCTGCATCACCGCCTGCCATGATCGCAAGCGTTCCAGCTGATGCGCCAGCCGTGCCGCCAGAGACAGGAGCGTCGATATTACGGATGCCATGTTCGGCGAGTCTTGCCGCGTGGTCGCGTGCGACCGGCGGCGCAATCGAGCTACAGTCGACAAGGATTGACCCTTCTGCCATGGCATTGGCGACACCCTTGTCGAACAAGACATCAGCGACAGCGGCACCGTTGGTCAGCATGGTGAAGACAACGTCGGCGCCGGTGACAGCATCAGCCGGCGACTGCGCCTGCCTTGCCCCTTCCGAGACAAGCGGCGCTGCCTTCGACGGATCACGGTTCCACACCGTCACCGGAAAGCCTGCCTTCAGCAGACAGCGCACCATCGGAGCGCCCATCAGGCCGGTACCAAGGAAAGCGATCTGTTCCTTCTTTGAACTACTCATGCGAGCTTGCCTCCGAGTTCGTCGTCGATGTGGACGCGGATGATTTCATCGAACGACTTTTCGGCCGTGAAGCCAAGCTCGGTGGCGCGCTTCGCCTCGAAGCCGGGCGCCCATCCGGCCACCATCTTCATGATCATCTCGTCAGGCTCGCGTCGGATGAGGGCGACCGCCTTGTCGCCGGCCACCCGGCGCAGGGCCTCTATCTGCTCTCCGACAGTGGCGCTCAAGCCAGGCATGGACAGGTTGCGGCGCGGGCCCACCTTGTCGAGGTCAATCGTTGCGCCGTGGACCAGGAAGCCGACGGCGGAGCGCGGCGAGGTGTGCCAGTGTCTGACATCTTCGGACACGGGAAGGACAGCTTCCTGCCCCACCAGTGGCTCACGCAGGATATTTGAGAAGAAGCCGGAGGCTGCCTTGTTGGGTTTGCCAGGCCGGATGCAGATGGTCGGCAGGCGAATGCCGATGCCGTCGAAGAAACCACGACGGCTGTAATCAGAGAGCAAGAGCTCGCAGATCGCCTTCTGGGTGCCATAGCTTGTCAGCGGGGTCAGGTGGAACTCGTCCGGGATCGGGAAGGGCAGGGGGGCACCAACAACGGCGATCGAAGAGGTGAAGACGACGCGCGGCTTGTAGCCATCCTCGTTATGGGCGAGGCGGATTGCATCGAACAGGTAGCGCGTGCCGTCCAGGTTGATCCGGTAACCCTTGTCGAAATCGAGTTCCGCTTCGCCCGAAACGATCGCCGCCAGATGGAAGATCACATCTGGTCGAGTGGCGACGAGTTTTTCGGCTTCCCCTGGAGCGGACAAATCGCCTTCGCGAGCGTCAACCTGGCCTGTGAACCCCGCCGGAGCGTCAGGTCTGACGACATCTACCAGCGTCAGCTTTTCCACGGGCTTTTCGCCCAGCACCTTGTCGGCGACGAGCCGCTGGGTGAGCTTGCGACCGACCATGCCTGCGGCGCCGATAATCAGGATGTGCATGAAGAACTCCTCCGCTGAAACTGCCATCGCGCATGAGCCGCTGAGGCAGGAAAAATCCACCTTGTAAGGTTGTCTGATAACTTTATATGCTCGGCTTGGAAATAGTTATTTCAGCGGCGGCAGGCGAAGCTCAAAGTGTACGAGATGCCGGCTGACGCAGGAGAAGGGCCTTTGGTATGGCATCGGAAGTAAGTGTATCAGTGGGTGAATGGCGCGTGGCATTGCGAGCAAGATTGGGCGACGACATCGTGCTGAGCGCGCGCGACGAGATGACCCCATATTGTCGTGATTGGCACGGAGACGTGACGAGCGACGCGGTCGCGGTGCTGCGACCCCGGAATACGGAGCAGGTGGCGGAGGCCGTCAAGCTGTGCCGCGAACTCGGGCTTTCGATCGTGCCTCAGGGCGGCAATACGGGACTTGTTCTCGGCGGGATACCCGACGCTGACCAGAATCAAGTGGTCCTTAGCCTCGAGCGGATGAACAAGATCCGGCAGGTCGATGCCGATGATTTCTCCGCCGTTGTTGAGGCTGGATGCATTTTATCTGAACTCAAAGATGCCGTGGCAGAAAAAGGCATGTTCTTCCCGTTGGCCCTTGGAGCGCAAGGAACGTGCAGGATTGGCGGCAATGTTTCTACCAACGCGGGCGGCATCAACGTGCTGCGCTATGGGATGACGCGCGAGCTGATCTTCGGGCTTGAGGTCGTTCTGCCGGATGGAAGCATTTTTGATGGCCTATCAACCTTGCGCAAGGACAATCGCGGGATCGATCTCAAGCAGCTCTTTATCGGCGCAGAAGGAACGTTGGGGATCATCACAGCCGTCTCCGTCAAGCTGACGCCTTATCCTGATCAGGTCGCAACCGCCCTCCTCGGGCTCTCATCGCTCGACGATGCCATCAAGCTCTTCCGCCGCGCGCGGCGGGACTGCTGCGACCTCATGTCGGCATTCGAGTTCATGCCGCCGCTCGCCTTCACCTTGGCGAAGGAGGCAATGCCCGACCTGCCGATCCCCATCGCTGCCGACTATCCGGCTTATGTTCTGATGGAGATATCCGGCTCCGGCCTCGTGGACGTTGATGACCTGATGGGTCGGTTCCTGGAAGCGGTCATGGAAGAGGGGATCGTCGTTGACGGAACGATCGCGGCCTCGCAGGCGCAGGCACGCAATTTATGGCTCATTCGCGAGGGCATGAACGAGGGGCAGGCGAAGCGGGGGATGCATCTGAGGACGGATGTTTCCGTCAAGCTGTCTCAACTCGCCGACTTTGTCGCTGATGCAGAAGCCGCGGTCGAGGCGGCTGTGCCTGGCACTACCTGCGTATCCTACGGTCACGTGGGTGACGGTAATGTGCACTTGAACGTGCTCCCGACGGCCGGGTCCACCGCAGAACAACGGATGGAGCAGATCTACAAGGCAAAGGCTGCCATCAATGCCATTCTCGACGGCTACCAGGGCAGCATTAGCGCTGAACACGGCATCGGACGTTTGAAGCGCGGAGACTTCGAGGCGCGCCTGTCGCCGGTGCGCCGCCAGTTGCTGACGGCAATCAAGCACGCCATCGACCCAGAGCAGATGATGAATCCCGGCTGCCAATTGAATTTTGTGCTGAACTCATAGAAGTAGGTGCAAAGCCAAGGGAGGGGCGGACGTGGTCGTTGCTGATTTCAATCAGATCCGGCGAAGTGAACATTTGCCGACGCGGATTGCTGCGCAGATAGGTCGGGAGATACTGGAAGGTCGCATTGCTGCGGGGGAGAAGCTTCCGACCGAGCATCTGCTTGCCAAGACCTTTGGTGTCAGTCGTTCTGTCGTCCGCGAAGCTATCGCACAATTGCGCAACGAGGGGCTCGTCGAGACGCGGCAGGGTGTCGGCGCGTTCGCAACCGAGTTCGAGCGCCGCCAGTCTCTGCGTATCGAGCACGGCGACCCGACGGATCGCATCGCATTCCACAATCTCTACCAGTTGCGTATTCCGCTCGAGATCGAAGCCGCCGGACTGGCCGCCGTTCATCGGACCTCAGAAGACCTCGCCCGCCTGGATGAGGCGCTGGACCAGATGACAGGAGCTGAGAAGTGGACGGAACAGGGGATTGTCGCGGATCTGGCGTTTCATCGCGCGCTGGCGACGGCCACTCAAAATGAGTATTTCCCCTTGTTCACCAGCTTCATCGCGGAGCGGATCAGCCTTGCCATTCAGACTGCCCGGTCCAAGGCTGTGCTGGAGGAAATTGTCGAGGTGACGATCGCGGAACATGTTGCAATTCGCGAAGCGGTCGCCAAAGGTGATCCGGTGGAAGCACGTCAGGCAATGCGTCGGCATCTTACCCAAGCTGCAGCACGGCTGGACCTTACTCTGGAGACTTTCCGGGACGAAGTTTGAGATATCCGCGTTCACGGAGTTTTTTCCACATCGGTAGGGGACGTCTGGACAGCGCGTAAAAGTCATACTAGAAAAGCGCACTTTTGTTGTCAGACATCCTGACAATCAGGGCGATTGACTGACCCGCCATGGGAGGAAATTGGTGAATTCTGAGAAGGTGTTGAGCGCGCAGATGATCCTGCCGCAAGACGTGAGCGAGGCAGTTCTGGTCGGTCGGGTCTGGTCCAAGACCGCTGGCGGCCCGTGCCCTGTTCTCCTCAAGGACGAGCGGTTGCTGGACGTGTCGTCCCTTTCGCCGACGCTCTCGGGTCTTCTCGAGATTTCGGAACTTACGTCGCTTCTCAAGGATGTCAGCCAGTTCCCCGACCTGGGTAAGCTCGACGATTTCCTCAACGGTACGGCCGGCGAGCTTCTGGCTCCCGCCGACCTGCAGGCGGTCAAAGCTGCAGGTGTCACCTTCGCCGACAGCATGCTTGAACGGGTCATCGAGGAGCAGGCCAAAGGCGACCCTCTGCGGGCCCAGGAGATTCGGGCTCGCCTCGCGCCGGTTCTCGGCGACAACCTCAAGGGCCTCGTTGCAGGCTCCGAGAAGGCTGCCGATGTGAAGAAGCTTTTGCAGGAGCTGGGCCTCTGGTCGCAGTACCTGGAAGTCGGCATCGGCCCGGACGCAGAAATCTTCACCAAGGCGCAGCCGATGTCTTCCGTGGGCTGCGGCGCGTTGATCGGCATCCACCCGAAGTCCGACTGGAATAACCCTGAGCCCGAAGTTGTCCTGGCGGTTACCTCCGCCGGAAAGATCATCGGTGCGACCCTCGGCAATGACGTCAACCTTCGCGACTTTGAGGGTCGCTCTGCCTTGCTGCTCAGCAAGGCAAAGGACAACAACGCGTCCTGCTCCATCGGGCCGTTCATCCGTCTGTTCGATGACGGCTTCAGTCTGGAAGACGTGAAGAAGGCCGAAGTCGCTTTGGCGGTGGAGGGGCTTGAGGGCTTCACCATGACAGGGGTCAGCCCACTTGCGGCCATCAGCCGTACGCCGGAGGACTTGGTTTCACAGTTGCTGAACGACAATCACCAATATCCCGATGGCGTTGTCTTCTTTCTCGGCACGATGTTTGCGCCGGTGAAAGATCGTCGCGGTGCGGGCCTCGGGTTCACCCATGAGATTGGCGATCGCGTAGAAATATCGACGCCGCGGCTCGGGCGGCTTATAAACTGGGTCGAGCACAGCAATCGTTGCCCGCCGTGGAGCTTCGGCATTGCTGCGCTGATGAAGAACTTAGCACAACGCGCGCTGTTGTAGGCGAGGCGGGGGGAGCCAATGCAAAGAGCCGTCGACCTCTTCTATAAATGTCTTGAACTCCTGCTTATCCTGTTGCTCTCGGCAATGGCGGTGATGGTGTTCCTGAACGTCGTGCTCCGGTACGGGTTCAATTCCGGCATCAATATTTCGGATGAACTGTCGCGCTACTTCTTCGTGTGGCTCACCTTCATAGGCGCAGTCGTGGCTTTCCGTGAGCATTCTCATGTGGGGGTCGAGACGCTGGTGATGCTGTTTGGACGCAAGGGGCGCATCATCTGCATGATCTTGTCCAACATTATCATCATCGCAGTTTCCGCCATCTTCTTCTGGGGAACCTGGAAGCAGTCTCCGATCAACGCGTCCATGACGGCGCCGGTGACGAAGCTGCCGATGATCTGGATTTATGGCATCGGCTTCTTTACGGGCGCAGGTGTCGTGCTTATCGCGCTGGAGCGGCTTGTGCGTTTGGTCACAGGCCGTGTGACCGAGGAAGAAATCGCAGCATTCGCCGGTGAGAACATGTCGGTCGATCATCTGGCGGAGCGTACCTAATGACACTCGGCGTCTTTATCGTCTCACTTCTCGGCGCGATGGCCATTGGCGTGCCGGTCGCGTTCTCGCTGATGTTCTGCGGCGTCATGCTCATGTGGTACATGGGCATGTTCAACACGCAGATCATCGCGCAGAACATGATCGCGGGTGCAGACACCTTCACCCTGCTTGCAATTCCGTTCTTCATTCTTGCTGGTGAACTGATGAATGCCGGCGGCTTGTCGCGGCGCATCATCGATTTCGCCATTGCCTGCGTCGGGCATATCCGCGGTGGTCTCGGGATCGTTGCCATCATGGCGGCAGTCATCATGGCCAGCATTTCCGGATCGGCGGCTGCCGATACGGCGGCGCTGGCAGCGATCCTGATCCCGATGATGGCCAAAGCCGGTTACAACGTACCGCGTTCTGCCGGTCTCATCGCTGCTGGCGGTGTCATCGCCCCGGTCATCCCGCCGTCCATGGCCTTCATCGTCTTCGGCGTCTCCGCCAACGTTTCGATCACACAGCTCTTCATGGCCGGTATCGTGCCAGGTCTTCTGATGGGTGTCGCGCTGGTGGTGACCTGGTTGATCGTGGTCCGCAAGGACAATGTCCAGGCGCTCCCGAAGACGACGGCAAAGGTACGGTTGCAGGCGACCGGCCGTGCGCTTTGGGCGCTGGGCATGCCCGTGATTATCCTCGGCGGCATCAAGGCGGGTGTTGTGACACCGACAGAGGCTGCCGTGGTGGCGGCGGTCTATGCGATGTTCGTTGGCATGGTGATCTACCGTGAGCTTACGCCGCGCGATCTGCCGGGGGTCGTGCTGCGTGCGGCGAAGACAACCGCAGTTGTCATGTTCCTCGTTTGCGCCGCGCTTGTCTCAGCCTGGCTGATCACCGCTGCAAACATTCCTGCGGAAATCACCGGTTACATTGAGCCCCTGATCGACCGGCCGATGCTGCTGATGTTTGTGATCATGCTGCTTGTGCTGGTTGTCGGTACCGCTCTGGACTTGACCCCCACCATTCTCATCCTGACGCCTGTCCTGATGCCAATCATCAAGCAGGCGGGGATTGATCCGGTGTACTTCGGCGTGCTGTTCATCATGAATACCTGTATCGGCCTCCTGACGCCGCCGGTTGGCGTTGTCTTGAACGTCGTCAGCGGCGTCGGCCGCGTTCCACTTGGAAAGGTAACTATCGGCGTCTGGCCATTCCTGGTCACGCAGGTCTTGGTGCTTTTCCTTCTTGTCCTTTTCCCGGACATCGTCATCGTGCCGGCACGGTGGCTCTACTAATCCACAACCCTCAACAACCAATCCTAGGGAGGATAATACCATGAGAAAACTTCTTCTTGCTTCTACCGCCATCGCCTTCGGTCTTTCGGCCGCAGCTCCGGCCTTTGCAGAATTCAACGACCGCAACATCCGCGTGTCGAACGGTATCAACGAAGATCACCCTGTTGGTAACGGTATCAAGGCCATGCAGGCTTGCCTGGACGACAAGTCCGGCGGCAAGCTGAAGCTGACGGCATTCTGGGGCGGCGCTCTCGGCGGTGACCTTCAGGCAACTCAGGCGCTTCGTTCGGGCGTGCAGGAAGCTGTCGTGACGTCTTCGTCGCCGCTGGTCGGCATCATTCCGGCTCTCGGCGTCTTCGACCTGCCGTTCCTGTTCGCAAGCCCCGAAGAAGCCTACGAGGTTCTCGATGGCGAATTCGGCGACATGATGAGCCAGAAGCTGGAGGAAGCCGGCCTGGTGAACCTTGGCTACTGGGAAAACGGCTTCCGCAACCTGTCGAACTCTGTTCGTCCGGTCACCAAGTGGG
>CAYNED010000088.1:0-9983 GCA_964396135.1 uncultured Neorhizobium sp.
GGAGAATTGGCTGGGGAACCTGGATTCGAACCAGGACTAACGGAGTCAGAGTCCGTGGGTCTACCGTTAACCTATTCCCCAAGCGCGGCGTGGCATAGCCTCGCGCCGGTGTGGGCGGCTTATAGCGAATGAGCCGGCGGATGCAAATACCTTTTGTGAAAAAAAGGGTGTCGCCTGCGGGAACCAGCCGTTGGGGCAGAACCGCATGAAAAAGGGCATTGGCGATTGCGCCCGTCGCTGCTATCTTGCCGCCAACGAAACGATAAGCGCCAGCTGCATGCCGAAAGGCCTTGCGCGGCGAGATGGACATAGAGTGATGGACCCCGAAAGCGGCGGAAAGCCGCCAGAAGGCGGGGCGTCGACGGCAGGACGCGGCGAGGGAAGGTCTTCTCGTCGCCGCAAGGCGAAGCGTAAGGGCAAGAACCCGCATGCGGCGTCTCCCCTGAATGGCGGACCAGCACAAGATGCTGCTCCGGTCGCACGGCCCGAAACGACCAACGACACCGGGAATCCTGCGCGCAAGCGCAAGCGCCGCCGCGCCCGTTCCGCCGGAGCGGGCAAGGCGCAGGGAGAGCGTGTGAATGGCGTTGCCGCACAAGGCGGCGCTGCGTCATCAACGCCCGGACTGCCCGACACAGGCCAGATCAAGAAGCGTCGTAAGAAGAACCGCGGCGGGCGCGGGCTTCAGGGACGTCCTCTGGTGCAGCCACGCAGCGAACCGGCTTTCGATCCCAAGGGAAGCGTCTCCTTGCCGCCAGCCGCGGGGGCGGGACTTCGGTCTTCTGCCGACGCGGCGCCACTTTATCGGGACGATTTCTACGCAGCCCTCGACCTTGGCACCAATAACTGCCGGCTCCTGATCGCGCAGCCAACCCGCCCTGGTCAGTTTCGGGTCGTTGATGCATTTTCTCGTATCGTGCGCCTGGGCGAAGGGCTGGCCGCCAGCCGCCGCTTGTCCGACGATGCGATGGATCGGGCCGTCGAGGCTCTGAAGGTATGTGCTTCCAAGCTTGCCACGCGCTCCATCCGCAAGATGCGGCTGATTGCGACGGAAGCCTGCCGCTCTGCCGAAAATGGCGAGATCTTCCTGGATCGCGTCCTTCGCGAAACGGGGCTGACGCTCGAGATCATCGACCGCGAAACGGAAGCGCGACTGGCGGTGTCTGGATGTTCCTCTTTGGTTGGTCGGGAAGCGCGTTCGGTTGTTCTGTTCGATATCGGCGGTGGGTCCTCGGAGATCGCGGTTATCCGCGTCGGCGACAATCGCTCCAGCAGGCTTGCCAATCATATCACCCATTGGACTTCGCTGCCGGTTGGTGTCGTCACCTTGTCGGAGCGCCACGGTGGCCGCGATGTGACGCCTGAGGTTTTCGAAGCGATGGTGACTGAAGTCGAGGGCATGCTGGCAAGTTTCGACTGCCCCCCAGTCGCCAGCCAGCGGGCCAGCCTCGATGATTTCCACCTGATTGGGACGTCCGGTACCGTGACAACGCTTGCGGGCGTGCATCTGGATCTGCCGCGGTACGACCGGCGCAAGGTGGATGGGCTTTGGCTTTCGGATGCGGAAGTGACCGCGATGCAGGCAAAGCTCCTGTCGTGGGGCTTTGCCGACCGTGCCGCCAATCCCTGCATCGGCCCTGATCGTGCGGACCTGGTGCTTGCCGGATGCGCCATTCTTGAAGCGATCCGCCGACGCTGGCCAAGCCCGCGCATGCGGGTTGCCGATCGTGGCCTGCGCGAGGGTATATTGACCGACATGATGGCGGATGACGGGGCATGGCGCCGCATCCGCTCGCGCCGCCCAGGTACCGAGCGGCACGATCAAGGAGCACGCCGATGACCAAGCCGCCTGTCGGCAGCAACCGCACGGGCCGCAAGCTCGGCCAGAAGGTGAAGAAGGGGAAGCTGAAGGCGTCATCGCGTCGGTGGATCGAGCGCCATATCAATGACCCTTATGTGCAGCGTGCGAAGCTGGAAGGTTATCGGGCGCGGGCAGCCTTCAAGCTCCTGGAGATCGATGAAAAGCACCAGATCCTGAAGGGCGCGCGCCGCATTATCGACCTTGGCGCGGCACCTGGCAGCTGGTCGCAGATCGCCGCCAAGGTGACCGGATCCACGGATGAGGACATCCGTGTTGCGGCAATCGATTTCCTGGAAATGGCACCGCTTGCCGGCGTCAAGATACTGCAGCTCGACTTCCTTGAGCCCGAGGCGCCACGCCTTTTGGTTGAAGCGATAGGAGGAGCGCCGGATCTGGTGATCTCCGACATGGCGGCGCCGACCACGGGTCATCAGAAGACCGACCATCTGCGAACCATGCATCTGTGCGAAGTTGCCGCCTATTTTGCCGTGGAGGTGCTGCGTGAGGGCGGTCACTTCCTGGCAAAGACCTTTCAAGGCGGCACCGAGCGCGACCTCCTCAACATGCTCAAGCAACACTTCCGGCAGGTCATCCACATCAAGCCGGCTGCATCGCGATCGGAATCGGTGGAGATGTTCCTGCTCGCCAAGGGCTTCAAAGGGCGCAAGACCGAGACAGATGGCGACGGTGCCGAACAGGCCGAAGTTTAGGTGCTGAAAAGCGCGATATTGGTGGCGCTGGACCGCTAAGCCTTCCCACTGAAGGGAAAGCCTTCGCAGTCCTGATTCAAAGGACGCCGTTCATCTTCGTATCACGACTGCGTGACGCCCGTTTCCGACAGGACGGTGCCGCATATCTTCCTCCCTGCTGGCGTCGAAAGCCAGATGCCACAAGGGGAGAAGATCATGAAGATGCCATCGATGGGCCGTCGTATGCTGCTGGGATCGGCAGGCATGGGTATAATGGCAGCACCCGCCATTCTTGCAGGGAAAGCGCAGGCACAGGGTACAGAGCGTTTGGAGATCAACAGGGCCATGCCGCCGCAAACCGATCGCTTTAGCGTCGGAAGCTTCGAGGTTCTCGTGGTCAAGGATGGAGCGCGCGCTTCGGGCGCACCCAACGAAACATTCGGGACCGACCAGTCGGCCGAGACAGTGGGCGCGCTTCTGCAGGAAAACTTCCTGCCGGCAGACCAGTTCGTCAACAGCTTTGCCCCAGTGCTTATCAACACCGGAAGCGAAGTAATCCTCTTTGATACCGGCATGGGCCCGGGCGGCCGGGCGCAGGGCATGGGCCGGCTTATCGAAGGTCTGACCGCCGGCGGGTACAGCCCGGAAGACGTCACCGTCGTGGTTCTCACCCATCTGCATGGCGATCACATTGGTGGTCTGATGGAGGATAGCGGCCCGGCATTTCCAAATGCGCGCTACGTCGTAGGCCAGGTGGAGTACGACTTCTGGACGGACACGGCGCGTGAAGGCACGGCTGCCGAGAATGGCCACAAGACCGTGCTGGAAAAGGTCAAGCCGCTGGCGGACAAGATGACCTTTATCGGTGATGGTGCGGAAGTCGTCTCCGGCATCAACGGCATGGCAGCCTTCGGTCACACGCCGGGGCATATGATCTTCAACGTCGAATCGGACGGCCGGAGGTTGATCCTGACGGCGGACACGGCCAACCACTATGTCCTGTCGCTGCAACGTCCAGAATGGGAAGTGCGCTTCGACATGGACAAGGCCATGGCCGCCGAAACGCGCAAGAAGGTCTTCGACATGATTGCCGCCGATCAGTTGGCATTCATGGGGTATCATATGCCGTTCCCCTCGGTGGGCTATGCTGAGAAGCTGGAAACCGGCTACCGCTTTGTCCCGAAGACCTATCAGTTCGACCTCTGAGCAAGACTTCCCCCGCCATCCCGGAGGCCGCAGCCTCCGGGATTTTGCTATTCCCTTCCGGACATGATCGTGTTACCAGCCCTCGCCAACTTCCGAGCAATAATTTTGGGGCGCCCGGGCGGACGATACTTCGTTCCGGTGCGTCACTTGCATTTCTGGACCTGAAGGAAATTGGCCATGGCACGCATCATCGAATCGGCAACCGGCGCTGACGCGCTTACTTTTGACGACGTGCTTCTGCAGCCCGGCCACTCCGAAATCATGCCAGGCCAGACCAATATCGCCACCACAATCGCTCAGGATATCCATCTCAATCTCCCCATCCTGTCTTCTGCGATGGATACGGTCACGGAAGGGCGTCTTGCGATTGCCATGGCCCAGGCCGGCGGCATAGGCGTCATCCATCGCAATCTGACCCCGGCCGAGCAGGCCGAAGAAGTGCGCCAGGTGAAGAAGTTCGAAAGCGGGATGGTCGTCAACCCGGTGACGATCGGCCCCGACGCGCCCTTGGCCGAAGCCTTGTCACTGATGAAGGTGCACGGCATCTCCGGCATCCCGGTTGTTGAGAACGGCGGTAGCGGCGGACACAAGACGGGCCGTCTCGTGGGGATACTGACCAACCGCGATGTTCGGTTTGCCTCGGACCCTTCGCAGAAGATCTATGAATTGATGACGCGGGAGAACCTTGTCACCGTCAATGATAATGTCGACCAGACGGAAGCAAAGCGTCTGCTCCACAAGCACCGGATCGAAAAGCTTCTCGTGGTCGACGCCCAGGGGCATTGCGTCGGTCTGATCACGGTGAAGGACATCGAGAAGTCACAGCTCAACCCGAACGCCTCCAAGGATGCACAGGGTCGCTTGCGGGCGGCCGCTGCCATCAGCGTCGGTGCCGATGGGTTCGAGCGCGCCGAACGGCTGATCGACGCCGGCGTCGATCTGCTGGTTGTCGATACCGCTCATGGTCACTCACAGCGTGTTCTGGATGCTGTTTCCCAGGTGAAGAAGCTGTCCAACTCCGTCCGCATCATGGCCGGCAATGTTGCGACCTATGACGGGACGAGGGCGTTGATTGATGCCGGTGCTGATGCCGTAAAAGTCGGGATCGGCCCTGGATCGATCTGCACGACCCGCATTGTCGCGGGCGTGGGCGTTCCACAGCTCGCCGCTGTCATGGCAGCCGTCAACGCTGCTCGCGACCAGAACATTCCGGTCATCGCCGATGGCGGCATCAAGTTCTCCGGCGATCTCGCAAAAGCGATCGCCGCCGGCGCTTCGGCCGTGATGGTTGGCTCTTTGCTTGCCGGCACCGATGAAAGCCCAGGCGAGGTCTACCTCTACCAGGGCCGCTCGTTCAAAGCCTATCGTGGCATGGGCTCGCTGGGTGCGATGGCACGCGGTTCCGCCGATCGCTACTTCCAGGCAGAGGTGCGCGACACGCTGAAGCTCGTTCCTGAAGGGATCGAAGGCCAGGTTCCATACAAGGGGCCGGTCTCTGCCGTGCTGCACCAGCTGGCCGGCGGATTGAAGGCGGCTATGGGCTATGTCGGCGGCGTCGATCTGGCTGATTTCCAAGAGAAGGCGACCTTCGTCAGGATCTCCGGCGCGGCGCTTCGCGAGAGCCATCCGCATGGCGTGACGATTACGCGTGAAAGCCCGAATTATCCAGGTGGCGCTGGCTGAGCTAGACTGTATCAGATGAATTCATCAAAAAGCCATGGCGAAACCTGCCATGGCTTTTTTTGTGTAAGCCACCAGCCTTTCATGTCATACCCATCGATGTCGAATTCGGGGAGTTGAGATGACCTTCAGCACGGTGATGATCTGGCCGATGTTTGCCCACGCGGTGCTTGTCTTCGGCCTATATTTCCTCCTGTCCAGAAAGCGTTTAGGGGCGGTGCGCACCGGGAGAGTGAAGGCGGAGCAGTTCAAGGAGAACCGCGAAGAGCCCCTCGACAGTCTCCTTGTTCACAACAACCTGAAGAACCAGTTCGAGCTTCCGGTTCTCTTCCACGCTGTCTGTCTGGCGCTTTACGTGACAACGGCTGATAATGTGGTGACCGCAGCTCTGGCATGGGCCTTCGTGCTGTCGCGCTATGTCCATTCCTATGTCCATATCACCAGCAACCGCCTGCGCCACCGCCGCCCGCTCTTCATTCTCGGTTTCTTCATTTTGATCGCTCTCTGGCTCTGGCTCGGAGTCTGGCTCGCCTTCAACTGACGACTTTGCAGTGGATCAAGTTCACCGCTTCCGCTTTGCGTTACGACAGTTCGAGCCACATGACCGCAACCATGCGGTCTCCGTTCGAAAAGGGTCCAGCGATGTCAGCAATGATGAAAGCCGCCGTGGTGCGGGAATTCAGCAAGCCTCTGGTGATCGAGGAAATGCCGATTCCTGAGCCCGGCCCAGGGCAGATCCTCGTCAAGTATGAAGCAACCGGCGTCTGCCACACGGATCTGCATGCCGCCAACGGCGACTGGCCGGTCAAGCCAAATCCGCCTTTCATTCCGGGTCACGAAGGTGTCGGCTACGTTGCCAAGCTCGGTTCCGGCGTCTCTCGTATCAGGGAAGGCGACCGCGTCGGCGTTGCCTGGCTGCACACTGCCTGCGGCTGCTGCACGCCTTGCCGTACCGGCTGGGAAACGCTCTGCGGCAGCCAGCAGAACACCGGCTACTCCGTAAACGGCACCTTTGCCCAATACGGACTCGCCGATCCGGACTTCGTCGGCCGCCTGCCGGACAATCTGGAGTTTGGGTCCGCCGCGCCTG
Organism: uncultured Neorhizobium sp.; assembly: GCA_964396135.1. Classification (GTDB taxonomy): domain Bacteria; phylum Pseudomonadota; class Alphaproteobacteria; order Rhizobiales; family Rhizobiaceae; genus Neorhizobium. The sequence continues at coordinate 6,527 of CAYNED010000088.1, forward strand.
TCCTGTGTGCTGGCGTTACTGTCTACAAGGGCTTGAAGGAAACGGAGGTGAACCCCGGCGAATGGGTGGTCATCTCCGGCATTGGCGGTCTCGGCCACATGGCAGTGCAATATGCCAAGGCCATGGGCATGCATGTCGTCGCCGCAGATATCTTCGATGACAAGCTGGAACTTGCAAAGAAGCTCGGCGCTGACGTCATCGTCAACGGCAAGGCTGCCGATGCCGTCGAGCAGGTGCAGAAGGCAACGGGCGGCGTGCATGGGGCGCTTGTCACAGCCGTCTCACCCCAGGCGATGGAGCAGGCCTATGGGTTCCTGCGCTCCAAGGGCACGATGGCGCTCGTCGGCCTGCCGCCGGGCTTCATCTCGTTGCCCGTTTTCGAAACCGTCCTGAAGCGTATCACCGTGCGTGGTTCCATCGTCGGAACACGCCAGGACCTGGAGGAATCGCTGCAATTCGCGGGCGAGGGCAAGGTTGCCTCTCATTTCTCCTGGGACAAGCTGGAGAACATCAATGCGATCTTCGACCGCATGAAGGAAGGCAAGATCGACGGCCGCATCGTGCTCGATCTCGCCTGAGCCTCACGCAGAAGTGTCACCCGTTTGTTGGCCGGATGATCTAGCCTTGGTCATCCGGCCGATTGCTGTTCTTGGAGACACTGGCCGTCCACCATCGGGGAGGAGCCTTGCATGGAAAAGCCGACGATCACCCAGGCGATGATCAACGCCTATGACGAATACACCCACCTGACGCTCGACCGCCGCGGCTTCATGCAGAAGCTTACGGCTCTTGCGGGATCAGGCGCGGCTGCCGCGGCGATTGCGCCAATGCTTGCCGCCAACGGCGCGAAGGCGCAAATCATCGCCGAGATGGATGAGCGCCTCACGGTCCAAGATATTACCTACCCCGGTGCCGGCGGCGCGATGAAGGGCTACCTCGTCCGCCCAAAGGATGTGAGCGGCGACCTGCCAGCCGTCATCGTCATCCACGAGAACCGTGGCTTGAATGCCCATATCCGGGACGTGGCGCGGCGAATGGCACTCGAAGGTTTCGTCGCGCTTGCCCCGGACTTCCTGTCGCCGCAGGGCGGGACGCCGGCTGACGAGGACCAGGCACGGCAAATGTTCTCCTCGCTCGATGCCGACAACACGGCCGCCAATGCCGAAGCGACCCGCACCTATCTCGCCGGCCTCGATGGCACGAACGGCAAGGTCGGCGCCGTCGGCTTCTGCTGGGGCGGCGGCCTCGTCAACCGCATGGCGACGAAGTCTCCGGAACTTGGCGCCGGCGTGGCCTACTATGGTTCCCAAGCGCCGGCGGAAGACGTTCCAGCGATCGAGGCACCGCTACTGCTGCATTATGCCGGCCTCGACGAGCGCATCAATGCCGGCATCGACGCATACCGGGCGGCGCTCGAAGCGAACGGCAAGACCTTCGAGATCCACGTCTATGACGGCGTCAACCACGCCTTCAACAACGACACCTCGTCTGCCCGCTACGACGAGGCGGCAGCCGATCTCGCCTGGCAACGGACGGTGGAGTTCTTCAAGACGCACCTCTCCTGATCTGCGGTCTGCGACCAGGCTCTATTGCGGGGCCGGGGCGCAACTGGCGACGGCCTCCGCCAAGGCCTCCATCTCGTCGCGACGGCCGCTCGACTTGCGCCAGATCAGCCCAATCTCCCGCGATGGTGCGGGTTCCGCGAAGGGCACGATGCGGATGTCGTTGCGGGCAGTTTCCGTCGGGATGGCCATTTCGGGGATCAGGGTCATGCCCATGTCGTGGGAGACCATCTGCAGGAGCGTCGTCATAGAGGTCGCTCCGAAATTGACGAGGCTGCGCTTTCCCGCCGTGCCGCAGACGGAGAGCGCCTGCTCGCGCAGGCAATGGCCTTCCTCCAACAGCAGCAGCCGCTCGACATCCACCTGCGTCTCCGTCAGTGGCGACATCAGGATCGCTTCCGCATTCCTGGCAATCGCCATGAAGAACCGGTCGGCGAAGAGCGGTAAGGTTTCCGTGCCGTCGCCATCAACCGGCAGCGCGGCGATCACGGCATCGAGCTTGCCGTCCTGCAGGTCCAAAATCAGCCGGTCCGTAACGGCCTCCTTCAACTCGATCTCGATTGAAGGATAGCGTTCGCGCAGGCAGGGAACGAGCTTCGGCACGAGGTAGGGAGCAACCGTCGGGATAATGCCGATCCGGACTGAACCATGCAGCATCTTTCCTTGGTTGCGTGCACTGCTTTCCAGTCGATCGACCTGCTCGAGAATGTATCGAACCTGTGCCAGCACATCCTCGCCCTGGCGCGTCAGGAGGATGCCGTTGCGGTTGCGCTCTACCAACCGAACCCCGAGGTCCTGCTCCATGTCGAGGATCTGGGCAGACAGTGCGGGCTGACTGATGTGGACGGCTTCTGCCGCCCTCCCGAAATGGCGCTCCCGTGCGAGCGCCTCGAAATACCGCATTTGCCGCAGCGTCAGTGCCATAAGGTTTTCCGATCGACGATCGCAATAAATAATATTGGAAACTATGGAACCCGGGTGCGAAGGTCAAATCCCGAAGCCAGACGGCTCACGATTTTCAACAGGGGAGACAAGCCATGTCCGATCGTCCCACGATGACGACGACGGCCGGCGCACCAGTGCCGGACAACCAGAACACGATGACCGCCGGCCCGCGCGGCGGCGTCATGCTGCAGGACTACCAACTGATCGAGAAGCTGGCCCACCAGAACCGGGAGCGTATTCCTGAGCGGGTCGTACACGCCAAGGGATGGGGTGCCTACGGCACCCTGAAGATCACCGGTGACATCTCGAAATATACCAAGGCGAAGTGTCTGCAGCCGGGAGCAGAAACGCCGATGCTCGCCCGCTTCTCCACTGTCGCCGGTGAAATGGGTGCAGCCGACCACGAACGCGACGTGCGTGGCTTTGCCCTGAAGTTCTATACGCAGGACGGCAACTGGGATCTTGTCGGCAACAACACGCCGGTCTTCTTCGTCCGCGACCCCTACAAGTTCCCCGACTTTATCCACACCCAGAAGCGTCACCCGAAGACCAACCTGCGCTCGGCAACCGCCATGTGGGACTTCTGGTCGCTTTCACCCGAAAGCCTCCACCAGGTGACAATCCTGATGTCGGACCGCGGCCTGCCGGTCGACCCGATGCACATGAACGGCTACGGCTCGCACACCTATTCGTTCTGGAACGATGCCGGCGAGCGCTACTGGGTCAAGTTCCACTTCAAGACGGAGCAGGGCCACAAGCACTTCACCAACGAAGAAGGCGAAGCCCTGATCGGCAAGACACGTGAGGGCTACCAGGAGGCCCTGTTCGGCGGCATCGAGCGTGGCGAATTCCCGCGCTGGAAGGTGCAGGTCCAGATCATGACGGAAGCACAGGCGCAAAATACCTCCTACAACCCGTTCGATCTGACCAAGGTCTGGCGGCATGCCGAG
>CAYNED010000089.1:0-8012 GCA_964396135.1 uncultured Neorhizobium sp.
GCCCTCGGCGATGATGTTCGTGTAGGACGTGAACTTCTGCTCCACCAGGTGATCTGCCGCCGCGACGAAGTCCTTGAAGGTGTTTTCCTTCTTCTTCATCTTGCCGTCTTCGTACCAGGCAAACCCCTTGTCCTTGCCGCCACGGATGTGCGCGATGGCGTAAACGAAGCCGCGGTCGGCAAGGGACAGGGCATTGGTGGAGAAGCTTGCCGGGATGGTCATGCCATAGGCACCGTAGCCGTAAAGCAGGCATGGAGCCGAGCCGTCGAGGGGCGTGTCCTTGCGATAGAGCAGGCTGACCGGGACAAGTTCCCCGTCATGCGCCGGTGCCATCACCCGACGGGTGATGTAGTCGTCGGCATTGTGCCCGGAAGGCACTTCCTGCGTTTTCAGAAGGACGCGCTCCCGCGTCGCCATGTTGTAGTCAAAGAGCTGGCTCGGCGTCGTCATCGACGAATAGGAGAAGCGGATGATGTCGGTGTCGTATTCGGCTGCTCCCTGGAGGCCCAGCGAATAGGCCTCTTCATCAAAGGCGATCGCATGTTCTTCGCCAGACTGGCGGTCGCGGACGACGATCTGCGGCAGGCCGTCCTTGCGCTGCAGCCAGACGAGGTGGCGCGCATAGGCCATGTGCGACAGGATCAGCCGGCCCGGCACATGCGGGACGATCTCGCGCCAGTTCTCCTTGCCCGGTGCAGAAGCGGGGGCCTCCACGATCTTGAAATCCTTGGCGTCGCCGTCATTGGTGAGGATGTAGAAGACGTCGCCGCCCTCGGTCAGTGAATATTCGATCCCCTCGATGCGCTCGGCCACCAGCATCGGCGCGGCGGTCAGGTCCTTGGTCGACAGGAGATGGTATTCCGACGTTTCGTGGTCATGCACGTCGATATAGATCACGTCGTCGAGCAGAGAGCCGCCGACGCCGACAAAGAAGCCCGGATCCGTTTCTTCATAAACCAGCCGATCTTCGGACTGCGGCTGGCCGACAATGTGGTGGAAGACCTTCGATGGCCGGTGGTTCTCGTCCTGCAGCGTATAGAAGAAGCTCTTGCCGTCCGGCGCCCAGACGCCGCCGCCGCCCGTGTTCTCGATCACGTCGGGCAGGTCCTGTCCGGTTTCCAGGTCGCGGATGCGCAGGGTGAAATATTCCGATCCCTTATCGTCAAAGCCCCAGATCCCGAAGCGGTGGTCGGTGGTGTGGTCCAGACCCGCAAGGCGGAAATAGTCCTTGTCCGAGGCCTCCTGGTCGCCGTCCAGGAGGAGCTTGCGCTGGCTTTCATCCTTGTGGTCGCCATCGCGGGGGATGCGGAAATAGCGCGGTTGCTCGCCACCCGTCACATAGGCGGTGCCATAGGCATAAGGCCCGTCCTTCATCGGCACCGAGCTGTCGTCTTCCTTGATGCGGCCCTTCATCTCGGCAAACAGCGTTTTCTGCAGCGCTATCGTGTCGGCCATGGCGGCTTCCATATAGGCGTTCTCCGCCTCCAAATGCCGGCGCAGTTGTGCGTCAAGCAGGCTCGGATCCTTGAACATCGCCTGCCAGTTCTCCGCCCGCATCCAGGCGTAGTCGTCGGTACGGGTGATGCCGTGGCGGGTATCGCTTACGGGCTTCTTCTCGGCGACCGGCGGGGAAGGGAGGTTGTCGAAAACGGTCTTGCGGGAAAGGGCCAAGGAAGCACTCCGGTTGTAACGGGAAGGAGCGCCAGAGATAGGAGGTGCTTCGGCGGGAGGCAAGCCGATGAGGTGCGAGGCACCTTTTTCTTCTTTTTCGCCTTGAGAGTATTTCCCGCTCTGGTAGGTGGTCAACCGAGCTGCCATCTCCTAGTTTCCGCGCCGATCGGATCCTGGCGGACGAGGGAAGAATGAAGAAAAAGACGACACTCCTGACAGTTCTGGCGCTCGCAGCGGCCTTCCAGCCCGCCCACGCTCTGGATGCTTCCATCGTGAAGCAGTTGAAGGACCTCAGCCTTTCAGAGCGGCGCGAACAGCGATGTGACATGGAAGCCATGGCGCGCATTGCCAAGGAGCAAGCCGGCCTTCGCCCTGACAAGGTGATCGCCTACACTTTTGCCGATCCCATTGAGAGCGGCAATCTGGTGAAGGCGCCAGGCGCCGCGTTCCGTAGCGGCGGCGATTGGTATCGCCTGAAGTTCAAGTGCGAGACGGGTGACCGAGGCCTCACCATCCGTTCGCTGAAGTACAAGGTTGGTGAGAAGATCCCGCGCGACCAGTGGGAGCGCTTCTACCTTTACGACTGACGCCTGTTCATCCAGGCAGGTGGGGAACGGCGCGCCGTCGCTCGGGGAAGAGCTCGTTTGCGATCGTCATGGCAATCAAGGAGAGCGGCAGCGCCAGCATGGCGCCCACTGCGCCCCACAGCCACGTCCAGAAGATGATGGCGATGAAGACGATGAACGGGTTGATTTCCCACTGGCGTCCCATGATCGCCGGAAACACAAGGTTCTCCATCAATAGGTGAATGGTGAAAAACACGATCGCCGGCAAGAGCCCGATCAGCAGGGTGTCGTGCGACAGCACGCCAGCGAGCGCGACCGACGCCGTCATCAGCGTGATGCCGAGATAGGGGATGAAGCTCGAGATGAAGGCGAAGACGCCCCACATCACCGGTGATCCGAGATTGCCGAAATAGGCAATCACCGCCATCGAAACGCCGAGCACAAGATAAAGCATGCTGGCGGTGGCGAAATAGTAGCCGAGAACCTCTTCCATCGAGTTCAGGACACGGATCGTTATCAGCCTCTGCCGCCGCTGTGGAAAGGCCATGATGATGGTCCGGCGCAGCCGCACCCGGCCGTAGAGAAAAAGAACCAGGGCCGCGAAGAAGAGCATCGCCTGAATGATCGCCGGCGTCAGGTTCGCCGTCAGGATGGCGAGAACGCTGCTGCTGTTTTCCAGGAGCTTCTCCATCGACATCGGCCCCGTCTGAAACGTCGCAGGGCTGATGTTGAGCCATTCTTGGCGCTCCAGGAAGGGAACGACGCGGTCGATCATCCGCTGTATGATATCGGGCCCGTTTTCCACAAAGAAACTGATCGGTCCGGTCAGCGCGAAGATCAAGCCGATCAGCACGGCTGCGACGCCAGAGGACAGGATCAGAGCCGTTCCAAAGCGGGGAACGCCCAATTCTCCGAGACGTTCAGCTGCCATGCCGAGGATGATCCCGACAACGATTGCCAGCGTGATGGGAATGAGGACCAGCTTCATGTAGGAGACGAGCGCGAGCCCGAGCAGGCAGAAGATGCCGATCAACGCCCAGCTGGCCGCGATCTCGAGCGCCTCGCGTCCGAGGGGAGGGTAGTCCGTGACGTCGCCGTCTTCGGTCGCAGGCTCGACACGAGCTGAGCGCAGCGCGTCCAAGCCCTTTCTTTGTCGCCTGCCATGGGTGTCTGATGATGCCATGATTTGTCCCCAATCGCGCCATCAACGCGCGCCGGGGACAGGTGTTCCGCCACTTATGACGAAAGCGTGATGCCTATCCCCCAGGGGTCCTGCAAGGCATGACCCTCGGCACTTCTAGTGATGGAAATCTGCTGCGCCTCTGCCGCGTGAAGCACTTTTGCGGCCAGGTCTTCGTCGTTGAAGTGCAACCTATATCCGGCAAGGCCGGTCATGCCTTCGATCCGGGGAAGGGCACCACGGCTGTTCCACACGTTGGCCGCAACATGATGATGATAGCCGCCGGTCGCAAGGAAGCTCGCGCCGGGATAGCGCGCCATCACCTTCAAACCAAGCACGTCCTGATAGAAGCTCTCTGCCTGCGTGACATCGCCCACCTGCAGGTGAATATGTCCGATGACCGTTCCGTCTTCCATGCCGGCCCAGCTTTCGTCGGGAGCGGCGGCGAGGAGTTCGCGCAGGTCCAGCCGCGCAGTTGCCATCTCCACGGAGCCGTCCTGGAGAAAAGTCCATTCCTCGGGTTGCCGGTCGCGATAGATTTCGATGCCGTTGCCTTCCGGATCGGTGAGGTAGAGCGCCTCGCTCACCAGATGGTCGGAGGCGCCCTCCAGCCGCACATTCAGGTCAACGGCATGCGAAGCCCAACGGGCAAGTGCTTCGCGATCAGGCACAAGAAAGGCAGTATGAAACAGCCCCGCTGCGCTGCGCGGTGCGCGCACGGCGTTTGGCTCTTGCGTCAGCGTCAAGAGCGGCCGCCCGCCGGCGCCAAGCACCTGCTCGTTGCGTGCGCTTTCCAGAACGGAAAGGCCGATCACCGTCTGGTAATAGCGGGAAACCAGATCGAGATCGGAGACGACGAGGCGGACATGTTCCACATGCGCAGGTCGGGTAACGGCAAACGGAAGCGGCTTGGAGGTCATGTCAATCTCCTGAAACGACACGGGATGGTTGATCCCAATATGGCGGCTCCGGATCGTTCACAGTAGCCACGCGAATGTTGATAGCTCGTTCATCAATTATTGACGACCGGGTCTGCGGCTTGATCGGGATCAATGCGCAGGCCGCTCCCGGCGTCAAGATCTACCCGGATCAACTGCAACATCATCTGGGGGGCCTGACATGTACAGCACCATCATCGTGGCAATCGACATCGGTGCCGCCGACAAGGCGGAGCGGATCGTGCCGCGCGCCAAGAAGCTGCTGAAGGAGGGCGGCAAGATCATCCTTCTTGCCGTGGTGGAGGATCTGCCAGGCTATGTTCTGGCCGAAGTGCCGGCGGACATCTCGCTCGACGCCCGCCGGGAGGCTGAAGAAAAGCTCAACCAGTTGCGTCTGCATTACGACGTGGCTGCCGATATCGAAGTGCGCCAGGGCGCCCCGGCGCGGGAGATCCTCGCCGCCGCCGACGCTCGCAAGGCCGACCTCATCATTCTGGCGTCGCACCGGCCGGACTTCTCCAACTACTTCCTCGGCGCGACTGCCGACCGGATCGTTCGCCACGCACAATGTTCGGTCCTCGTCGACCGCTGATCAGATTGAAAGGAGACGTCATGAACGTCGACAAATACGAAGCCATCCTGCGGGAACGCCAGCGCGAGCTGCAGGTGCGTCTGAACAAGATCGAGGACGATTTCGAGCAGCCGCGCAATCCCGATGATGATGATCGCGCTATCGAGCGCAACAACGATGAGGTGCTGGAGGAGCTTGGCGAAAGCGGGCAGCGGGAATTGCTGGCGATTGATGCGGCACTTGATCGCGTGGCTGCCGGCACCTTCGGTACCTGTGTCCGTTGCGGCGAGGCGATCTCCGATCAACGCCTTGATCTCGTTCCCCACACTCCGTTCTGCCACACCTGCGCTGCGGCATTATGACCGGCTTAAACCCTTTGTGATTCAAAGCGCAGGGAAACATCTTGCCTCGCAACACTTCTCCGATAAATCTTGAATCGAGAAGTGCTGCGAGGAAGACATGAGTGACCTGTTTCCGTTCGGAAGATCATATGATTTTCACGAGATCGTTGCCGACGGCATCGTTCACGGGATCGGTATCGTCCTCGCGCTGATCGGCGTCACCGCCTTGATCTTCTACGCCACGGTCTGGGCAAGCTTCGGCGAGATCGCCGCCGCCTGGATCTACGGGCTCGGCCTTCTGCTCTGTCTGTCGATCTCCTTTACCTACAACATCTGGCCGCATTCGCGGACCAAATGGATCCTGCGGCGTTTCGATCATTCGGCGATCTTCGTCCTGATCGCCGCCACCTACACGCCATTCCTGCAGCGTGGCACGGACGACCCGCTTATCCTGTTCATGCTGGTGACCATCTGGCTGACGGCGCTTGGCGGCATCACGCTCAAATGCTTCTTCCCTGGCCGCTACGACCGCCTCGCCATCCTGCTCTACCTCGCCATGGGTTGGAGTGGTGTGGTTGTTGCTGCGCCGATCTCGCAATACCTGCCGCCGATCACCGTCTGGCTGATTTTCGCCGGTGGAATCATCTATTCCCTCGGCGTGATCTTTCACGTATGGGAAAGGCTGCGCTTCCAGAACGCGATCTGGCACGCTTTCGTCGTCGCCGCTTCTGCAGTTCACTATGGTGCCGTCGTGACCTGCTTCAGCTTGTCTGGCGCAAATTTCTAATCGCTCCAGTTTCTACCAGCCAAGCGCCTTCGAATCCTCCGGGAAGATGATCGCTCCGCAAAATGGACAGCCTTGAGGGAGGTCCGTTTGCTAGCCAAGGCGCTCATCTAACCAATGGACATCCGATGACTGCCGATTCGATCATTCGCGACGCCACTGAAGCCGACCTTTCGGCGATCATGGGGATCTACAATGACGCCGTTGCCAACACGACGGCAATCTGGAACGAGACACAGGTCGATCTTGCCAATCGTGAGGAATGGTTCCGGATGCGGGTGGCCAGGGGCTTTCCGGTGCTGGTGGCGCAGGTCGGCAAAGAGATCGCCGGATATGCGTCCTATGGCGACTGGCGCGCCTTCGAAGGTTTCCGCCATACAGCGGAACACTCGGTTTACATCCACCCCGATTATCGCGGCGCAGGGCTTGGCCGCAAGCTCATGCAGGCGCTGGTCGAGAACGCCAGCTTGCGCGGAATCCATGTGATGATCGCCTGTGTCGAGGCTGGAAACACGGCTTCCATCCGCTTGCACGAAGGCCTTGGCTTTCGCAATGTCGGCACCTTCAGCGAAGTCGGCACCAAATTCGGTCGCTGGCTGGATTTGACCTGCCTGGAACTGCAGGTGCCTGTAGCAGCCTGAGCCTCGTCAGCCACCGACATATTGGAAATACGCCCAGGCCAGCACGAAGGCCGCGACGACTCCCAGGACCGTAACCAGCTTTCTCAGCCCCGGATTGGGCTTGCGTGGCAGCTTCGGCTCCTGAGGCTTTGGCGGTCGCTTGAACTTGATGACGTTGGACATGAACTTCCTGCATCTTGCGTGTCGGTCGAAGGCGGCAGAAGTAGAGCTTGTCTGGTGCCTTGCCCAGTGGCAATCGGCTCTACAACCACAAGAGGGAGGTCAATGCTGAAGGCGCACCCTTGGAGCGCGGCAGACTTCTCCTACTTCCTAGCTTCCCGCATCACCATCCAGGAACGCTCATGACAATCATCGCCTCGTTTGTTTATCGCAGTGGCAAACGCAGCGAACCGCTCACTATCGATGAAAAGCCTCCGGTCCTTGGCCCACAAGACTTTATCTGGATTGGCATGCACGAGCCGGCTGCAAGCGAGATCGAAAGCCTGGCAAAGATCTATGGCCTTCACCAGCTCGCGGTAGAAGATGCCCTGTCGGCACACCAGGTCCCCAAGGTCGAGATCTATGGCGAGCAGCTTTTCGTGATCGCCAAGACGGCCCATCTGGAAGGCGACAAGATCCGCTACGGCGAGACGGCGATCTTCGTCGGACGGCAGCACATCATCTCGGTCCGGCACGGATCGGCGCGCGCCCATACCCACCTGCGGTCACAGCTCGAGGCATCGCCGCAGCTCCTGTCCCAAGGGCCCGACTACGTGCTACACGCCATTCTTGACTTCATCGTCGACGGCTATCTGCCGGTGGTGCAGGAGGTCGAAGACAAGGTGCTGAAGATGGAAAAGCACATGCTTGCGACCTTTCTTGAGCGTGAGCAGATCCGCCGCCTGTTTCGCTTGCGACGTCAGTTGATCCTGTTTGGCCGCATCCTGAGCCCGATGCTCGACGTCACCGGCAAGCTCGTCCATCTCGATCTGCCCTGTATCGACCAGAACGCCAAGCCCTTCTTTCGTGACGTCAACGATCACGTCAAACGCGTCGAGGGGATGGTGAGCGGCTTGCGCGAAGTGATCACCTCGGTCTTCGAAGCTTCTAACCTCCTTGAACAGCAGCGTCAGGGAGCGATCACCCGCCAACTTGCCTCCTGGGCAGCGATTCTCGCTGTCCCGACAGCGATTGCTGGCATCTATGGAATGAACTTCGAGAACATGCCGGAGCTGACCACCCGCTACGGCTACTATGTGGTGCTAGCCGTCATCGTGAGCCTCTGTGGGCTCCTTTACTACAGGTTCAAGAAGACCGGTTGGCTGGGAGAATAAACTGGCC
>CAYNED010000089.1:8112-9964 GCA_964396135.1 uncultured Neorhizobium sp.
GATCATCGAAGCGCGGCGTCCCCATGACCCAGGCGCCGCCGTGGAAGGTGAGATAGATCCCGCGAGGCTGGCCTTCCGGAAGGAGGAGCCGCAATCGAAGCGGCCGGCCAGCGGTCGTGATCTGCCGGTCTTCGATGCGGACGCTGTCAATCCGGGCACGCCCCGGCAATGCGTCCCATACTCTCAAAAGCCCCTGTACGAGCCGCGCATTATAGCGGCGGTCGGTATGGTAACGGGGCAAAAGGCGCAGCAGCCGGTTGAAGCGCGCCGCCTGGCGGATCTCCTTCTCGTCGAAAAGCAGCGTCATGGGCGACTTCGTTTCAAACGCGCATCCAGTCAAGGCAGCCTGCCGGCACAAGCGAATTGCTGACGATCAGCGCTCCATGGCGGTAGAAGGCATTGGCGCTTGCGTTCTCGGGCATTTGGACCGCCCACACGGCGCCGCTGGCATCCGACCAGATCAGCCGCCCGTCGACGGCCGCAAGTCCCGCCATGGCCTCTGCGGGGGATACGCCGGGGCGAAACACCACCATCACCGCCCCCTCGTCATTGGACGGTGGCAGAGCAGCCAGGGGCGCGGCAATGAAGACGGCGCCAACCAGCGCAGTGTGCGCACGCAGCCGCGTGCCGCCTGACCCGCCTCGGGGCAGCATGATCCCGATCACGGCCGGTAGGATCCCGAACAGCACGAACCAGAGCAGGTCCCAGAAGAGCGGATTGTCAGCGTCCATCCGGATCCGGTGAATGCCGAGGATCCAGTGGGAAAGAACGCTGTCGATAATGTGCCAGACGCCGAAGCCGATCAGCGCATGGGCCAGCAGCAACCTGTCGGCACCACGGGCGGAAAACTCCTGCCGGGAGCGCCACAGGAGCCACAGGCCGATGGCCGCAATCACATACATCAGCACATGAAACAGACCGTCGGTCATGATCAGGAAGCGAATATCGGCGCGTGCGCTCTCGATTCCGCTTAAGAGATGGTGCCACTGCAGCACCTGATGCAGCAGGATGCCGTCGAAGAACCCTCCGAGCGCGAAACCGAGCGCGTAGCCCGACCAGCGAAGGGATGAGGAGAAGTCTCGAGGTTCTTCAGCCTGCTGGGCAGCGCTCACATTCGCCTCCTGTTTCGGTCGCCGTCATAGCCAGCTTCCTGCCTGATGAACCGGGATTGCGCGCCAAAGTTCCGCGGCCGCCCGGTTCGTTGAAGGTCTCAGGCTGCTTGCGGGATGCGGGCGATCACCTTGATTTCGAAGTCGAAGCCGGCAAGCCAATTGACGCCGACGGCGGTCCAGTTGGGGTAGGGGGCGTCACCAAAGACCTTGAGCCGGATCGGCTGGATGGTGGAAAACTGGTTTTCTGGATCCGTGTGGAAAGTGGTGACGTCGATAATGTCGTCGAAGCTGCAGCCGGCGGCAGCCAGCACGTTTCCCAGGTTGTCGAAGGCAAGCTGTACTTGACGGGCGAAGTCCGGCTCCGCCGAGCCATCGTCGCGGCTGCCGACCTGGCCGGACACAAACAGAAGATCGCCGGAGCGGATCGCGGCAGAGTATTTGTTGATGTCGTAAAGTGCCTGGCGTCCAGCCGGGAAGATGGCGTCGCGTTGACTCATAGGGAAGCTCCTTGGTTGAGGGCAGCATGACGCGCGTCCGCAAATGTTGCTGGCGGGCGATCATTGGCTGCGATGGTCTTTTCAGGAGAGGCACAAAAGAATATATACGCCTCGTATGCAAAGATAAAGTATACGGTGCGTATGTCAATTAGCATACGAGATGTATGTGAATGGAGAAGCTCATGGCAGGCAGACGACGCGCTGAGATGGTTGAGGAAACGCGCGCCAAACTGATCTCTGCCG
>CAYNED010000090.1:0-9871 GCA_964396135.1 uncultured Neorhizobium sp.
ATCGAGGACATCATTGCGTTGGTGGCGCTGTACCGCCCAGGCCCGATGGAGAACATCGCGACCTATAATGCCCGCAAGCATGGGGAGGAGGAGATCGAATCGGTCCATCCCATGATCGATCATCTCCTGAAGGAGACGCAGGGCGTTATCGTTTACCAGGAACAGGTGATGCAGATCGCGCAGGTCCTGTCTGGTTATTCACTCGGCGAAGCCGATCTTCTGCGCCGTGCCATGGGCAAGAAGATCAAGGCGGAGATGGACCAGCAGAGCGAGCGCTTTATTGACGGCGCCATCAAAAATGGCGTCTCCAAGCCGCAAGCCAAGAACATCTTTGAACTCCTGGCCAAGTTCGCGAACTACGGCTTCAACAAGTCGCACGCCGCCGCCTACGCTATCGTCTCCTACCAGACGGCTTACATGAAGGCGCATTACCCGGCGGAGTTCCTTGCCGCTTCGATGACCTTCGATATGGCCAATACCGACAAGCTGAACGATTTCCGGCAGGATGCCTCGCGTCTCGGCATTACCGTCGTCCCGCCATCAGTGCAGACGTCCTTCCGCCGGTTCGAAACGGACGAGAACAAGATTTACTACGCCCTTGCGGCCATCAAGGGCGTTGGAGAGTCCGCGGTCGAGCATATCGTCGAGGTTCGCGGCGACAAGCCCTTCGCCTCGATCGAGGACTTCTGCCTGAGGATCGATCCAAAGCAGATCAACCGCCGCGTCATGGAAAGCCTGATTTCTGCTGGAGCCTTCGACTGTTTCGGTCGCGATCGGGCGGAAGTCTTGGGCGGCCTTGATCGCATTATCGGCTACGCGCAGCGCGCACAGGAGAACAAGACGAGCGGCCAGCATGATATGTTTGGTTCATCTTCGGCCACGGGGCCTGAAACGCTTGTCTTCCCTTCGTTCAACCCGTGGATGCCGTCAGAGAAGCTGATGCGCGAGTATCAGGTCCTGGGCTTCTATCTGTCGGCGCATCCGCTCGATGCCTATGCGGAGACCTTGGCCAAGATGCGCGTCCAGAACTTCTCGGAGTTTTCCGCAGCCGTAAAGCAAGGTGCGACGGCCGGACGCCTGGCTGGCACGGTCACGGGAAGGCAGGAGCGCAAGACCCGTACCGGCAACAAGATGGGAATAGTCACTTTCTCTGACGCATCGGGCCAGTTCGAGGCTGTGCTGTTCTCCGAGGCCCTTGCCCAGTACCGGGATTTGTTGGAGCCCGGCAAGTCGCTGGTGATCACGGTGCAGGCCGACGAGCGGCCGGAAGGCATTGGTTTACGGATCCAGACCGCCGTCTCCCTGGAAGAGCAGTCGGTCCGAATGCAGAAGGCGCTGCGGGTCTATGTGCGAGACTCGGGCCCGCTGAAGACCGTTGTTCGGCATTTGAATGCCAAGGGCGATGGCCTGGTTTCCTTTATCGTGATCAAGGAGGATGGCCGCCGCGAAATCGAGGTCGAGTTGACGGAGAAGTTCCGCATCTCGCCGGAGATTGCCGCCGCCCTGAGGGCGGCGCCGGGCGTGCTCGACGTGGAGCTGGTTTGATCCTGCGGCCTTAGTAGAGACCAACGCCGTTGCGGTAAGCCCGCGGGGGAGTGCGCCGCTTCTTCGGCGTACTCGTGGCATCCGGTTCGACCGCCGCTGCCTTGACAGTCGAACGGGTGAGGGTAATGAAGTCGGTCCCTTTGCCGGTTTCCGGCCCGAGCCCCTCGTCCGTGATCGTCAGCGAGGCTCCCTCATTCATCAGTGTTGCAACGGTTTCGCGCGCCTCGACCGGAATTTCCAGCCGATCAAGCGCCTCCGTGGCGGTCGAGGGGAGTGCGTCCTGCTTTATCCCCAGGCGCTTCTTTTCCGCCGGCCCAAGCACATTGGGCAGCGTCAGCGCGTGCCAGTCGGCGCTCTCACGGCTACGGTCGACATTGCTTGCAGTAAAGAAATGCGTCCCGAGCGGGATCTCTTGGTTCTTTAGTCCGATTGGCAATTCCAAAATTGGCTTGAAGCTCTGGCGGACCAGCAACTGGGCTGCCGGCGGCTCCTTTCGACCTGAAGACCGGTAAAGCGCTTGAAGGAACTCCTGGGAAACCAGTTCGCCTCCGGCCGGAAGGTTCTTCCATCGCTTGAATCCCGCGATGGCCGCGCGGGTCATCGTGCCTGCAAGTCCGTCAGGTGTGCCCGCATCGAAGCCCAGTTCGGTTAGCATCGCCTGGACATCCCGGATGGTGTCCCGCCGATCTCGGCGCTTGATCAGCATGCGTAACGGAGCATCGTTCTCCGGAGCAATGGACGACGTGATCGTCATGTCCGGAGCCTGGTCTGCGGAATTCATGGCGACTTCGTAAGGGCCCGACGTCGATCTTTTCACCGTGGGTCTGAGGTCGATATCCGACAGGAGCGGCTCTGTTGGCAGCGGCTTCAACGGTGCGAACAGGTTTACATGCGCGATTTTGACGGGCTCCACAGGCGCGTCTGAGATCACGACATGAACCCCACGCTCCGTCATCCCATACAATTTCTTGGCGAACTCCCGCGGCAGCCGAATGCAACCATGTGAGGCGGGATAATTCGGAACATTGCCTTCATGGAGGGCGATGCCGGACCATGTGAGGCGCTGCATGAAGGGCATCGGCGCGTTCGAGTAGATGTTGGACTCGTGATACTTTCGCTTTTCTAGGATGGAGAAAATTCCGCTCGGCGTCGTATGTCCTGCCTTGCCCGTCGACACCCGCGATGTGGCAATGACTTCCGCGCCATCATAGACGGTCATTGACTGGTTGTTCTTGGAAACGATGATCTGCAGTGTGTGCGGGGTGTCGGCAAAGACCGGATGAGAGAGCATGGTCGCGGACAAAAGCCCGAAACCAACCAGGAAACGACGCAGCATGATCACCTCTTACGCAATACGAAGCGCCGAGGTTAGCGGAGACGGCTTAATGAAGATTTTCGCGATCGTGGTCAGAAGCTATTAACGACCGGCAACTGGTATCACATTTCATTGATCGCGCCGTCGGTCACCGAAGGTGTAGCCGGTCTCGACAGCGGTCTTGCCGAACTTGTCACGCAGACGATCCATGGCCGCTTCCACAGCTGCCCGCCGGCCGGCATGGTGATCGACGAGGTCTGGAGGGTCAGCCCTTGCAGGGTCGCAAAGATCTGTCACGCCGATGCCGATCAAGCGGAAGCGTGTCCCATCCGTTTCTCGCTCCAGCATGGAAAGTCCAGTGCGAAAGATGCGATCGGCAAGTTGCGTCGGGTCCTCCAGTCGGCGGTTGCGCGTCCGGCTCTTGAAATCGGCGGATTTGAGCTTCAGCACCACAGTCTGCCCTGCGATGGAATGCTTCTTGAGGCGTGTCGACACCTTCTCCGATAGGCGCCTCAGGATTGGCACGAGGTCCTCATGCCTGGAGATGTCGTCAAAGAAGGTCGTCTCCGCAGAAACGCTCTTGGCTGCATCGTTTGCATGGACCTCGCGATCGTCGATGCCACGCGACAGGCGATAAAGGCGCTGTCCCATCGAGCCATAGCGGCGCATCAGGTCGCTCTCCTGCATCGACTGCAGCTGGCCGATCGTGCGAATGCCGTCGGCTTCCAGCGTGGCGTTGAACGCCTTGCCGACGCCCCAGATCGTCGTCACCGGACGTGGAGCCAGGAAGGCAAGCGCCTCCTGCCGCCCCACCACTGAGAAGCCTCGGGGCTTCTGAAGATCGGAGCCGACCTTCGCCAGGAACTTGCAATAAGAGAGGCCGATGGAGATGGAAATTCCAACTTCGGCCTGCACCCGCATGGCGAAGCGCGCCAGCGTGCGTGCGGCCGGGTCGTGATGCAGACGCTCTGTTCCGCCAAGATCCAGGAAGGCTTCGTCGATAGACAACGGCTGCACGAGCGGCGTAAGCTCCAGCATCATCTGCCGCACCTCCCGCCCAACCTTTGCGTACTTCTCCATATCTGGGCGAATCACAACCGCCTCGGGGCAGGCTTCCAAGGCCTTGAACATCGGCATGGCGGAACGAACGCCGTGAATGCGAGCGATGTAACAGGCGGTGGAAACAACGCCGCGCTTGCCGCCGCCAATGATCACCGGCTTGTCCGCAAGCTCCGGATTGTCCCGTTTCTCCACCGCGGCGTAGAAGGCGTCGCAGTCGATGTGGGCGAGGGACAGCTGGTAGAGTTCAGAATGGTAGACGAGCCTTGGGCTGCCGCACTGGCGACAACGGCGCACCTCTGCCTTCTGCTCGGCAAGGCAGTCACGGCAGAAGCCAGGTTTTGCATCAGGCGCGGGGGTCATCGGCGGAACAGAAGTTGAACATGCCGACCCTACGCCCGACGAGCGGAACTCTCAAGTGCCGGGCCGAGTGCTGCCGGCATCACGCACAGCTTCGTCAGTACTCGCCCGAATCGAGCCCCGGCTTCGAGTAGTGGCGCCAGGCGGTCTCGACCGTCTGGGGCGAAGTGCCCGTGGCCTCGCAGAACGACAGCAGCGTTGGCTCATGGCTGACGAGAAAGTCAATCATGCCGGCGAGAAAGCCAGGATCATTGACGGCCTCTCGAAGCTGCACCGCTTGAAGGCCGGACAGCGCGAGAAAGCGCCCCAGCATCTCAGGTTCTGATGCCAGCCAACCGAGGATGGCGACAGCGGTTTGCTCAGCCTGGTCGGAACCGGCCGTGATGTTTTCAGCATTGCGGCGCATCGCAGCCAATCGGTTACCTCTTTTTCAACCAAATGCTCCTAGGGTCGTTTCCACTTACAATGGGAAATCAGCTTCCGCGCAACTAAATACAGTCGATATCGCGCGTCCGAGGCAGGATTGAGGACAGGTGCATGCCCAAGCGGGTCATGATCGTCGAAGACAACGAGCTGAACATGAAGCTCTTCCGCGACCTGATCGAAGCTTGCGGCTATGAGACCATCCAGACCCGCAACGGCATGGAGGCGATGGATTTGGCGCGAAAGCACCGGCCGGACCTCATCCTGATGGACATCCAGTTGCCGGAAGTGTCGGGCCTGGAGGTGACGAAGTGGCTGAAGGAGGATGATGAACTGCATATCATCCCGGTGATTGCCGTCACCGCCTTCGCGATGAAGGGCGACGAGGAGCGGATCCGTCAGGGGGGCTGCGAAGCTTACGTGTCCAAACCGATTTCGGTCCCCAAGTTCATCGAAACGATCAAGACCTATCTGGGTGACGCGTGATGCGGGGGGACTGATCATGACCGCACGGATCCTGGTAGTCGATGATATCCCGGCAAACGTAAAGCTGCTCGAGGCGCGCCTGCTGGCGGAATACTTCGATGTTCTGACCGCCGAAGATGGATTCAAGGCGCTCGAGATCTGCACCAGCACACCGGTCGATCTGGTCCTCCTCGACATCATGATGCCCGGCATTAGCGGGTTTGACGTCTGTGAGCGGCTGAAGGCCGACCCGCGAACGGCCCATATTCCTGTGGTGATGGTAACGGCTCTCGATCAGCCTGCTGACCGGGTGCGCGGGCTGAAGGCCGGAGCGGATGACTTTCTGACGAAGCCGGTCAACGACCTGCAGCTCGTGTCGAGGGTCAAGAGCCTCGTCCGCTTGAAGACCCTGAGCGATGAGCTGCGTATTCGCGCAGAGACCGCGCAGAATATCGGCCTGGAGGATATGCTGAAGGGTACCGACGGCCGCGAGGAGCCGGGGCAGGTGCTTCTGGTGGACGCTCGTGCAAGCTCTCAGGAACGCATCATCAAGGCGCTGAAGCCGGTGGCCGAGGTGGTGGCAATGTCGGATCCTCAAGCGGCGCTCTTCGAAGCTGCCGAAAATCCGTTCGATCTGGTGATCGTCAATGCCAATCTCGAAGAGTATGATCCGCTGCGTCTCTGCTCCCATCTGCGGTCGCTGGAGCGCACACGGTTTCTGCCGCTTCTCTTGGTGACCGACCCCGGGGCAGAGGAAACCATCGTTCGTGCTCTCGATATCGGCGTCAATGACTACATCATACGCCCAATCGACCCTAATGAACTCGTGGCGCGCAGCCTGACCCAGATCAAGCGCAAGCGCTTCAATGACAGGCTTCGAACAAGTGTCCGCGAGACGATCGAACTGGCCGTCACCGACGGCCTGACGGGCCTCAGCAACCGCCGGTATCTCGACAATCACCTGAAGACACTATTCAACCGTGCCGCTGCCCGCGGCCGTTCGCTCTCCATATGCATGACAGATATCGACCGCTTCAAACAGGTCAACGACACCTATGGGCACGATGTCGGTGACGAAGTCTTGAAGGAATTTGCAAGCCGCGTCCGGTCTACCGTTCGCGGTGCCGATCTCGCCTGCCGCTACGGCGGCGAGGAATTCGTTGTTGTCATGCCCGATACGGACGCAGCCGTCGCGGCAGTCATCGCGGAACGATTGCGCAGTTTGATTGAGAGCGAGCCCTTTGTGCTTCGACGTGCCGGTGTGACGCTACAGATCACCGCCTCGCTTGGCATTGCATGCAATGAGCAAGGCGCTGAAACGCCGGAACAACTGCTCAAGCAGGCTGACAAGGCGCTATATGAGGCGAAGAACGGTGGACGCAATCGCGTCGTTGCCGCGGCAGCCTGACACAGTCAGTAACAGCAAGTACTTCCAATCTACGTATGGATAGGTTCAGGCGCGGTTATTATCTTGCTATCTTAACCAAGATATCACGTTGTTTTGGCGGAATATAAGAAAAGATTGATTTCTGCCCCGCCTTGCGCGAGGCTATAGTAGAAAAATACAGCAGCTTAGCTGCGATCAATACCCCATGATGTTCAGGTCCGCCGCATCTCCTGGGTCGTGGGGTCGGTCGACCGGTCTGCAGAAACAAACGGTTCCTCGTGCCGGTCTGCAACCGGTCGACCCCCATAAAAAAGCGCCGCCTCCTGTTGGAGCGGCGCTTTTTCTTTGCCCGTAGCTCAGGATGAGTAGGCGCCACCTGAAGGTCGCGCCTCTCGTGCAGAGCCGATCTTACTTGATCTTGGCTTCCTTGAACTCGACATGCTTCTTGGCGACCGGATCGTACTTGGTCTTCGACATCTTGTCGGTCATGGTACGGCTGTTCTTCTTGGTGACGTAGAAGAAACCGGTGTCAGCCGTCGACAGCAGCTTGATCTTGATGGTTGTAGCTTTCGCCATGGTGATCTGCCTTTAGGAAAAATGAAAGCCGCGGATGACCGGATGGTGCCCACGGCGAAATCTGGCGCGAAACTACAAATCGCGCCTGAAAAGTCAAGTCCGTTTCGGTCTAAAAAGGAACCGGCCAATGGATAGCAGGACGTAGAGCCCGAAGAAAGACGCCAGCGCCCAAGCAAATCCGTCATTCCCGGAGAGGTCGATGGCAGCGCCAATCGCCTGCGGACCTGCAACTGTGCCGACGGCATAGCAGAAGACGAAGGCAGCATTGGCAGCGGCAAGGTCCGTCCCTGTGAGTCGGGAGCCGAGATGGGCAAGACCGATCGTATAAAGGCCGGACACGCAGCCACCCCAAAAAAGCAGAACCACCGCCGTAAGCACCCAATTGCCGATCAGGAACGGCAGCAGCAGTGAACCGATCAGTCCTGTCACCGCCATCACGGCGAGCAAGGGACGACGGTCGCGCAGGCGGTCGGAATACATGCCCAGTGGGATCTGGAATATCATGTTGCCAATGCCCATCACCGTCAGCAGCAGAGCGCCTTGGGATTCGCTGAAGCCGGAACGAACCGCGTAGATGGGAAACAGGGAAAGCCCTCCGGCTTCCACAGCGCCGAAGACGAAAACCGCCGCCGTCGCAGTCGGGACGAGGAAGATATAGCGGATGAAATGCTGGCCCGGCTTTTCATCCAGCACAGGGCTTTCCTTGCGTGCGATGAAAATCGGGATCGCTGCCAGAAGGATGGCTGCTGCGCCGACAAGGAATGGTCGGATACCGTCGCTGCCGATTGCCGAGAAGATCAATGGTCCCATGGCGAACCCGACAGAAAGGACCGTGGCATAAATACCTAGAACGAGCCCGCGGCGCCGTGATGGAGCAGCGGCATTGATCCAGAACTCGGATAGAATGAAGAGCGTGGTCGTTGCGCCGTGAAAGGCAAAGCGCAGCGGAAACCACATCCAGAATGCTTCCGCGAAGTAGAAGCCGAGTGCACTGACGGCCGAAACGACTACAGCCCACAGCATCGTTCTGGCCACGCCAAAATCATGCGCCAGACGAGTCGTGATCGGGGCGGCAATCATTGCGGCAACACCCGCCATTGCCGTGTTCAACCCAATCAAGGTTGAGGAGACACCCCGCTTCTCCAGGATAATGCTCAGGAGCGGAAGGCCCAGGCCAATAGCTATTCCCACCGCGCTGATGGCGGAGATGGCCGCAAAAAGGGAGGGCCAATGGATCTCCTCGACATGGCCGTTCAGGTGGTTCTGTGGACGGGACATCCTGGGTCTCTAGGTTGCAGGCTGGGTGAGCCATCCGTGGGGCATCACGTGGAGGCTAGGCATTGCACAGGGCAACAGGAGATAGCCAACCGATGGATGCTGACATGTCTTCTTTTGAGTTGGCGGATCACGATCGTATCTGCGACACCTGATAAAGTGGCTTGCCAGGATAGCAACCTAAAATCGCTGGCAGATCATCGGTCGGAGCCGCCATGGCGGCGCATCAGCTCTTCATCGGAGTCTCCGCCAAAGCCATGCATGCGGTAGGCCCACTGCAGGCCGATGACGCCGCCTTTGATGGGCTGAATGGTCAACAGCGCTGCAAGAACCGCCAAGGGAACCCAAATGGCGAGATGCACCCAGGGAGAAAGAATGAACATGATTTCCGTCAGCATGTAGCCGGTGAGCAGCACATGGCCGACGACGAAAATCACAAGATAAGCAGGTAGATCATCGGACCGGTGGTGATGCATCTCTTCGCCACACACGGCGCACGCGTCGACCGGCTTCAGGAAGGCGCGAAAGAGCTTGCCCGTACCGCAGGCGGGACATCTGTTCTTCATCCCGCGGATGATGGATTGAACCGGCGAGCGCTTCTCCGGCATGCTTCCGCCGTACTCGATGGGTTGGTGCATTGTCTCTGCTCCTATCGCCGCCCACGTGGAGGCCTGGTGCCGGCTTTTGGCCGTTGCGAGCCGCGGCCCCGCCGCCCTGACTTGTGGAACGAGCGGGTGGCTGTTGGCATTTTGCGGCCCTCGCTCAGCATCTCAAAGCGCAGCGCGCCGGCAAGTGGGATCGCCTCCACAAGCTTGACATCAACGGGATCGCCAATCTGGAAACCGAGACCACTTTTTTCGCCGATGAGGGCCTGGTGGGCTTCGTCATAGATGAAGTAGTCCGTGCCGAGAGTAGATATGGGTACGAAGCCATCGGCGCCATAGGTTGGGAGCGCGACAAAAAGACCTGCTTTCGTCACTCCCGATATTCTCCCCTCGAACTCCTCGCCAATCCGGGCACTGAGGTGGTGGGCGATCAAACGATTGACAGTATCGCGCTCCGCAGCCATGGCGCGGCGCTCGAAGGTGGAAATTTCGGCTGCGATGTCGTCCAGAACGGCCTCTTCCTCAGGCGTAATTCCGCCTTCGCCAAGGCCAAGCGAGCCGACCAGCGCGCGATGCACGATCAGGTCTGCATATCGCCGGATTGGCGATGTGAAATGGGCATACTTCATCAGGTTCAGGCCGAAGTGACCTATGTTCTCCGGGCTGTAGATCGCTTGGCTTTGCGACCGCAGCACCATCTCGTTCACCATCGTCTGGTGCGGCGTATCCAGCGCACGCGCCAGGATGCCGTTGAAGGAGTTCGCCCGCAGTTGCCCACCTTGCGCCATCGACAGGCCGATGGTCGCAAGGAATTCCCTTAGGGTTTCCTGTTTCGACAGCGCGGGTGCGTCGTGGACACGG
>CAYNED010000091.1:0-9625 GCA_964396135.1 uncultured Neorhizobium sp.
CATGCACAAGATCCAGGAGCGCCCGGTGGCAATCGGCGGCCAGGTCGTCATCCGTCCGATGATGTATCTGGCGCTCTCCTATGACCACCGGATCGTTGACGGCAAGGAAGCCGTGACCTTCCTCGTCCGGGTCAAGGAAAGCCTGGAAGATCCAGAGCGCCTGGTTCTCGACCTGTAAGCAAGGAAAGCAGCATGGACATCGCTTCGGCGAATGCGACTTACCTCCTGACGCTGCTTGCCTTAAGCGTGGTCCTATTGCTCGTCCACATTGGACTGCAGGGGATGTTGGCGACCAAGGAACTCGGGTCCGCCTGGAACGCGGGTCCAAGGGACGAGGGGCGAGAACCACAAAGTGTTCTCGCTGGCCGTGCGACCCGTGCGTTGCGGAATTTTCAGGAAACCTATCCTGCCTTTGTTGGTCTGCTGCTGGGGCTCGCCTTCGCAGGCGACACCTCCGGCCTTGGACTTCTGGGTGCCACGGCCTGGCTTGTGGCGCGCGTCGTCTACATCCCGCTTTACCTCGCCGGCATCCCCTATATCCGCTCGCTTGCCTGGCTGGTCAGCATTGTCGGCCTGCTGGTGATGATGTTCGCGCTGTTTGCCTGATTGAGCTCGGCGTCCACTGAAAGGAATTTGTTATGGCTTATGATGTCGTCGTTATTGGAAGCGGCCCCGGCGGATATGTCTGCGCGGTCAAGGCGGCGCAGCTTGGGTTGAAGGTTGCTGTGGTCGAGAAGCGGTCGACCTATGGCGGGACCTGCCTTAATGTCGGATGCATCCCGTCGAAGGCCCTGCTGCATGCTTCGGAGATGTTCCATCACGCCGCTCACGGCATGGATGCTCTCGGTATCGAGGTGGCAGCGCCGAAACTAAACCTCGACAAGATGATGGCGCACAAGGACGCGACCGTGAAGTCCAACGTGGAGGGCGTGTCCTTCCTGTTCAAGAAGAACAAGATCGACGGCTTTCAGGGGACCGGAAAGATCATCGCCGCGGGCAAGGTTTCGGTCACAGGCGAAGACGGCAGTACCCAGGAGCTTGAGGCAAAGAACATCGTCATCGCCACAGGGTCTGACGTTGCCGGCATTCCCGGCGTGAGTGTCGACATCGACGAGAAAGTGATCGTTTCCTCCACCGGCGGAATCGCCCTTGAAAAGGTGCCGGAGCATATGATTGTCGTCGGCGGCGGCGTCATCGGGCTTGAACTGGGATCGGTCTGGATGCGCTTAGGCGCCAAGGTGACCGTGATCGAATATCTCGACACGATCCTCGGCGGCATGGACGGCGACGTATCCAAGCAGTTCCAGCGCATGCTCGCCAAGCAGGGCATGACGTTCAACCTAGGTGCCAAGGTGACCGGCGTCGAAAAGAGCGGCTCTGGGGCCAAGGTAACATTCGAGCCGGTTAAAGGTGGGGATGCCCAGACCCTCGAAGCCGACATCGTGCTGGTTTCAACCGGTCGCAAGCCCTACACCGCTGGCCTCGGACTGGAAGAAGCGGGCGTCGTCCTCGACAATCGCGGCCGCGTTGAGATCGACGGGCACTTCAAGACCAATGTCGCGGGCATCTACGCCATCGGCGACGTCGTGAAGGGGCCGATGCTTGCACATAAAGCCGAAGATGAGGGTGTCGCGCTGGCGGAGATCCTTGCCGGCCAACATGGACATGTGAATTACGATGTCATCCCGGGCGTCGTTTATACGCAGCCGGAAGTGGCTTCCGTTGGAAAGACGGAGGAAGAACTGAAGGCCGCCGGCGTCGCCTACAAAGTTGGCAAGTTCCCGTTCACGGCCAATGGTCGCGCCCGCGCCATGCTTGCGACCGATGGCTTCGTAAAGATCCTGGCTGACAAGGAGACGGACCGCGTGCTTGGCGGCCATATCATTGGTCTGGGCGCTGGAGAGATGATCCACGAAATTGCGGTTCTGATGGAATTTGGCGGCTCGTCGGAAGACCTTGGCCGGACCTGCCATGCACACCCGACCATGTCTGAAGCCGTCAAGGAAGCCGCTCTCGGGACCTTCTTCAAGCCGATCCACATGTAGAAACGCAAGAAGATTTCATTCATGTTATCTTCAAGGCTGCGGCTTCTCCGGGAGGCCGCAGCCTTGATCATTTCAAGCGACGTCTCCTCAAGATGATGAGCCGCAAGGCGCCGATGGCTTCCCGTATGACCGCGACTAGTGCCTCATCGAATGCGGGTGACCGTGAAGCCCTGGCCACGAAGAAGCTCCACTAGGCCATCGCGCCCGGGCAGATGCAGTGCGCCAACTGCGATGAAGGCACTGCCTTCTGCCAATATCGGCCCGGCACGATTGGCCATGCGCTTGTTGCGGTCGGATATAACGGCGCTTTCAAAGGCCGCATAGACGCTTTCGTCGTCTGCCGTTTCACTCGGCGTGATCGCCCTCAATGCAGGGATCGTCAGTCCTGTTTTTCCGGCGAGATAAAGCTCGGTCATTGTTTCGACGACGTTGTCCATCTCTTCGCCCAGCCTGACCGTTTCGACCAAGGCCTGAAGGTGAAACTCCATCGGCATCTCGGCTATCGCCTCCAGCTGTTCTACAAGTGTCTCCAGCCCCTTGACGGGTTTGCCGGCGGCCATGGCATCGAGCGCTATCTTTTTGTCGAGGAATGATGCCCCTTCAGCCTTTCGTGCCATCTCGCAGGCTGAGCTCGCGACGAAACCCGCCAGCATCCAGGGCTTCATCCGCGAAACAGACGACAAGGAGAGCCCACGACTTCTCAGCCCCTCTTCGAGAATTCTTCTATCTTGAGGAGCCAGCAGGTTCTCGATCGACCGTCCGTCGGTAAACATGGTGAGCTCCGGCTTGGCCAGCATAGCTGCCATCGCCTTCTTCTCATCGAGAATCTCATCAGATTCGATGACAATGGTCTTGGCAGATGCGTGGGCCTCCGCAGCACCTTGCGGCATCCGCAGCACCCGCGAATCCGTCACATGCATTGTCCCGAGCAGGTATGACGGAGCCAGGGCTTCCTTTTCAATCTTCCAGAACAGGCCTTCGCCGTTCAAGATCCCGAGTCCCTCGTTCACCACCGTGGAATAGCGTTCCGGGTCCTCGCGCTCCAGCTTGGCCAGCAGGTTCTCGCCGCGGCATTCTTCCGCGGCTTCTGCCGGAGAGATGGCCGCAAGGGCCAGCAAAAGCGAGATCAACAGGAGGACATGAAGAAGCCCGGCCAGCCACAGCGACAGGGAGCATAGTCGGTCGAACAGTCCTGAAGGGGCAAGGGAGGTAGGGTTTGCGATGTGCTTTTCGGAAAACATGAGAGACCTTAACCCGCCAGCGTGGCGCAAACGTTAAGCCGCTTCGTTAACGCCTTCTAAGCCCGTGGATGCGCTCGGTCGTAGACGTCCAGCAGGCGTGTCGTGTCGATGCCCGTGTAGATCTGGGTGGACGAGAGGCTGGCATGGCCAAGGAGCTCCTGGATGGTCCGCAGATCGCCGCCGCCGGCCAGCAGATGGGTGGCAAAGGAATGACGCAGCGCGTGCGGCGTTGCCGTTTCCGGCAGGCCTAATGCACTTCTCAGCTTCTGCATGCCCCGCTGCACAATCGCCGGCTGCAGAGGACCGCCACGGGCGCCGCGGAAGAGCGCTTCTCCAGGCGCCAGGACGAACGGGCACAGCTTTTTGTACACGTCGACTGCTTCCTGTACGGCGGCCAGCAGCGGCACGATGCGGGTCTTGCCGCCCTTGCCCAGGATGCGCAACGCTGTGGCCTCCGGTGGCAGATCGGTCGGCTTCAGCGCGAGAGCCTCGGATATGCGCAGGCCGCAGCCATAGAGCAGCGTCAGCACTGCTGCATCTCTTGCAGCAATCCAAGGTTCGTCGTGAAGCTGCGATCCCGCCGATGCGACCATCACCGCCTGGCGGTCCGTCAAAGGCCTCGGCAATGACTTTGCCTGCTTTGGTGCGCGCATGGCGCCGGCGGCAGCGGCGTTGACCAAGCCTTGCCGCTCCAGGTGGCGCAGCAACGACCGGATGCCTGCAAGATGGCGCCCCAGAGAACGATTGCCGGAGCCTTGCCGCCGTCGTGCCGCCAGGAATGCTCGCAGATCCGCCGTTCTCAGCGTGTGCAGGTCGGAGATCGTGGCGGGGC
Source organism: uncultured Neorhizobium sp. (assembly GCA_964396135.1). Lineage (GTDB taxonomy): Bacteria > Pseudomonadota > Alphaproteobacteria > Rhizobiales > Rhizobiaceae > Neorhizobium. Next base: position 4,119 of record CAYNED010000091.1, read on the forward strand.
CGCCAACATGTGCCGTCAGAAAAGCAAGAAACTGGCGGGTGTCCCGCTCATAGGCTTCCAGCGTGTTTGCCGACAGGCGTCGTTCGTTGCGGAGACTCTCCAGCCACTCTTTTCGCTTCTCCAGGAGATCCGGTGCAGCAATGATGAGAAGCTCGTTCACATGGCGCCTATTGAAGTGATGCGGTGTTCGACCCAGATTGCTTCAGGCGTCGTTACGAATCGCTGAAGAGAAATAACGTTGTCATTGTTCGATCATACGGGACTGCGATATACCCTATATCCTGTCTGCAGGAGTTTGTATGGCGCGCCGCGATTCAATGTCCGCCTTGGGGCATTTTGCCGAAGCAGTTTCCCTCGTTTCCCAAGGTCGGCCCGGTCACATCGTTGACACGCTCATCTCCGAGCGCGGCCAGAGGATTGCTAACCATCCGCTATGGCCCGTCATGCGGCCGTTTCTTTATACGTTGCTCCGTTACGACCGGGCGATCGAGTTCGCCAATGATATCGCGGCATTACCCGGCTTGCAGTCGTTCGAGTACCTCAGCAACACGCTGAAGCTCGATGTGCGGGTGGAGAACGGCGATCGCATTCCGTCCTCGGGCGGCTTCATCTTGGTCAGCAACCATCCGACCGGTATCGCAGACGGTGTCGCCGTCTTCGATCTCCTGAAGGATCGACGTCCGGACATGATGGTCTTCGCCAATCGCGATGCCGTACGCGTCAATCCACGGTTCGCGGAGATGATCATCCCGGTGGAGTGGCGGGAAAAATACAAGAGCAAGCTCAAGACGCGGGAAACGCTTGTTCTGACGAATCAGGCCGTGGAGAAGGGCAAAGTCATGGTCCTCTTCCCTTCGGGGCGCATTGCTTATTGGGACAATGGCAAGCTCAATGAACGACCATGGAAGACGTCAGCCGTTGGGCTGGCCAAGAAGTACAACCTGCCCATCCTGCCGATCCACATGCGCGCGCGAAACTCCGGTCTGTTCTACTGGCTTGCCAAATGGTCGACCGAACTGCGCGACATGACGGTGTTCTACGAACTTCTCAACAAGAAGGGGAACCGGTTCGACATCACGGTGGGACAGCTGATTCAGCCGGATCAATTGGAGGGGGATCTCTTTGAGGTCACCAAGGCGATCGAAAGGCATACGGTCTTCGATCTCGCACAGGACACGCACGCTGCGTTCGTTGCGCGCTAGACCCGAAGCTCCAAAAACTACAAACCGGGTTCCCTTTTGTTCCGCTTAGGGGCAAGGTCCCGCAGCATGGGCTCAGATTCGGATACTCTCTTTGGCGCGCTTTTCGACGTGCCGGCTAAACGGGTTGTTCCTGTCCTGGTGCCGCTGCCGGCGGCGAGCCCCTACAGCTACGCTGTGCCGGACGGAATGCATGTGGAGCCTGGCTCAGTGGTTCAGGTGCCACTTGGTCCCCGCCAGGTGATTGGCGTCGTCTGGGATGGCGGCAACGACGACAACCTCGACCCGAAGAAGCTGCGGCCGATTACCCTGGCTTTCGATTGCCCGCCGCTTTCCACGGAGATGCGCCGCTTCATCGACTGGGTAGCCAGCTACACCTTGTCTCCACCCGGCTTGGTCGCCCGCATGGCCATTCGCGCTCCTGCCGCGCTGGAGCCCGAGCCGATGGTTGAGGGGATTCGCTATGTCGGGGGTCAACCGGAGCGGATGACACCCGCGCGATCGCGGGTTCTCGAGCGGGTTGACGAGGACGTGCCGTGGACGCGTGCCGGACTTGCCCACGCGGCCGGCGTGTCCACGAGCGTCATCGACGGGTTGATTCAGCAGGGCCTGTTCGAGACCGAATTTCTCCCTCCTCCGCCGGTGGTGGCGAAGCCGGATCCCGGGTTTGCAGCTGCTCGTATCGAGGGACCGCAGAAGGATGCTGCCCACGACATAGTACAATTCGTGAAGAAGGGCGGCTTCTCCTCGTCGCTTATCGATGGCGTTACTGGCTCCGGAAAGACGGAGGTCTATATCGAGGCGATCGCAGAAACATTGCGTCAGGGAAAGCAGGTGCTCATCCTGCTTCCCGAGATCGCGCTGACGTCAAGCTTCCTGGAACGCTTCCAGGACCGTTTCGGAGCCAAGCCCGGGGAGTGGCACTCGGATCTGCCAGCGCGAACGCGCGAGAAAGTCTGGCGAGGGATCGTGACAGGTGAGGTGCAGGTCGTGGCCGGGGCTCGCTCGGCGCTCTTCCTGCCGTTCGAGAATCTCGGACTGATCGTGGTCGATGAGGAACATGATCCCGCTTACAAGCAAGAGGACAGGGTCTTCTACAACGCACGCGACATGGCGGTCGTGCGTGCGCGCATCGGTGATTTCCCCATCGTGCTCGTTTCCGCGACGCCCTCCGTCGAGAGCCAGGTGAACGCCGAGGCCGGGCGTTATCACATCGTGCATCTGCCGACGCGCTTCGGGGACGCAGCGATGCCCGATCTCCACCTCATCGACATGCGCCGCCACCCACCTGAAAGAGGTGGCTTCCTGTCCCCGGTCCTGCTGCGCGCGATCGGCAAGACCATCGAGCGTGGCCAGCAGTCATTGTTGTTCCTCAACCGGCGCGGCTATGCACCGCTGACCTTGTGTCGCGTCTGCGGTCATCGGTTTCAGTGCCCGCAATGCTCGAGCTGGCTCGTCGAGCACCGATTCCGCAAGCAGATCCAATGCCATCAGTGCGGCTATCATGAGCCGACGCCTGAAGCCTGCCCCGAATGCGGGACCCTCGACCATCTCGTCGCCTGCGGCCCCGGGGTCGAACGGATCGCAGAGGAGGTCGAGAAGCACTTTCCAGACGCCCGCACAATCGTGATGTCTTCCGACATGCTGGGCGGCGTAAAACGCCTTCGGCTTGAGCTGGAAGCGATCACGCGTGGGGAGGCGGATATCGTCATCGGCACGCAACTGGTTGCGAAGGGTCACAACTTCCCACTGATGACGCTGGTGGGGATCGTCGACGCTGATCTGGGTTTGGCCAACGGTGATCCGCGTGCGGCAGAAAGAACATTCCAGCTGCTCAGCCAGGTTACAGGACGTGCCGGCAGGACCGGGCTGAAAAGCCATGGCTTGTTGCAGACCTACCAGCCCCAGCACCCGGTGATGCAGGCGATCGTATCCGGCGACCCGAGCGCATTTTACGAGCGAGAGATCACGGAGCGAGAAAAGGCGATCCTTCCTCCGTTCGGCCGATTGGCGTCCATCATTGTTTCCGCGGACGGACGTGGCGATGCCGAAGTCCATGCCCGAGGCCTGCGCGCCGCCGCGCCGCATGTCTCTGGCATTTCGGTTCTGGGGCCGGCGGAAGCGCCGCTTGCCCTGGTGCGGGGTCGGCATCGCTTCCGGCTTCTGGTCCATGGCCGCAGGAATTCCGACATGCAGGCGTTCGTGAAGACGATGATGGAGCAGGGACCAAAGATCCGCGGGTCGGTGCACGTCCAGATCGACATCGATCCGCAGAGCTTCCTTTGACAACCCATTGCCGGGTGATATTGCAACTGTCTCCAAGAGCTTGAGGAGAGATCGTTGGAACTCTATTTTCCCGCAGAACTGCCCGAACAACTGGCCTTCCTTTCCGCGATCGCAGTCGCATTGACCGGTCTATTGACCATGCTCTCCCCGGCGCTGGCTCTTCGAGCAGGCGGTTTCGTCACGGGAGTGGTCGCTTCCGAGGGCTTCGGCGCCACACGCTCGACAGGTGGTCTTCATCTGGGCCTGGGGCTGGCGGCCGTCGCACTCGCTCAGGATTTCACCTATCTGATGCTGGGTTGCGCACTTGCGTTCGCGGCTGTGGGGCGGCTTGTGTCACTGTTCGTCGATCGGGGTAGAACAGCGAGAAACGTCCTGATGCTGGCTTTTCAAATCGTGCTGGCCAGCCTGCCGCTCGCTTACGTCTTCGGATATATCTGACTGGCGCCTTTGTTTGCCGCACCAGATTTAGTGCCCCTGCGTCATAAAATCGTTTCAAGCCCTTGGAGGCAGGGCCTTTTAGCCTATCTGCCGTGTTGCGAGTCCCTGGATCCTATGCTAGACGAACCGCGAAAGTCTGAAGGGGCCGGTGCAAAAGCTGGTTGTTTTCAACAAAATAGCAAAGAACACAAAGGCTTATCGATCTCCAGCCGGAGGTCTGGCTTTTGATGACAATCAAGGGAAAATGTGCCCGTGGCTGACACGTCCCAGCTGATTTCCGGTGTAGCAGAGCGTTACGCGTCTTCGCTCTTCGAGGTCGCGTCCGAGGCAGGATCGATCGATGCTGTGGGTGCAGATCTCGATCGTTTTCAGGCAATGATGGATGAGAGCGAAGATCTGCGTCGCCTCGTTCTGAGCCCTGTGTTTTCTGCCGATGAGCAGCTGCGTGCGGTTTCGGCAGTTGCCGACAAGGCTGGCATCCGCGGCGCCGTCGGGAATTTTCTCAAGGTCGTTGCCGGGAATCGCCGTCTTTTTGCGCTGCCTGGCATGATCCGCGCATTCAGGCAGATCGCCGCGGCCCATCGTGGTGAAGTTGCAGCCGAAGTGACGTCCGCTCACGCGTTGACGCCGGCGCAGGAACAAGAACTCAAGTCGGCGCTGAAGGGCGTCACTGGCAAGGATGTGGTCATCGCCGTCAAAGTCGATCCCACGCTTCTTGGCGGCCTGATCGTCAAGGTTGGATCGCGCCAGATCGACACCTCCCTTCGCACCAAACTTTCCACCCTTAAGCTTGCACTGAAAGAGGTTGGCTGATGGATATCCGCGCCGCGGAAATTTCCGCAATTCTGAAAGATCAAATCAAAAACTTCGGCCAAGAGGCTGAAGTTTCCGAAGTCGGCCAAGTGCTTTCCGTTGGTGACGGTATCGCCCGCGTGTACGGTCTGGACAACATCCAGGCCGGCGAAATGGTCGAATTCCCAGGCGGCGTCCGCGGGATGGCGATGAACCTCGAAGCCGACAATGTCGGCGTCGTCATCTTCGGCTCCGAGCGCGAGATCAAGGAAGGCGACACCGTTAAGCGGACTGGCGCCATCGTTGAGGTGCCGGTTGGTCCGGAACTGCTCGGTCGCGTCGTCGACGCACTCGGCAATCCGATCGACGGCAAGGGCCCGATCGCTACGACGCGCCGTTCGCGCGTTGACGTAAAGGCTCCGGGCATCATCCCGCGCAAGTCGGTTCATGAGCCGATGTCCACGGGCCTCAAGGCGATCGACGCCCTGATCCCGGTCGGTCGTGGCCAGCGTGAGCTTGTTATCGGCGACCGCCAGACCGGTAAGACCGCCATCATCCTCGATACGTTCCTGAACCAGAAGCCGATCCACGACAACGGCCCGGACAGCGAGAAGCTGTATTGCGTCTACGTCGCTATCGGTCAGAAGCGTTCCACGGTTGCCCAGTTCGTCAAGGTGCTCGAAGAGCGCGGCGCACTGCAGTACTCCATCATCGTCGCCGCAACGGCTTCCGATCCGGCTCCGATGCAGTACCTGGCCCCGTTCGCCGGCTGCGCCATGGGTGAGTATTTCC
>CAYNED010000092.1:0-9571 GCA_964396135.1 uncultured Neorhizobium sp.
TGCCTATGAGCAGACGGCGGTGACGTGTTCAGCGCTGGTGCCATCCTGGCGGCGACGGATTGCGGCCGTGCATCGCTTTCCCGAGGCAGTTTCGCTCTAATCCAAACCAACGGGCGTCCAATCGGATGCCGGGAGGCTCCCATGGCCACCATTCTTCTCCAAGCAGCGGGCGCGGCGCTCGGCGGCGTGTTTGGTCCTGTTGGCGCAATCTTGGGACGGGCGGCAGGCGGGCTTGCCGGCAGCTATGTCGACCGGGCGCTGATCAATGGCGGGCGCACGATCTCGGGCGCGCGACTGGCGACCGCCCGCATTCCCGGGGCGGACGAGGGTGCGCCGATCAACCGCGTCTACGGTACGGCCCGCATCGGCGGCACGCTGATCTGGGCGACGCGCTTCGAGGAGGAAGTGCGGCGCGAGCGTTCCGGCGGCAAGGCGAGCGGGCCGAAGATCGAGACCTTCCGCTACTATGCCAACCTTGCGATCGGCCTCTGTGAGGGCGAGATCGCGAGCGTTCGGCGGGTGTGGGCGGATGGTCGCGAGCTCGACCTGACCGGCATAGAGATGCGGGTCTATCGCGGCGGCGAGGCGCAATTGCCAGATCCCCTGGTGGAAGCGAAGCAGGGGACGGGAAATGCTCCGGCCTATCGCGGGCTTGCCTATGTGGTTTTCGAGCGGCTGCCGCTCGACCCGTTCGGCAACCGAATTCCGCTTCTGCAGTTCGAGGTGCTGCGGCCGGTGGGGGCGCTGGAGCGCCAGATCCGCGCGGTGACGATCATTCCGGGCGCGACGGAGCATGGGTATGCGCCCGTTCAGGTGAAGGAGAAGACCGGCGAAGGCAGCGCGCGGATCATGAACCGCCACACGCTGACGGCTGAGACGGATTGGCAGGCTTCACTGGACGAGTTGACGGCGCTTTGCCCGAACCTGGAGCGGGTGGCGCTGGTGGTCGCCTGGTTCGGCACCGACCTGAGAGCCGGGCACTGCCGCGTCGTGCCGGGCGTCGAGGTGACGCATCGCGACGAGGAAAGCGCGCCGTGGTCCGTGGCGGGGCTTGGTCGCGACGATGCCCATCTTGTCAGCCGACATGACGGCGGCCCTGCCTATGGCGGCACACCAAGCGATACGAGCGTGCGCCAGGCGATCGCAGACCTCAAGGCGCGCGGGCTCAAGGTTTATCTTTATCCCTTTCTGATGATGGACATACCGCCGGACAATGGTTTGTCAGATCCTTACGGTGGTTCCGAGCAGGCAAGCTATCCCTGGCGGGGCCGGATTACCTGCTTTCCGGCGCCGGGCATGATCGGAACGGCGGACAAGACGGCGGCAGCGCATGCGCAGGTCACGGCCTTTGCCAATCGCGCCGACGGTTACCGGCGGATGGTGTTGCACTATGCCGGTCTTGCTGCGGATGCAGGCGGGGTCGATGGCTTGCTGATCGGTTCGGAACTGCGCGGGCTGACGCAGCTGCGCGACGATAACGGCAGCTTTCCGTTTGTCGAGCAGCTGGTGGAACTAGCGGCCGACGTGCGCGCCATCGTTGGGGTGCAGACGAAGCTGACCTATGGCGCCGACTGGAGCGAGTATTTCGGCTATCACCCGCAGGACGGCTCCGGCGACGTCATCTTCCACCTCGATCCGCTTTGGGCCTCGCCGGCAATCGATGCCGTGGGCATAGACAACTACATGCCGCTGGCCGACTGGCGCGACGGAGATCTGACGCAAGCCAATCCGGATGGCTTTGGCGTTGCCGATGACGCAGGCGCGATGCAGGCACAGATCACGGCAGGCGAAGGCTTCGACTGGTTCTACGCGAGTGACGCCGACAGGACGGCGCGGGTGCGCACGCCGATCACCGACGGCGGCGCGGGCAAGCCCTGGGTGTTCCGCTACAAGGACATCGGCAGCTGGTGGTCCAACCTGCATTACAACCGCATCGACGGGAGCGAAGTGGCGCAGCCGACGGCATGGCAGCCAGGGATGAAGCCGGTCTGGTTTACCGAATTGGGCTGCCCGGCGGTCGACAAGGGCGCCAACCAGCCGAACGTCTTCGTCGACCCCAAATCGACCGAAAGCGCGGCGCCGTATTTTTCAAGCCGTGCCAGATGCGATGCCATGCAACGGCGCTTCCTTGAGGCGCATCATCGACACTGGGCCGCGCAGCTATCGTCTCCGGTGGATCCGGACCACCTGTTTCTCTGGACATGGGATGCCCGGCCATATCCGGCCTTTCCAGCAGAGCTTTCTGCGTGGAGCGACGGCGGCAACTGGCGCGCCGGGCATTGGCTGAACGGCAGGCTCGGTGCCACAACGCTGGCAGATGCCATTGCGGCGATCCTGACCGACCACGGTTTCACCGACTTCGACGTGTCGCAGGTAAGCGGCGATCTTCTTGGCTATGTGCAAGCGGATGTGACGTCGGCACGGGCGCTGCTAACGCCGCTGATCGACGTTTTCCGTATCGATGTGATCGAGGAAGCGGGGCGACTGAGGTTCCGGTCCAGAGGTGCGGCAAGCCTGCCGCCTCGGTCGCTAGAGATCGTAGCAGACCTGGACGACAGCCCGTTGTGGCAAGAGACGCGCGGGCATGACAGCGACTTTGCAGCCGAGGTGGTGATCAGCTCCTACAACCCGGCCCTGGATTACGAGCAGGCAAGCGCACGCTCGCGTCGTACGCGGACAGAAAGCAAGCGCCTGTTGAGCTACGACCTGCCGGCGGTACTGGCGCAGGAAACGGCGATCGCGGCTGCGGAAGCGGCGGTTCGCGAGCAGTGGATCTCGCGCCGAGTGTTGAACTTCTCCTTGTCTCCTGCGGAGATCAGCCTTCAGCCGGGTGATCCGATCAAGCTGCCACAGGTCGGCGGCACCTTTCTCGTGTCGTCTATCGAGGAGGGGGCCGTGCGGCGAATCGAGGCGCGCCAGCATGTGGCGGGCGTGGCCATGACCCCGGTGGCAGAACTTCCAGGACCTGTCGGCGGTGGAGCCGCATCGGACGGATTTGCACCGGTGCTGCACCTCATGGACCTGCCGCGGTTTTCAAGCGGTCCGAGCGAGGGTTTCGCACGAGCCGCCGCAATGGCAAGGCCCTGGCAGAGGATCGTGCTCTCTTCGTCGATGGCGACGGAAAACTATGTCGCACGCGCCGCCCTCGACCGTCCCGCCCGGATCGGTCGCCTCACCGCGCCGCTTGGCGCCGGTACGGTCAGCGGGCGCTTTGACCGGAGTGCTTTCGTTGAACTGGAGCTCTTCTTCGGCGGGTTATCTTCCGCGGCAGCCGAAGCGGTGCTTGGCGGCGAGAACCGTCTCGCGGTTCGCGCAGACAATGGTGTGTGGGAGATCTTGAGCTTCGTGCAGGCTCAAGAGGTCTCGCCGAACAGTTGGCGGTTGGCAACCCTGCTGCGCGGTCTTGCGGGAACCGAGGATGCGATGGCGGCGGGAGCCGCGACCGGTGCGCCCGTGGTGCTCCTCGACCAAGCGGTTGTGCCGCTTGGTCTCCTGGGGGAGGAGCGCGGCCGTAGCATCAACTGGTTGGCTGAAGGTACGGCTGCGCCGGGCAGTCGCGTCGGTCCGGTCAGCTTCATCGGCGGAGTGCGCGCCGAAACGCCGCTTGCACCGGTGCATCTGCGCGCCAGGCGCCGGGCGGAAGGGATCCACTTCTCGTGGGTGCGACGCGGACGCATGGAGGCGGACGACTGGGACGCGGCGGAGATTCCGCTGGACGAGCCGGAGGAGGGCTACCGGATCGAGATCCTCCAGGGATCGGAGGTGAAGCGAACAGCCGATGTAGTTGCGCCGCACTTTCTCTATGCGGAGGCGGACGAACTCTCAGACTTCGGCACCGCACAGGCGACGCTCGCCTTTCGCGTTCGGCAAATCGGGCGGGCCGTGCCTCTCGGGCTGCCGGCGGATGCAATCATCTCAATGTAACCAAGGAGAAAAGCATGGACATGACGAAGCAGTGGTATCAGTCGAAAACCGTCTGGGGCGCGTTGGTGGCGGTGGCGGCGTCGCTTCTACATGCGATCGGCTGGGATCTGACGCCCGACGTGCAGAACGATATCGCGGATCTTGCGATTGCCGTTTCAGGCATCGTTGGCGGAGCTATCTCGATCTACGGGCGCATCGCCGCCAGCACGGTTATCGGGCGCGATGGAGGAGTTGAAGGAAAACATCGCTGACCATTCATTTGCCATTCAGGCGTTGCTCGTTACATACTCCATCACATGATTTGGATCCGTTCGATCCGTTCCAAGATGGACCAGTTGCACATGGCGAGACTGCCGCTCACAGCGATGATGATCGCCGGCCTTGCCGGTCTGGGTGCCGCCGAACCCGCGGCGGCGCGAGATTACCTCATCCTCGCGGCCGCGGACTGCGGCACCGCTGCTTCCCGCGTTGTCAGCGAAACCGGGGGGCAGTTGCTCTCCGCACAGCCCTCGTCGGATGGCCAGAGCTGTGTCGTCACCGTGCTTGTGCAGGGCAGTGGCAATGAGCGCCCGCGCAAGGTAACGGTGCGGGTGCCGATGTAGGGCAGAACCGGCGGCTTTCGGAGCTGCCGCAAGGGGTGGGGCAATTCATGCGCATTCTCGTGGTCGAAGACGACGTCAATCTCAATCGCCAAGTCTGTGACGCGCTGAAGGAAGCGGGATATGTCGTGGATCAGGCTTTCGACGGCGAGGAAGGCCATTTCCTGGGCGAGACCGAGCCTTATGACGCCGTCATCCTCGACATCGGTCTGCCGGTCATCGACGGCATCACGGTTGTGGAGAAGTGGCGGGCGCAAGGCAAGGGCATGCCGGTGCTGATGCTGACGGCGCGCGACCGCTGGAGCGACAAGGTAGCCGGCATCGACGCTGGCGCAGACGATTATGTCGCCAAGCCGTTTCACGTCGAGGAGGTTCTGGCCCGGGTGCGGGCGCTGATCCGACGCGCGGCCGGCCATTCGTCCTCCGAACTCGTCTGCGGCCCGGTGAAGCTCGACACCAAGGCATCCAAGGCAACCGTCGATGGCGCGCCATTGAAGCTCACCTCCCACGAGTTCCGTCTGCTGTCCTATCTCATGCATCACATGGGGCAGGTCGTTTCCCGAACGGAACTGGTGGAGCACATGTACGACCAGGACTTCGACCGCGACAGCAACACGATCGAGGTTTTCGTCGGGCGGCTGCGCAAGAAGCTGGGCGTCGATCTGATCGAGACGGTTCGTGGCCTTGGCTACAGGATGCAAGCCCCCTCTGACGCCGCCTGACAGCCATGATCGGGCCAAGATCCCTTACCGCTCGCGTTCTGCTGCTCGCGACCCTCTGGTCGGGACTGGCGCTGGTGGTGATTGCCCTGGTGATTTCCGCGCTCTACCGCCAGTCGGCGGAGCGCGCCTTTACCGACCTTCTGCGGGCACAGCTCTACAACGTCATCAACTCCGTCTCGATTGGCGAGAACAACAGCCTCGTCGGCAACCCGCAGCTGGGCGACCTGCGCTATTCGCAGCCTGAAACCGGCTGGTACTGGATCATCGAGCCGCTCGGCACCTTTGCGGCCGCGCCCTTGTCCTCCTCTTCGCTCGGCGTCTCGAAGATTGCGGTGCCCACCATTCTCGCCGTTCCCTTCAACAACCGCTATGAACGCTTCTATCCGCTCACCGATGAATTCGGGAACAATGTCCTGGTGGCGGAAACCGAGGTGGTTCTCGATGGCGAAGGCCGTGCTGCCCGCTTCCGCGTCGCCGGCAACCTGGATGCCATGGAAGACGACATTCGGGCCTTCGACCAGAGCCTCTACATCGCGCTCGTCGTCTTCGGTGTTGGCAGTCTCGTCGTCAACGGCGGCGCGATCCTGTTCGGGCTGCGGCCGCTCGACCGCGCCCGTCGGGCACTCGGGAAGATCCGGCAGGGTGAGGCGGAACGGCTGGAGGGGGAATTCCCGCGCGAGATCCTGCCGCTGGTCAACGAGATCAATGCTCTGATCGAGAGCAATGGCCGAATCGTCGACCGGGCGCGCATGCAGGTCGGCAACCTGGCCCATTCCCTCAAGACACCGCTTGCCGTGCTGATCAATGAAGCTCGCGTGCTTGAGCCGGCACACCAGGAACTGGTGCGTTCGCAGGCCGAGGCCATGCAGGCGCAGGTGCAGTCCTATCTCAATCGGGCGCGTATTGCGGCACAGCGCGAATCGGTTCTCGTTCGCTGCGAGGTCGAGCCGGTTCTGGAGCGACTGGTACGCGTCATGCGTCGCCTCAACCCGGACAAGGCGTTTCACCTTCAGGTGGCGCCCGGCGTGACGCTGGCCATGGAGCAGCAGGATGTCGAGGAGACGGTCGGCAACCTCCTGGAAAACGCCGCGCGTTTCAGCACGAAGGGTGTCTGGCTGAGTGCGGTCGCAACGGCCGAGCCGCCCGAAGGGGACACCGGCGATGGAGTTCGCCGAACCTGGCTGGAGGTGGCGGTGGAGGATGACGGGCCCGGACTGAGTCCGGAGCAGGCGGACGAGGCCATGAAGCGCGGTCGGCGGCTTGACGAAAGCCGACCCGGCGCAGGCCTCGGTCTCTCGATCGTTCGCGAGATCGCCAGCGAATACCAGGGCGCCTTCAGACTGAGCCGCGGTGCACGCGGTGGGCTTCGCGCGGTGCTGATCCTGCCATCGGTCACGAAGGATGTTGCCTGATCGCTGCAAACACGCCATATCGCTTGAAGGATGCCCGGCTGGATAGTCCAGCTGCCCAGGCATCGCTGAACAGACATCTTTCGCCAACCGGTAATGAAACAGATGCGCCTCACCCGTCTTCATCCTGCCGTCCCGCCATTCCTGGCTGCTTGTTTGCTTGCCGGATGCTCGACATCCAGCGGTGGCGGCAGTGTTTTGGCTTCGCGAATGTCCTCATCGACGCAGTACATCACGGCGCTACAGGGTGGGATCGTCGCTCGCAGCGGCGTCGAGATCAGCAACAGTGACCGGTCGCGCGCGCTTGAGGCGGAATATCGGGCGCTGGAGGCAGCCCCGGGCTTCCAGCCGGTGACCTGGGAAGGTCGTGGCGTGAGTGGCCAGGTGGTTGCGGCAGCGCCTTATCAGGTCGGCTCGCAGAACTGCCGACAGTACAAGCACACGCTGACATCCGGTGGGCGCGAGGTGATCGCGCGCGGTGTAGCGTGCCGCAATACCGATGGCACCTGGACGCCGCTGACCTGACGATTTGATATAAGTCATGGCTCAGAGGTGGGCAAAGGCCCAGACAGGACGCCGAAACCCTTGCGGCGAAACGCCTCAAATCTGCGTCATGACCCGTTCGGCAGTTGGAAAGGCCGCGCGGTTCAAGTAATTGGACCCTTATGTTCTTGTGGATCATCCTTGCCTGTCTGACGGCCGCCGTGGCGGCGGTCATGCTTGTTACGCTTGCACGTGGCGCAAAGCCCGCCCACGCCGATCGTGCCGGTGAAGTCGCGGTCTATCGCGATCAGCTGGCCGAACTGGAGCGCGACCGTGAGCATGGTCTCATCACCGGCGAGGAAGCAGAATATGCCAAGGCGGAGATTGGCCGGCGCCTGCTGGCCGCCGCCGGGGAAGCGGACAAGGCTCCTTTGACCGCCACGCGTTCCAAGATGAGCTTAACTGCGGTTGTGGTGACGCTGCTGGTGCCGGCGGTGGGGCTTCCTGCCTATCTGTCGCTCGGCAGCCCGGACCTCCCTGACCAGCCCCTTGCGGCAAGAATAGAGAACCCTGGCAACAACATGGCGCTGCTGGTCGCAAAGGCCGAGCGCCACCTGGCGCAGAACCCGAACGATGGCTCTGGCTGGGACCTGCTGGCGCCAATCTATTTCAGGGCGATGCGCCTCAACGACGCGGAAAGAGCCTACCGCAATGCGATCCGCCTTCTTGGTGTGACACCGGATCGTTTGACCGGCCTTGGTGAAACGCTGATCGCAGCAAACGACGGTATCGTTACGAACGACGCGCGCGCCGCCTTCGAAGAAAGCCTGCGCCTTGGGGCCGGCGATCCGCGGGCACGTTTCTATCTTGCTCTCGCACTTGAGCAGGCGGGGCGGAAGGACGAGGCGCTTGCGGCCTTCGAGGCTCTGGCGAAAGATTCGCCTGCCGATGCCCCCTGGATGGAACTGGTGCAGCAGCATATTGCCGCAACCGGCGGCGCTGGTGCGCCATCCGCGCGGGCGGACGTGCCGGGCGACCCCTCAGCAGGTGATGTGGCCGCTGCCGAAGGAATGTCTGGCACCGAGCAGCAGGAAATGATCCGCGGCATGGTCGATGGCCTTGCCTCGCGCCTGCAGGAGGAGCCGAACAATCTTGACGGCTGGTTGCGGCTGATCCGTTCCTATTCCGTGCTCGGGGACAAAGAAAAAGCTACGGAAGCGCTTAAGACGGGCCTTCGGACCTTCCCCGCCACGGGCGACGAAGGACGCCAACTGATCGCGCTGGGGCGCGAGGTTGGGCTTGCCGTCGATGGAGTGACGCAATGACACGCAAACAGAAAAGACTAACGATCATCGCCGGCGGCATGGGTTTCATCCTGGCCGCGGTGCTTCTGGTGATGTTTGCGTTCAGCCAGTCGGTCGCCTATTTCTTCATGCCGGCAGACCTCGCGACGACGGAGATTTCACCGGGCACGCGTATTCGACTTGGAGGGCTCGTCGCGGACGGCTCGGTCAAGCGTGGCGAAGGTTCGACCGTGACCTTTTCCGTCACGGATGGATCGGGCACCGTGCCAGTCAGCTATACCGGCATCCTGCCGGACCTTTTCCGCGAAGGGCAGGGCGTCGTGACGGAAGGCGCGTTCGATGCGGCCACGCATTCTTTCGTTGCCGATACCGTTCTGGCCAAGCACGATGAGAATTACATGCCGAAGGAAGTCGCCGACCGCTTGAAGGAGCAAGGGGTCTGGCAGGAAGAGGGCAAGGCAGCGACGCAATGATCATCGAGATCGGCCACTACGCACTGGTTCTTTCGCTTGCCACCGCGCTGATCGTCTCGACGGTGCCCCTGATCGGCGCGTGGCGACGGGATGCGGCAATGATGGCGCTTGCTCCCGTTGCTGCGCTGACGATGTTCGCGCTGGTGCTGATCTCGTTCGGGGCGCTGACCTGGGCCTATGCCGTTTCCGACTTTTCGCTGCGCAATGTCTGGGAGAATTCCCACTCGCTGATGCCGCTCGTCTACAAGCTTTCCGGCGTCTGGGGCAACCACGAGGGCTCCATGCTGTTGTGGCTGCTCATCCTCGTCTTCTTCAGCGGCCTCGTCGCGTTCTTCGGGCGCAACCTGCCCGATACGTTGCGCGCCAATGTGCTCGCGGTGCAGGGCTGGATCTCCGCCGCCTTCATTCTCTTCATTCTGCTCACCTCCAACCCGTTCCTGCGCCTCAATCCGGCGCCGGCGGAAGGGCAGGACCTGAACCCGGTGCTGCAGGACCCGGGGCTGGCAATCCATCCGCCGCTTCTTTATCTCGGCTATGTCGGCTTTTCCGTGTGCTTCTCGTTTGCCGTGGCGGCGCGGATCGAGGGACGAATCGACGCTGCCGGGGCGCGATGGGTGCGGCCCTGGACGCTGACCGCCTGGTCCTTCCTGACGGCAG
>CAYNED010000093.1:0-9532 GCA_964396135.1 uncultured Neorhizobium sp.
CGCCTGATGGGCAAGCGCTTCCAGGCGCAGTTCTTCGTCGAAGGCGCCTATGAGGAAACCCATAGCTGCAACTACCTTCTCGCCACCGACATGGAAATGGAAACCATTTCCGGCTACAAGGCGACGAGTTGGGAAAAGGGCTATGGCGACTATACGATGAAGCCGGACCTCTCGACGCTCCGGCGCATTCCCTGGCTTGAGGGAACCGCACTGGTCCTCTGCGACGTGCTCGACCACCACACCCATGAGGAAGTGCCGCATTCGCCACGCGCCATCCTCAAGAAGCAGGTCGCGCGGCTTGAAGCCATGGGCATGAAGGCCTTCATGGCGACGGAACTCGAGTTCTTCCTGTTCGACCAGACCTATGAGCAGGCGCATGCCGCCGGTTATCGCGGGCTGAAGACGGCCAGCGCCTATAATGAAGACTACCACATCTTCCAGACGACCAAGGAAGAGGACGTCATGAGGGCGATCCGCAACGGGTTGCAGGCCGCCGGCATCCCCGTGGAGAATTCCAAGGGCGAGGCCTCGGCCGGGCAAGAAGAGATCAATGTCCGCTATGCCGATGCGCTGACCATGGCGGACCGCCACGTGGTCATCAAGAATGCCTGCAAGGAGATCGCCTGGTCGAAGGGCAAGGCCATCACCTTCCTCGCCAAGTGGAACTACAACGCCGCAGGCTCCTCCTCGCACATCCATCAATCTCTCTGGAGCGCCGATGGCAAGACGTCGCTTTTCTTCGACAAGGATGCCGAGCACGGCATGTCGGAGACGATGAAGCACTACGTCGCGGGCCTGCTCGCCCATGCCGGCGAGATCACCTACTTCCTGGCGCCCTATATCAACTCCTACAAGCGCTTCATGGCCGGGACCTTCGCGCCCACCAAGGCCATCTGGTCGAAGGATAACCGCACCGCTGGATACCGCCTCTGCGGCGACGGCACCAAGGGCATTCGCATAGAATGCCGCGTTGGCGGCTCCGATCTCAATCCCTATCTCGCCATGGCTGCACTTCTCGCAGCCGGCATCGACGGCATCGAGAAGAAGATGGCTCTCGAGCCGGCCTTCGAGGGTGATGCCTATGGCGGCAAGGACATCCGCGAGATTCCACACACGCTACGCGACGCGACGGCCCTGATGTCAGGCTCTGCCATGCTGCGCTCCGCCTTCGGTGACGAGGTCATCGACCACTATACGCGGGCGGCGCAATGGGAGCAGGAAGAGTACGATCGTCGCATCACCGATTGGGAAGTGGCGCGCGGCTTCGAAAGGGCCTAGTGCTCGTCCCACAAGATCATAAACGACAGGAAATGCGATCATGACCATGATCCAATGTATCTCGCCTATCGATGGTTCGGTCTATGCCGAAAGGCAGGCCATGAGCTTCGAGGAGGCTTCGGCAGCCGTCGAGCGAGCCCGAAAGGCGCAAAAGGCCTGGGCCAAGCGCCCGCTCGAGGAGCGCGTGCAACTCGTCCTCAAGGGTGTTGCCCGCCTCAACGAAATGGCCGACGAAGTGGTGCCGGAACTTGCCTGGATGATGGGCCGTCCGGTGCGCTATGGCGGTGAGTTCAAGGGGTTCAACGAGCGCTCCAACTATGTCGCCTCGATTGCCGCCGATGCGCTGGCGCCGATGGTGATGGAGGAAAGCGCGAGCTTCGAACGCCGCATCGAGCGCGAGCCGCACGGCGTCGTCTTCGTCATCGCCCCGTGGAACTACCCGTACATGACGGCGATCAACACCGTGGCTCCAGCGCTGATGGCTGGCAATTCGGTGGTCATCAAGCACGCGTCGCAGACGCTGCTGGTCGGCGAGCGGCTGGTTCGCGGCTTCATTGAGGCGGGCGTGCCGGAGGACGTCTTCGTCAACCTCTTCCTCGATCATGGCACGACCTCTGCCCTCATCGCAGCCAGCAAGTTCAACTTCGTCAACTTCACGGGCTCGGTTGAAGGCGGTCGCTCCATCGAACGCGCAGCGGCAGGCACCTTCACCGGTCTTGGGCTGGAGCTCGGGGGCAAGGATCCCGGCTATGTGATGGAAGACGCAGACCTCGATGCAGCCGTCGACACGCTGATGGACGGCGCGACCTATAATTCCGGCCAGTGCTGCTGCGGCATCGAGCGCATCTATGTCCACGAGTCGCTCTACGACCAGTTCGTGGAAAAGTCGGTGGCTTGGGTCTCCAACTACAAGCTCGGCAATCCGCTGGAGCAGGAAACGACGCTCGGACCCATGGCAAATAAGCGCTTCGCCAAGGTGGTGCGCGAGCAGGTGGCGGATGCCGTTTCGCGTGGCGCGAAGGCGCTGGTCGATCCAAAGCTCTTCCCGGCCGACGACGGCGGCGCCTATCTTGCGCCGCAGGTTCTGGTGGATGTCGATCACTCCATGTCGTTCATGACTGAAGAGACCTTCGGCCCCGCGGTGGGCATCATGAAGGTGAAGAGCGATGATGAAGCCATCGCCCTGATGAACGACAGCAAGTACGGCCTCACAGCTTCGCTCTGGACGCCGGACTCGGAGCGGGCAGGCCGCATCGGCCGCGAGATCGAGACCGGTACCGTGTTCATGAACCGGGCCGATTATCTCGACCCGGCGCTCTGCTGGACCGGCGTCAAGGAGACGGGCCGTGGCGGCTCGCTCTCCGTCCTCGGCTTCCACAATCTGACAAGACCTAAGTCCTACCATCTGAAGAAAGTCACGAAATGAACATCGTCGCGAACTGGAGCTATCCGACCGCCGTCAAGCTCGGCCGTGGCCGGATCAAGGAACTGGCGGACGCCTGCAAGTCGCTCGGCATGAAGAAGCCGCTTCTGGTCACTGACCGGGGACTTGCGCCGATGGCGATCACTGGCCATGCGCTGGATGTACTGGAGGAGGCGGGCCTCGGTCGTGCGATCTTCGCCGATGTCGACCCAAATCCGAACGAGAAGAACCTGGAAGCAGGCGTCAAAGCGTTCCGGGATGGCGGGCACGATGGCGTCGTCGCTTTCGGTGGCGGCTCGGGCTTGGATCTTGGCAAGGCGGTCGCCTTCATGGTCGGCCAGACGCGGCCCGTCTGGGATTTCGAGGATATCGGCGACTGGTGGACGCGGGCCAGCACCGAGGGCATTGCACCGATTGTCGCGGTGCCGACGACCGCAGGAACCGGTTCGGAAGTCGGTCGCGCCTCGGTGATCACCAATTCTGAGACCCATGTGAAGAAGATCATCTTCCACCCGAAGTTCCTGCCCGGCGTGGTGATCGCCGATCCGGAACTGACGGTCGGCATGCCGAAGATGATCACCGCCGGCACCGGCATGGACGCGTTCGCGCACTGCCTCGAAGCCTATTCGTCGCCCTTCTACCATCCGATGAGCCACGGGATTGCGCTTGAGGGCATGCGTCTGGTCAAGGAATTCCTGCCACGCGCCTATAAGGATGGGACCGACATTGAGGCCCGTACGAACATGATGGCGGCTGCCGCCATGGGGGCGGTTGCCTTCCAGAAGGGGCTCGGTGCAATCCATTCGCTCTCGCACCCGATCGGCGCCGTCTACAACACGCATCACGGGATGACGAACGCGGTTGTCATGCCGCCGGTGCTGCGCTTCAACCGCTCCGCGATTGAGGAGAAGATCGAGCGTGCGGCCGCATATCTCGGTATCAGCGGCGGCTTCGACGGCTTCTACGACTATGTCCTGTCGCTGCGGGCGGAACTGGCTGTTCCCGAAAACCTCAGCGCGATGGGCATCGCTTCCGATCGAATCGATGAGCTGGCTGCCATGGCGATCGAGGATCCGAGCTGCGGCGGAAATCCGGTGCCGATGACGCTGGAGAACACGACGCAGCTGTTCCGCGACTGCTTCTGATCCGTCAGTTAATCGGTCTCACTAGCCCCGGAGCCTTGCCCCGGGGCTTTTCTGTGCGCCCATGACAAATCATTGTGGGCTATATCCGGGGTCGCTAAATTTAGACTTCGTTAACCATGATTAAGCAGGATGCGGCCAATGCACCATGCTTCGGCGGTGCGGCCTAGAGCGATGCGGCTCATACCCTCCTGAGGACAGAGAATGCCCGTAATTTCATTTGCCAATGCCAAGGGCGGAGCCGGAAAGACCACCGCCGCGCTGCTGCTTGCGACAGAACTCGCTCATCAAGGGTATCGGATTGCGATCATTGATTGTGATCCGCAGCACTGGATCACCCAATGGGCAGAAATCTCGGGTCCTATCCGCAATCTCCAAGTCATATCCGAGGCCTCAGTTGCCTCGCTGCAGGGTCATTTGCGCGAGATGGCTGCGCAGACAGACTTTTTCATAATCGATCTTGCCGGTGCCAAGGATGCGCTCGTCACCACGGCTATCGCTCTCTCCGATCATGTGATGATACCCGTCCAAGGATCGGCCATGGACGCGAAAGGGGCAGCCCAGATCCTCGACCTGCTCACGCTGATGAAGGAGAAGGCAAACGTCACGGTTGCGCATTCTGTTGTTCTGACCCGCGTCACCTCCATGGTGACCACCAAAGCCCTGCTGATGATCAAGGGTCTGCTGGCCGCCCGCGGCGTCAACGTTTTGAACACGCCGATCGGCGAGCGTAACGCGTTCAAGGAGCTTTTCGAGGTTGGCGGCACGCTTCATACGCTGGACGCAGCCAAGGTCAGTAACGTAGACAAGGCAAAGGAAAATGCGGCTGCATTTGCCGGCGAAGTCATGCGCTTGATGCCCGCCCAGGTCATCCGTTCGCCGCGTCTTCGGGTCTTTCCGTTCGGGCGTCATGCGGCGTAGGACGCAACGATCCGGATAAGGAAAAGGCGCCCGGAGGCGCCTTTTTTGTTATTCGATGAATTCCACCGTTGTGCCGGGCTTCACCATCTTGGCCAGTTCCGTGGCGTCCCAGTTGGTGAGACGGATACAGCCATTGCTGTTGGTTTTGCCGATCTTTGATGGTTCTGGCGTACCATGGATCCCGTAAGTTGGCTTCGACAGGGCGATCCAGACTGTCCCGACAGGACCATTTGGGCCAGGCGGGATCTCCAGTATCTTGTCGTTATTGCCCTGCTTGAAGTTGATCTTCGGGTTGTAGGTGTAGCCCGGATTGAGGGCGATGCGCGTAACGGTATGCGAGCCGGAAGGCGAGGGCGTCGCCGTCGAGCCGATGGTGGCGGGATAGGCCGCGATGAGCTTCCCGTCGTCACCATAGGCCAAGACCTGCTCCTTGCTCTTGTCGGCCACAATGCGGGTCACCGCGCCGGCCTTCGCCTGGCCCGGGTTAATCACCTTGATCGTCTGGCCGGGGATCGAGAAGTCAACGCCGGGGTTCAGCGACTTCAGGTAGTTCTCGTCCATGTGAAATTGTTCCGCCAGCTTTTCACTGGTGGAGGTATAGGCCATGGCAGGAAGCTGCGCCTTTTCGGAGTAGTCATCCGGGATCGAGGCAACGAACGGGCCTGCCGCATCGGCAGCCGTGATCGTATAGTCCACGATGGGAAGACCGCCGGAATAGCTCAGGCGCTGCATGATGTCTTCGGAGTTGTTGGGGTCGAGTGTTTCACCCGTCATCTCCTGCCACGCAGCGATCGCCTTGTTGACGTTGTCGCCGAGACGGCCGTCGATTACGCCTGGCGAGATGCCCTCACGATCAAGGAAAACTTGCAGCGCTGCAATCTCCGCCTCCGGCTTCTTGGTGACCGCAGTGATTGGCTTTTCCGGCTCCATTTGTGGGAGCGGCTGCCCCTCGCGTTCGATCGAAGCGTAGTCCTCGTCTGGCTGGCGCTCCTCAGGAAAGGGCTGCTCGTCGAGCGGCAGGCGCGTGATGGAACCGGCGCCCGGGATCGAACCTGTGACAGCGCCAGGCTCGCCGGGTCGATACTCGCGGTAATCTCTGTAGCCGGCACTGTCCCGGTGTTCCCGATAGCCGCCCGGTCGTGGCGGATATTGGTCGACGCCGCGGGGCGCATAGCCATCATTGCGCATTTCGGTCGCCACGACGTTGCCGTAACGGTCAATCAGGATGCGGCGCCCGGCACGGTCGCGGCTGATCACCACGTCGCCCTGCTCGGGTATATAATCCAGTATAGCCCCGTCCGGCGCCACCAGCATGGTGTCGGACGCATAGGGATCATAGATCGACTGGGCCGAAACTGCCGAGGCGCCATAGGTCGCCAGGAAGGCAAGTCCGAGACCAGCGGTGAGAAGCCGTTTCACGTTGCTATCGACCTTCTTGTTGAACATGGATGAAATTGCCGAAACAGCTAAACGTTCCGCGCGTGCATCAGCCGCCACAGACAAGCTAATTTTGACGCTAGTGTGAAAAAGGTGAATTCGTGATGAACGCGCCGTTAATTTCTCTCCACCTTCTGATAACAGAGTCGTCCATGGAGTGAGGATCTGAAATGAAAGCTTTTTCTGCCGCCGTCGGACCGCGCCTCTTCCTGGACGAAACCTCGGTCCTGGATATCGGCTCCTGCTTCGTTGGCGAGGTGGATATCGCACCGGGCCGCGCGATCCCTAACGATGGTGATCCGCGGATCGATCACTCGTTGGAAGGCTTTCTGTTTACCTGCGGGCCTGATCATATCCGTCATCCGGAACCCATCCCTGGGCGTCGCGAGGGCAAGAGCTATCCGCTGCATGGGTCCTTCTCCTCCCATCCTGCCGAGCTTCTTTTCTGGGATGTGCAGGACGGAGGCGCCGAATGCCGTGCCAAGGTTCCGGTCGAACTCGCCGATGGCGGGCGGGCACTGCTGGAGCGTCACTGGCGCATCAACGGGGAGAGCGGCGAAGTCTGTCTGTTCGATACGGTGACCAACACCGGCACCAAGGCCTTCCCGGCGGTCCATATGTATCACATGAACATCGGCGCCTGGCTGTTTGACAGCGAGGTGAAGCTGAACGGCAAGATGCTGGAGAACGGCAGCCTACCCTGGAACTTCGGGGAGGACCCTGGTGGGGTGTTCTGTGTGCCTGCAGCGACGGATGACAGCGGCTGGGCGGCGGTGAGCCTTGGACCGATCGCTGCAATCGGTGGCGCAACGCTGAAGGTGAAGTTTCGGACAGACACGCTTCCGCATCTGCAGGTCTGGCGAAATCAGGAAGCTCCGGCGCATGTGCTGGGGATCGAGCCCGTCTCCCATCGCTGGGTCAGCCGAAAGGAACTGGCGGAGAAGGGTGAGTTGAAGCCGTTGAAGCCCGGCGAAAGCATCGACTACGCGCTGCGCTTCTCGTTCAGCTGATGCCGCGTCGATTGACGCTCTAGCGGTGGCAGCGTAATGCAGGTGCCACGTCCCAGCCGGAGGAATTGCCATGGACATCCGACAGATCAATGACGAATACGCCGTCGCCGGTCAGATCACCGCGGAGGATCTGGATCAGATCAAGGCGATGGGGTTCAAGTCGATCGTCTGCAATCGTCCAGACGAGGAAGAGCCGGGTCAGCCGAATTTTGCGGAGATCGCTGCGAAGGCACAAGAACTTGGTCTCGAGATCAAGCACGTCCCGGTCGGCCGCATGGGCGTTGATGCTGACGCTGTGAGTGGCATGGTCGACGCGCTGGACGAGCTGCCACGCCCGATGCTTGGCTACTGCCGGTCTGGTGCACGCTCGACGGCAATCTATGAAAAGAGCCAGCATCTGCGCGGCTAACGCTTCCGCGGCCGGGTGACCGGCCATCTTTTCCGAAGCTCGCAACATTTCCAGGAGCATTTATGAGCATCAAGCGCATTGAAACCGGCGCCCGCATGAGCGGCGCCGTCGTCCACGGCAACACGGTCTATCTGTCCGGCCAAGTCGGCGAGGGTGAAACGGTCAAGGAACAGTGCGAGTATGCACTGCGCGAGGTCGATCGCCTGCTCGCAGCCGCAGGCAGTGACAAGTCAAAGATCCTGCAGACGCTGATCTACCTTTCCGACATGTCCTACTTCTCCGAGATGAACGCCGCATGGGAAGCTTGGATCGATCCGGCCAACACGCCGGCACGTGCGACCAGCGAGGCCAAGCTCGCGGCGCCCAAGTACAAGGTGGAATTCACCGTCACCGCAGCAATCTGATCGACTGACAGTTCGAATCAAAAAGCCGACGCATCGCACTGATGCGTCGGCTTTTTTGTCTTGACGAGATTGCGTAGCTTAAGCCTTCTCGCGGATCTGCGTCAGCGTGCGGGTTGGCGTGATTGCCTCTGGATCGAGCTTCACTTCGATGATGGCAGGCTTACCGCTTGCCCGGGCACGTTCGAAGGCGGCGGCAAAGTCTGCCGTCTTCTCGACCAGTTCGCCGTGTCCGCCATAGGCCTTCGCGAAGGCAACGAAATCCGGATTGACCAGGTCAGTGGCGCTGACGCGGCCAGGATATTCCCGCTCCTGATGCATCCGAATCGTGCCGTAGGTACCGTTGTTGACCAGCACCGTTATAATCGGCAGACCGTAGCGAACGGCGGTGATGAACTCCTGGCCGTGCATCATGAAGCAGCCGTCGCCGGCAAAGCAGATGACTTCACGCTCGGGAAACAACTGCTTGGCTGCCACTGCCGCGGGAAGGCCATAGCCCATCGATCCGGATGTCGGGGCGGCCTGGGTGTTGTACTTGCGGAAGCGGTGGAAGCGATGCACCCATGTCGCATAGTTTCCGGCGCCGTTGCAGAAGATGGTGTCGTCTGCCGTGTTGGCCTCGATCCAGTCCATGATCGGGCCCATCTGTACGTTGCCGGGTCCGGTCTGCGGCGGCGTCGACCATTTCAGATAGGCATCGTGCATGGCGGACTTCCGCTCCGCCCACAGTGGCGCCGCAGGTGGCTCCAGTTGCTTCAGAGCCGCGGCAAATTCTGCAGGTGCGGCGCAAATCGCAAGATCGGGACGGTACATACGTCCCAATTCTTCCGGATCAGGGAACACATGAACGAGCTTCTGCGCGGGATAGGGGATGTCGATCAGCGTATAGCCGGATGAAGGCATCTCCGACATGCGCGCACCGATAAGGACCAGAAGATCAGACTCTTTGATCTCCTTGGCTAGTGCCGGGTTGATGCCAATGCCAACGTCTCCGGCATATGAGGGATGGAGATGGTCAAACAGCATCTGGCGTCGGAAGGAACAGCCAACCGGCACCTTGAACCGGCTGGCGAACGCCTGGATGTCGGCCACTGCCTGTTCGCTCCAGCGGGTTCCGCCAAGGATGAACATCGGCCGCTGCGCCTGCTTCAGCATGGTTTCCAGCGCCTGCATCTGGCTCGGGCCGGGGTGAGCTTCAACAGGCATGTAGGTCTGTGCTGCCGGTGCCTCGACCTCGTCGATCAGCATGTCCTCCGGCAGCGTCAGGACCACTGGTCCGGGTCGGCCGGATGTGGCGACTGCGAAGGCGCGGGTGACGAATTCCGGAATCCGTCGTGCGTCGTCGATCTCTCCCACCCATTTGGCGAATTCCGTGAAGGCACGGCGATATTCGACCTCCTGGAATGCCTCCCGTTCTTTCATGTCGCGGCCGACTTGCCCGATGAAGAGGATCATCGGAATGGAATCCTGCTTGGCAATATGCAAACCCGCAGAGGCGTTGGTCGCGCCTG
>CAYNED010000094.1:0-9505 GCA_964396135.1 uncultured Neorhizobium sp.
GGCGTCAAGGACGCGGCGAAGATCGCAGAT
Organism: uncultured Neorhizobium sp.; assembly: GCA_964396135.1. Taxonomy (GTDB): domain Bacteria; phylum Pseudomonadota; class Alphaproteobacteria; order Rhizobiales; family Rhizobiaceae; genus Neorhizobium. The sequence continues at coordinate 31 of CAYNED010000094.1, forward strand.
TTCCTGGCCGACCAGAAGAAGGTGGCGCGGGTCATTTATCCGGGACGGGCAGACCATCCGCAGGCGGATATCATCGCCAAGCAGATGACAGGCGGCTCGACCCTTGTCTGCCTTGAACTGAAAGGCGGCAAGCAGGCGGCCTTTGCGCTGCAAAATGCGCTGGAGGTGGTCAAGATCTCCAACAATCTCGGCGACGCAAAGAGCCTCATCACGCATCCGGCAACGACAACGCACAAGAACCTGACGGATGAGGCGCGGGCAGAGCTCGGCATCTCGGCGGGCACGCTGCGGCTTTCGGCAGGGATTGAGGATACCGATGACCTGCTGGAGGACTTCGCTCGCGCACTGGCGCAGGTGCCCGCCTGATAAACGACCGGCGCAGCATTAACGTTTCCCGTTAGGCTTAACCGCCGAATGCACCAGAACAGGACGGTTTCTGGCTGCGCTGGGGCTCCCGTTTCCTTGACGGGTGCCGTAAGCTGTACGATACCCAAGGCAGATCACAGAGAAGTGCCGCGTTATGTATCGGGCTCGCACCAGAGACATCGAAGTCATCGTGGAACCCTTCTACCTGGAGGAGCAATCCTGCCCGGAAGATAGCCGCTACGTCTGGGGCTACCACATCGTCATCGAGAACCACTCGGATCTGACCGTGCGTCTGATGCACCGCTACTGGAACATCACCGACCAGAACGGACTTGTCGACGAGGTCGAGGGCCCTGGCGTCGTGGGAGAACAGCCGCGGCTTCAGCCGGGCGACACTTACGAATACTCCTCCGGCTGCCCGCTGGACACACCTTCTGGGGTGATGTTCGGGCACTATCGGATGCAATCGGACGAAGGCGAGGTCTTCGACATCGAAATCCCCGCCTTCTCCCTCGATTCACCAGGCCTGCTTCGCGTGCTGAACTAAGGACGATCAGACCGCCGGTCTTGGATCAGGCCGGAGTGAACTCTTCCGCCTTGTATTTGTAGGTCGTGGAGCAAAACTCGCAGGTGACCGCGATTTCCCCGTCCTCCTGACTTGCCTCGATGTCATCGGCGCTGAAGCCATCAAGCACGCTCTTGATCTTCTCGCGCGAGCAACTGCACTGATCGGCAACCGTCTGCGGCTGATAGACCCGCACACCTCTTTCGTGGAACAGGCGAAACAACAGCCGCTCGATCGGAACCTGGGGATCCGTCAACTCGTCCATATCGATCGTTTCCACCATCATCCGGGCTTCCGACCATGCATCGTCGCAGCTGTGATCTTGGTCGCGCTCGTCTCCATCACCGCCGTGCAGATCCGGCTGGCGCATCCGCTCCGGAGCTTCGGGCAGGAATTGCGCGACAAGTCCGCCAGCGCGCCAGTTGTGGCGCGGTTTCCCTTCCGCATCACGATCCAACAGTTCGGCGACACCCAGGCGAACCTTGGTCGGAATTTGTTCGGACTGGCGAAAATAGACCTCGGCAATATCCTCCAAGGATGAACCGTCCAGCGGAACAATCCCCTGATAGGGCTGCATGTTGCGGCCGTGATCAATGGTGAAGGCAAGAACCCCACTACCCAGCAGTTCCGGCGGCGACGTGTGACCCTGGCGCACCGCTTCAGCCAGTGCCTCCTCGTCATAGCGGGCATAGGCGCGCAGACTGTTGGGTGTGGCGAAATCGGCAACCAGAAGGTCAACCGGTCCATCGCCCTTCGTTTGCACCGTAAACTTGCCTTCGAACTTCAAGGAAGTACCAAGAAGCGCCGTCAGGACAATGGCTTCGGCAAGCAGACGCGCGACCGGCGCCGGATAGTCATGGCGGCCCAGGATGGAGTTCAGAAGCGGACCCAGCTGGACGGCGCGGCCACGCACATCCAAACCTTCCACCTGAAAGGGGACGACCCGATCATCACCCGCGAAATCGAGTTCGTTCAGTTCAACGGTAGCTTCCGCCATGGCTTGCTCCTTCGCGCCGAGTGGTCAGCTTCTATACATGCGCGGCCCCGGGCGGAACCGCTGCGGCACAAAAACAGGTCGGCGATGTGTGTGAGGCGCCGCTGGTTCTGGGCGGCGCTAACGAAAGTCGAGAGATGGGATCGATTTTCGCCGAAATCAAGCCTCTGGTCAGACGGCGCCGAAGCACCAGGCGAGGATCGCCTTCTGGGCGTGCAGCCGGTTTTCCGCCTCGTCGAACACCACTGACTGCGGGCCATCGATCACCTCATCGGTGACCTCCTCTCCGCGGTGTGCCGGCAGGCAGTGCATGAAGAGCGCATCCTTGGCTGCCTGCTTCATCAGTTGAGCATTCACCTGATAGGGCTGAAAGATGTTGTGGCCGCGCGCCTTGTGCTCCTGGTTCATCGAGACCCAGGTATCTGTTACGATGCAATCGGCGTCTGCAACTGCACGTTCCGCATCATGGCATAGCATGATGTCGCCGCCATTGTTGCGGGCCCAGTTGAGAAACTTGTCGGCTGGCTCCGACCCCATGGGCACCGCCATATTCATCCGGTAGCCGAAGCGTGCTGCCCCCTCGACAAGGGAATGGAGCACGTTGTTGCCGTCCCCCGTCCAGGCGATCGTCTTGCCCTTGACGGGACCGCGATGCTCTTCGAAGGTCATGATGTCTGCCATGATCTGGCAGGGATGCGTATCGTCCGTCAGCGCATTGATGACCGGCACCGTGGCGTGCTCGGCCATTTCGAGCATCCGGGAATGGTCGGTGGTGCGGATCATGATGGCATCGACATAGCGGGACAGGACGCGGGCCGTATCGCCGATGGTTTCAGCTCGACCGAGTTGCATTTCCGTTCCCGACAGGAAGAGGGTTTCTCCTCCGAGTTGGCGCATGCCAACGTCAAACGAGACGCGGGTGCGCGTCGACGGCTTTTCGAAGATCATCGCCAGCATCTTGCCTGCAAGCGGCTTGTCCGCCGTGCCGGCCTTCGTCGCCTGCTTGCGTGTCTTGGCATCCTCCAGGATGGCCCGCAGATCCGGGGCAGAGACGGCAGAGATATCGAGAAAATGCTTCGGTGATGCCATGTCGATTGACGAGAGCTCGAGGCCCTCCACTCCTTACGCGGTTTTCTTCAGGTCAGACTTGCCAAGCTTTTGCGCCGCGCGCTCGATGCGGGCAATGCCATCACGGGCTTCTTCGGCGGTGACGGTCAGCGGCGGCAGAAGCCGAATGACGTTGTCGCCTGCCGGAACGGCAAGCAGGTGCTCCTCGCGCATGGCCATCAGAAGGTCTGTGTTCATCACCTTGGCCCTGATGCCCAGCATCAGGCCTTCACCGCGGATTTCCTCGATCACATCGGGAAAACGATCCTTCAAACCTTCGAGCCCCTGACGGAAGACGAGAGCGACATCGCGCACGTGGTCGAGGAAGCCATCGGCAAGCACGACGTCGAGAACGGCGTTGCCGACCGCCATTGCGAGCGGATTGCCGCCATAGGTGGTGCCGTGCGTGCCTGGCTTCATGCCACTTGCGGCCTCTTCCGTGGCAAGGCAGGCGCCAAGCGGGAAGCCGCCGCCGATCCCTTTGGCAACCGCCATGATGTCTGGCGTTACGCCTGCCCATTCATGAGCAAAGAGTTTTCCGGTACGGCCAACTCCCGACTGCACCTCGTCCAAGATCAACAACAGGCCGTGTTCGTCACACAACTGGCGCAGCGCGCGAAGAAGCTCCTTTGATACAAGCCGCAGGCCACCCTCGCCCTGAATGGGCTCAATCAGGATCGCTGCCGTTGCTTCGGTAATCGCCGCCTTGACAGCGTCGAGGTCGCCGAACGGCACCTGGTCGAAGCCCTGGACCTTCGGGCCGAAGCCTTCCAGATATTTAGCCTGCCCTCCGGCAGCGATCGTCGCGAGCGTGCGGCCGTGAAACGCGCCTTCAAAGGTGATGATGTGGAAGCGCTCAGGATGGCCCTTCGAGTACTGGTAGCGGCGCGCCGTCTTGATGGCGGCTTCCAGCGCTTCTGCGCCGGAATTGGTGAAGAAGACGCGATCGGCGAAGGTTGCTTCCGCAAGACGACGTGCGAGGCGCTCCTGGCCAGGGACGTCATAAAGGTTGGAAAGATGCCACAGCTTGTCGGCTTGTTCCTTCAGTGCTGCAACCAGATGCGGATGAGCGTGACCCAGCGAGTTGACTGCGATGCCCGCAGCGAAATCCATGTAGCGCTCACCGTTTTCCGCCGTCAGCCATACGCCCTCCCCGCGCTCGAACCGAAGCGGCACCCGGTTATAGGTCTCGTACAGCGCTGGTTCAGCCATAGCGGCGGGCTCCTTAGGCGACACGGCCAGCCAACGGCTGGCAAATCAAAAATGCCGCCCTGAGGGCGGCGCCGGCACTATCCCTATTTCGACCCGGCATGTCAATAAATCCGGCATATCTGGCGGGTAGCTCGGTTGTGACAAAAATGACTCGCTGGAGAAGCAAGTTGGGGAAAACCGAGAATTCGATTCCCGGCGATTCCACCGACTCTTGCCACAGAGTCTGCCGACCAGTAGTTTGCGATCAACAACTAGACTGCATGCGGCGGAACTAGTCACCTAAAGCCTAGATATAGTGGCTGGCGCGAAATGTCATTCGCGCCAACGGTGAGGGATTCTGCATGCCGGATTACGTTCGAAAGGCGGAGAACGGGCATGAACTGGACGGATGAGCGCGTCGAAAGACTGAAGAGACTGTGGGCCGAAGGCCTGAGCGCCAGTCAGATCGCAGCACAACTGGGTGGCGTGAGCCGCAATGCCGTGATCGGCAAGGTGCACCGGCTTAACCTGCCCGGTCGCGCCAAAGCTGGTGGAACCCCGGCCGCCGCACGCAACACCAAGCGTGTTGCCGCACCGGCACGCCCGGCCAACTACCCGGCGCGGGTTGCGACCCGCAGCGTTCCCCGCACCATGGGCGCCACGGCTTTGAAAGAAGAAGGCGAACTGGATACCATCCAGGAGATGACGTACGTGCCGTCAGGCAATGTGGTTGTGCCGATCTCGCGCAAACTTTCCCTGACCGATCTCACCGAACGGACCTGCAAGTGGCCTGTTGGCGATCCGCTGAAGGACGACTTTCATTTCTGCGGTGTCGACGCATCCGATGCCTCGCCGTATTGCGGCTATCATGCCAAGCTGGCTTACCAGCCAGTGGCCGAGCGCCGCAGAGCGGCAGCAGCCCGCGCTTAACGCGGCACGATCTGGAAGAGGCGGGCCCAGGCCCGCTTTTTTTGTGCGTAGCACACGGTTAAGCCCGACGCTCATACAGGTTCGGGTGGACGTCCTGATGCCGCTCGGTCGGAAGCGGGATGTTGCGCAATAACGCACGAGACTTGGGCTCCTTTGTCAGAAGCGGACGGTAAACCGGCTTCCCATTCCAACCTCGGATGTCACGATCAGGCGTGCCCGGTGGCGGGTGAGAATGTGCTTCACAATCGCCAATCCCAGTCCCGTGCCTTTCTTCGAACGGCTATCAGCCACGCTGACGCGGTAAAAACGCTCCGTCAGCCGCGGAACGTGGTCTGAAGGAATGCCTGGGCCGAAATCCTCGATCGTCACCTCGACGGAGCCGGCATCCCCCGGCTTGAGATACACTTCGACCCGCTCTCCCTCCTGACCGTATTTACAGGCGTTCTCCACCAGGTTCTCGAAAACCTGCACCAGTTCGTCCCGCTCACCCGTCACTTCTACAGGCGACGGGGGAAGATGAAGATTGATTGCGACGCCGAGATCCTGAGCCAGAGGGACGAGAGAATCCCGGACATGGGAAAGCAGCGGCACCAGATCAACCTTCCCCTCCGGCGCGACATTTGCCCTCAGTTCAAGACGCGAAAGCGAAAGCAGGTCGTCAACCAGTCGGCTCATGCGCGTGGCCTGGTCGAGCATGATGGACAGAAAACGTTCCTGTGCTTTCGGATCCGACTTAGCCGGTCCTTGCAGCGTCTCGATAAAGCCGCGCAGGGACGCAAGTGGCGTTCGTAGTTCATGACTCGCGTTCGCAACAAAATCGCTGCGCATCTGATCCAGACGGCGCAGTTCCGAGATATCACGGAAGCAGAGCAGATAGAGTTGTCCCTGCTTGTCGCGACGGTGCAAGTAAATCGGCGCAATGCGCACGAGATAGACCTGTTGCGAGGGAAGACGTTCCGCATGCTCGACCTGGTTCGGGTTGCCGGTCGCGAGGGTCTCACGCACCATGTCGAGGATCGCCGGAGAGCGCAGCCGCGCAGACACATGAGTTCCCAGCGGCACGGCTCCCGTCAGACGCTCGGACGCCCCGTTCTGGAAAACGACATTGGCTTCGGAATCGAGCAGGAGTGCCGATGTTGCCATGGCCTCGAGGGTCGCCGAAATCTCAACAAGCGGATCATGCGCGGCGGGCTCTTCGGCTACTGCAGGCACCGCCACTGGGTCAGAGTCGCGGTCGGTAACCAAGGTCAGTCCGGCAAGCACGAACCACGCCAGGGCTACCTGCCAGATAGGAACGCCAGAAAGGACTGCGAGCAAGCCCACGAGCGAGAGCGCAACAAGCAGCGGCCAGGCGCGCCCAAACCGCTTGTTCAACCAGCTCCCCCACTCCAGACCCATGAATGAATCGCCTCCCGACCCTCAGATCCGGCTCTAGCCGGATTTGATGACAGATATACATCCACGCCCAATGGAGAAATCATATTTATGATCTCTTGCCCTCTCCCGCACGTTTCGTCCGGGCCTCAAGTTGAAGGAGTCTGTCACAATGAGCAGCAAAAAGCAGGATCGGACGGTGGAACTGGAGATCGATGGACGCAGGCGCGCCTTCGATATTGACGAGCCGAAGCTGCCAGATTGGGTGAAAGAGGAAGCGCTGGCATCAGGCGATTATCCTTATGACGACAAGATGAACAAGGACGAGTACGGCAAGACCCTCGAGGCCTTGCAGATAGAGTTGGTCAAGCTGCAGTTCTGGCTTAACTCGAGCGGCAAGCGGCTGATGGCGTTGTTCGAGGGCCGCGACGCAGCGGGCAAGGGCGGCACGATCTTCTCCATCCGCGCCTACCTCAATCCGCGGTCGGCGCATGTCGTGGCGCTCTCCAAACCAAGCGAGACAGAGGCGGGCCAATGGTATTTTCAGCGTTATGTGGAGCACTTTCCGGCGGCCGGCGAGATCGTGCTTTTCGATCGATCCTGGTATAATCGCGGGGTGGTCGAGCCGGTGATGGGCTTCTGCTCGCCCGAACAGTGCGGCAGCTTCCTCCGCGAGGCACCGCGCCTGGAACAGATGATCGTTGACGACGGCATCTACTTTTTCAAGTTCTGGCTGAATATCGGCCAGGAGATGCAGTTGAAGCGCTTCCACGACCGGCGGCACGACCCGCTAAAGATCTGGAAACTGTCGCCGATGGATATTGCCGCGCTGACGAAATGGGATGAATTTACCCACGCCCGTGACCGCATGATGGAGAGGACCCACACTGATCACGCGCCCTGGACAGTCGTCAGGGCGAACGACAAACGGCGTGCTCGCATCAACGTCATCCGCCACCTGTTGCTCTCGATAGACTACGAGGGCCGCGACCGCGCAGCAATCGGCGACATCGACCACAAGATCCTGGGCAATGGTCCGAATTTTGGTCGCTGATCAACTCATCATTGGCCGGGCAGAACCCGCACGGCAAAGAGGAAGATCTCGTTGCGGTCGCCTGCAATGCTCGTGCTTAGCAACAAGCGACCGGAGGTTTCAGGACCGCTGGACTGGTCTAACGCAACGCGGAAAAGCGAGTCGGCCTTCTCCTGGTGCGCCGTGAACCGGTGGCGGGAGCAGTTTCCAAGACTGCCGAAGTCGCAGCTGACAGAGAACTCCACCGCGGCGTCGGCACCTGACTGCGCAGTCAGCGCGATCGTGGATGTCTTGCCCGCAAGTTGCCTCAGAATCTCTGCAGGAATTGCGAGCGAGATATCTCCCCCAGCGCCAGCGGTCGATGCCAGGTGCAGCGCCGGGCCGCTTGCAGTCTCGACCGGTTCCACCCTCGCTGACCCGGAAGCCTGAACAGCGCTCACATCGGTGCCGTCGAAAACGGTTACCCAGTCCTCCGAAAAACCAACCTGAGGCCCCAGGCCCTGCCCATTCTGCTGGTTCAGCGAAGACTGGCTAGCCGCTTCGATCGCCTGCTCCATGGACTGATGGACCAGGCCGGAGGAGTAGGCCCACCAGACAGCGGCGCCGATCACGGCGAAGAAGACAAGCCAGGCGGCAAGGCGAGACCAAACGCTGCGCCGACGACGAGGCTTTGCAGAGCGCTCCGGTCGCGCATCCAAGAGGCTAGCCTCGCCTCGCCGCGAGCGCTTTCTTTTTTGGCCGGCTGCTGGGGGAAAACCGACAGGAGGCACGTCCGCAGGGATCGCGTCGTCTCGCCTCTCCGCTCGCAACGATCCCAAGGCCGACGGATCGTCCCTCTGCGCCGGTTCGTCAACTCGCGGATCGTCCCGCACCGCCCCCCCTAAAAGAAAGGCATCTGCAGGTGCATGCTGCGGCTGTGGTGCAAGCCGCGGCGGTTGAGAAACAACCGTTGGCTGATGAACCGGGGGAGCGGTGGCGGGAGCGCGGCTGCGCTCTTCCCCTTCGATCTCCCGGATCTTCAACTCCAGGCGCTGTCGCTGGACGGTCACGACCTGACTATCGGTCACGCCCTGTTTGGCCATTCCAGATTCAAGGGCCTGGCGAGCAGACTGATATATCCGCGCACGAACATCGGGGTTGGCGCGGTCGGACTTCTCCAATGCGTTCCTGATGGCTGTTTCCAAACCGCTCAATGCCGTTCCTGCCTGTTTTGCTTGTTGGAGTGGTTTTTAATTTACGTTTCGGTAACTTTTCCGCTCCCGAACTGCAAGCACTGCCATTCGGGCGGATGTGGGGCCAGCCGTTCTCCACGACGGACGAGAGTCACCGGCGCATCTTTTCCGTAAGGCGAGGTTCTGTTACTGAGGTTGACGTTTGCGTAAACGTCACTCGAGGAGGAATCATGCTGCCGCCCGTCCTGAAGGAGAAGCTCCGCCTGCCGGTGGTTGCGTCACCCCTGTTCATCATTTCCCACCCGGCATTGACGCTTGCGCAGTGCAAGGCCGGCGTCGTCGGCGCCTTTCCCGCACTGAACGCACGGCCGGAGAGCCAGCTCGACGAATGGCTTGCGATGATCACCGAGGATCTCGCGGCCCATGACGCGGCCCATCCGGAACGACCGGCTGCGCCGTTTGCTGTCAATCAGATCGTGCACACGTCCAACAAGCGGCTGGAGCACGACCTGATGATGTGCGTGAAGTACAAGGTGCCAATCGTCATTTCCTCGCTCGGTGCAGTCCCGGAAGTGAATGCTGCGGTTCACTCCTATGGCGGCATCGTGCTGCACGACGTGATCAACAACCGGCATGCGAATTCGGCCATTCGCAAGGGCGCAGACGGACTGATCGCCGTTGCGACCGGTGCCGGGGGCCACGCTGGAACGCTTTCCCCCTTTGCGCTGGTGCAGGAAATCCGC
>CAYNED010000095.1:0-9359 GCA_964396135.1 uncultured Neorhizobium sp.
AAGTCTCCGGCACTTACTGCCGCCAGAAAAGCGGGGTCAGCAGAACAAGCACAGTCAGGATTTCCAGGCGGCCGGCCAGCATCAGGACCGACAGGAGATAAAGTGCGGGATCGCTGATCGTGGAAAAATTTCCAGCTGGGCCGATAATCGGGCCGATGCCGGGGCCGACATTGGAAAGTGCGGTGATCGCCGAAGAGGCGGCCGTCAGGAAGTCGTATCCCAGCAGGGTCATGCCAAGGCTACCCAAGGCCCACAGGAAAACGTAGAGCGCGACGAACAGGAAGATGCCCTTCTGGGCCTCCGGCTCGATCACCGAATTTCCGTAGCGCACCGAATACACGGCATTGGGATAAACGAGGCGCTTCAGGCCGGTGCCGATGATGTTGAACAGGACGACGAAACGGTAGGCCTTGATGCCGCCGGCCGTTGAACCGGTGCAGCCGCCCATGAAGGTGGCAAAGAATGCGAGCGCCACGGCGAATGGTCCCCAGGCGGTATAATCCGTGCTGGCAAAGCCGGTGGTCGAGACGATCGAGGAAATATTGTGAAAGGAATGCGCCAGCGCGGTGCCGAGCCCGACGTCGTTTAGCAGGTGGTGGTACACCGCGAGCACGACCGAAAAAACGATCATGTAGCCGACGAAGACGATGATCTGCGGGTCGCGAAGAGAATCGACCCGCCGCCGGACGACAAAGATGATCAACAGCGAGAAGGGCAGGCTGCAAATCGTCATGAAGACTGTGGAGATCCACAGGAGCGGGATGCTGTCGAAATAACCAAAGGACGCATCGTGGGTGGAAAACCCGGCGGTGGAGACCGTGGTAAGGGCGTGGTTCAGCGCATCGAACCGGCTCATGCCTGCCCAAGCATAGCAGATGGCGCAAAGGAGGGTGATGCTGACATAAATGCCGATAAAGGCCCGCGTGAAGTTTGCCAGCCGTGCGAACGGCTTTTCACCGGTGTCCGATGATTCGAGCTTGAAGAAGGACATCCCGCCGACCCGCAGGAATGGCAGGACAAATAGTCCCAATGCGACGATGCCGATGCCGCCGAACCATTGCAACAGAGAGCGCCACAACAGAATTCCCGGTGGCATATGGTCCAGCCCCACCAGGACGGTCGAGCCGGTGGTGGTAATCGCCGAGACGGACTCAAAGATCGCCTGCGCAAATGACATTTGGTATTCGGCGAGGAAGAGCGGGATCGCGCCGATAAAGGAGAAGGTGACCCAAAGCAGGTTAACCAGCAGGAAGCCCATCCGCTTGGTGAAGACCGGTGGCGGTCCACGCGTGGCGAGCGCTGTCATCAACGAGATCCCGCCCACCATGAAGGCGGAGAGAGCAAACACCTGCCAGTCGTCATGGCCGTAGTAAAGGTCGATCATCGCTGGCAGGAACATTGCCGTTGCCAGATAAAGACCGCAGAGCGCCGCTATGTAGATGGCAGGCCGAAGAACATTGGCGTTCAAGATGGATGTTCCGATTCCCGTGTGGCGCCAAGAGGGTTTCGCTCTTGCGGTTGGCTATGGCATAGCGGGATGACATGGCAAATTCAATGGATGGTGCGGACGTGGACAAGGTGGCGGTGGACGAAGCAAAGTCGGCAATGCGGGAGATCTTCCCCGAGACGCCGCTGCAGTTGAACGAACACCTAAGCCGCCGCTTCGGCGCCCAAATCTGGCTGAAGCGGGAAGATCTTTCGCCGGTGCGCTCCTATAAAATCCGCGGCGCCTTCAACTTCTTCCGAAAGGCCATGGCCGCAGGCGCTTCCGACCGGACCTTCGTCTGCGCGTCGGCGGGCAATCATGCTCAGGGCTTCGCCTTCGTCTGCCGCCATTTCCGGGTGCCTGGTGTCGTCTTCATGCCGGTGACGACGCCGCAGCAGAAGATCGACAAGACGCGCATCTTCGGCGGCGAGTTCATTACCATTCGACTGATCGGCGATATCTTCGACCAGTGCTATGCGGCCGCCAACGCCTATGTCGAGGAGAGCGGCGGGGTCATGGTGCCTCCCTTCGACCATCAGGACATTATCGAGGGACAGGCGACTGTCGCCGCCGAGGTTCTTGACCAGTTACCGGAAGGGATCCGCCTTGATCTGATGGTGCTGCCGGTCGGCGGCGGCGGGCTTGCTTCGGGAATTGCAGGCTATCTGGAAGGGCAGCTGCCGCAGGATGCTTTCGTTCTGGTGGAGCCGGAAGGCGCGCCGAGCCTTCGGCGAAGCCTGGAGGCGGGCTCACCGGTACGCCTTTCCAAGGTGGACAACTTCGTCGACGGGGCTGCGGTGGCGCGCATCGGCGACCTGAACTTCAAGGCGCTGAAGAGCTTTCCTGCGGAGCAGGTGCTGCTTGCGCCGGAGAACGCCATCTGCGTGACGATCAGCGAAATGTTGAACCTGGAAGGGCTGGTGCTGGAGCCCGCCGGCGCGCTGTCGCTGACCGCGCTCGAGATGCTGGGCGCGTCGCGCCTGTCCGGAAAGACCGTGGTCGCCGTCGTGTCCGGCGGCAATTTCGACTTCGAGCGCTTGCCCGACGTCAAGGAGCGGGCGATGCGCTATCTGGGGCTCAAGAAATACTTCATCCTTCGCCTGGCGCAGCGTCCCGGCGCACTTCGCGACTTCCTCAACCTGCTGGGTGCAGAAGACGATATTTCCCGCTTCGAATACCTGAAGAAATCGGCCCGCAATTTCGGCTCCATCCTGATCGGGATTGAAACGAAAGACCCCCTGAATTTTGAGGGGTTGATCGCGCGCTTCGAAGCGGCCGATCTCGGCTACCAGGACATCACCGACAACGAGATCCTGGCCAATCTGATTATCTGATTTCGTGGCGTCGCCGGCAACGCAACGTGTGAAAGCGGAGGTGGCGCGTCTTCCTCCGTGTCGTGGATCATGTTAGGCAAGGCCATGGCTTCTTTTCTTTCCAGCATTTTCTCGATCTTCTCCGGCGGCTCCAAGTCGGAGGCATCTACGGCGCCCGCTGCCGAGCCGCGCACCCACGGTGACTGCGTGATCTTTGCGACCCCCATCCGCGAGGGCAACCAGTTACGGCTTGCCGGTCGGATTGAGAAGGAGGTCAACGGGGAAGTGCTGGTGCGCCATTTTATTCGCGCCGACGTCTTCACCTCCGTGGACGAGGCGCTTGACTGTACCTTCCGCAAGGCAGGCCAGATCATCGATCAGAACGGTCCTGCGCTTTTTTCCGATGGCGAGAAATCGCGTTCGACCTGAGGTTGGCGAGCGATGCACGGCAAAAGCGCGGTCGTTTCCCCGTCGCAGCTGGAACAAGCCAAACCAAAAATTAAAGCATTAGCGATAGATAGGGTTGCAAGTTTTGATGCAGCTTTCATTATCGGTTCTGCTTGATGGCGACACGCAGGCGATTTTCAGCCCGAATGTCTTTCCCTCCGCTGGTTGTCCCACTGCTCATGCCAGTCTCGGCATTTGCCGCTGACGGCGTAGACGAAGCCTCGCATCTCGACATTACCTGGATGATCTTCGCCGCCGGTCTCGTCATGCTGATGCAGGTGGGCTTTTTGCTTCTCGAGGCGGGCATGGTCCGCTCCAAGAACTCGATCAATGCCGCCCAGAAGAACCTTCTCGATTTCGTCTTTGCCGTTATTGCATTTGCTGCTGTGGGTTTCATGATCGCCTTCGGCCGTTTTCCAGGCCTGTCGACGGGTTGGGATCCGGATTTTTATTTTCTGCGCAACGTCGACACGGCGCAGGCAGCCTTCTTTGTCTTCCAGGTCATGTTCTGCGGCACAGCCGCAACCATTGTATCCGGGGCCGTTGCCGAGCGGATGAAGCTGCCTGCTTACGTCTTCGGTTCGATCGTGCTGGCGGGGTTCATCTACCCGGTTTTCGTGCATTGGGCTTGGGGCTCCACACTTTTCGTCAATCCCTTCGCCTTTCTGGCCGATATGGGCTTTATCGACTTCGCCGGGTCCACGGTCGTGCACGCCACCGGCGGTTGGGTCGCTCTGGCCGCTTGCCTGGTGATCGGGCCCCGGATCGGCCGCTTCCGAGATGATGGCACGGCAGTGCGGATCGCTGGCCACAGCCCGGTTCTGTCCACTACCGGGGCGCTCCTGCTGTTCATCGGCTGGATTGGCTTCAATGGCGGCTCGACCCTCTCTGCCAGTGATGCCGTACCGATGATCATCCTGAACACGGTTCTCGCCGGCGGCATGGGAACGTGCGTCGGCTACGTCATCGGATTTTATCAGGACGGCGTCATCCTGCCGGAGAAGTCCAATGCAGGTATGCTTGGTGGCCTCGTTGCAGTGACCGCCGGATGCCATCTGCTTGACCCTGCCACAGCAATGATGGTCGGGGCGCTGGGGGGATCGGTCGCCATCTTCGGCAACGCCTTCGTTGAGCAGAAGATGCGGGTCGACGACGCCGTCGGTGCGATCGGCGTCCATGCGTTCGCCGGGGTTGCAGGCACGATCTCGGTCGCCCTCTTTGCACCTCTGGCCGATCTGCCGGCAGGTGACCGGCTCTCGCAGCTGCATGTCCAGCTCGTCGGCATCGGGATCAACTTCTACTGGTCGTTCGGGCTTGGCTATGCCTTCTTCTGGCTGCTGGATCGGGCGATGAAGATCCGTGTTTCTGGGCGTGAGGAAGAAGATGGCCTCAACGTTGCGGAGCATGCGACGCGGCTTGGTGTTGGCCATGTCGAAGACGCGCTCGCTGAGCTTGTCAATGGCACCGCGGACCTAGGGAAGCGTCTGCCGGTCGTGAAAGGCGATGAGGCGGAGCGGATGTCCGGGCTCGTCAACCGGCTGATCGAGACGATGGAGGCAGAAGAGCGCGGCCGCGAGGAGGTGCTCCATCTACAGCGCGATAACGAGGAGGCAGAGCGGGTCGCAGCGCTCGCTGACGCGACGTTCGAAGCCATCCTGATCCATCGCGACGGCATCCTCATCGATGGAAACGAACAGCTGGCGGCGCTTTGCGGGGTGCCGCTCAAGGAACTGATCGGCCGCTCGGTCTTCGACTTCCTCAAGGATGGGGCAACCATGTCGATCAACGACATGGTGCACATGAACGACAACAGCAGCCACGAAATTTTTCTTCGACGGGAGAATGGGGAGGAGATCCCGATCGAGGCGCGCGGCCGCGATATTCTTTATCGCGGCGAAAGAGCCCGCATCGGCTGCCTTGTCGATCTGCGCGAGCGAAAATTGGCGGAACAACGGATCCGTCATCTTGCCCTTCATGATCCACAAACAGGCCTCCCCAACCGGGCATTGTTTGCTGAGCGGCTGTCCCATCTGGCCGAGCTCGCCCTTCAGGGTGAGCCTTTTGCCGTTCTGCTGGTCGATATCGACCGGTTCAAGGACATCAACGACGTCTACGGCCATCAGGGCGGCGATCTGGTCATTGCGGAGGTGGCGAGAAGACTTTCCGCTGCGGCGGCTGCCGACGATCTGGTCGCACGCTTGGGCGGCGACGAATTTGCGCTGGTGCTGCGCAGCGTCAGATCGGAAGAGGAACTGCGACTTTTTGCGATCTCGATTCTTGGTATCATGCGCCAACCGATGACCGTTGGTCACCACGAAAGCGTCACCGCAAGCGTCAGCCTGGGCGGGGCGCTGTGTCCGGACCATACGCCTGAGGGCGATCTGCTGATGGGTTGCGCCAATGTTGCCCTTCATCACGCCAAGGCGTCCGGCCGCAACACCTACGCCGTCTTCCAGCTGGGCATGAACGAGCTGATCGAGAAACGTCGCGCCCTCGAAGTCGATCTGGCGACCGGGATCGAGAAAGGCGAATTCGAGCTTTATCTGCAGCCTCGTATCGAGGCCGCAACGGCGGCCATTCGTGGCTACGAAGCCTTGATCCGCTGGCACCACCCCAACAAAGGCATGGTCAGCCCCGGCGACTTCATTCCGGTTGCGGAAGCCTCCGGTCAGATCATCCAGCTCGGCGATTGGGTACTTGCAGAGGCCTGCCGACTGCTGGATCAAGTGCCTGGCTGCAGCATCAGCGTCAATGTCAGCCCGCTACAGTTCAGGCATGCCGATTTCCTGCAGAACCTCCGGGATCTGGTCACAGAAACGGGCGCCGATCCGGCACGGCTGGAGCTGGAGATCACTGAAAGCGTGCTGATCGAAAACGATCAACGCGCCATCTTCATCCTGAATGAAATAAAGAGAATGGGCTTTGCCATCGCGCTTGACGACTTCGGGACCGGCTACTCCTCGCTCAGCTATCTCAGCCGCTATCCATTCGACACGATCAAGATTGATCGCAGCTTCGTCAGCAACCTGGCCGAAACCGACAATGCTCCGGTGATCGTGCGCAGCATCATCGATCTTGGGACCGGACTTGGCATGAAGATCGTGGCGGAAGGTGTCGAGACGATCGAGGAAGCGCTTTTTCTGGCGCATGCGGGCTGCGATGAACTTCAAGGCTTCCTTCTCGGGCGGCCCAAGCCGATCTCGGAACTGCAAAGCACCGTGGACAACGCGATCGCGTTGCAGCTGGTCAACATGCCGCGTACCTCACGCCGTCACGGCGAGCCCGGCCGAATGCAGCTTTGACAGAAAGCAATCAGCGACATGTGTGACAAGGAAAAGGCCGCGGGATGAACCGCGGCCTTTCCTGCGACCTAGCAAGCGGTGCCTCAGGCGGCAGCCGCAAGCTCGGTGATGCGTGCATCGGCATCTTCCAGCGCCTTCTCGAACGCCTCGGGGCCGAACGCCGTCCCCTCCACATAAACCACCTCGACATCGGTCATGCCCATGAAAGCAAGAACCGTCTTCAGGTAGGGGACTGCGTGGTTCATCCCTGCGGCCGGTCCGTCGGAATAGATGCCTGCGGCCGAGAGCACAATGTAGACCTTCTTGCCCGTCGCGAGGCCCTCGGGACCTTCAGCGGTGTAGCGGAAGGTCATGCCGGCGCGCGCGACGTTGTCGATCCAGGACTTCAGTGTCGAGTAGATGTTGAAGTTGATCAGTCCGGTGGCGATGACGACAGTGTCAGATGCCAGGAGTTCAGCGACAAGTTCATCGGATTCGGCAGCCGCGGCAGCCTCTAGCGGATTGCGGTCAGCTGCCGGCTTGCGGATGGCAGAGGTCGTCACGGTATCAAGATGCGCGATGGGCTTTTTGCCGAGATCACGATGAACGATCGTGGCGCCCGGGTTCTTGGACGTAAGCTTGCCGACCAGGTCCGTGGCAACCTTGGTCGAAAGGGAATCCTCACGCGGACTGGAGGTAACGAGGAGGATGGATGACATGATCGGCTTCCTTGGCGGTTTGCGGAGTGACTTGGGAGGTCACCGATCAGATAGGGCTATACATCTATCGATTAAACCGGGATAATCTCGAAAGTTTCTATCGATGTTGTGGATGGGTCTGATGGATGCAAATCCCACGCTTGATCAGTTGCAGGTCTTCCTCGCCGTAGCGGAGACGGGCAGCTTTTCCGCCGCTGCACGCAATCTCGGCCGTGCGCAGTCGGTGATCAGCTACACGATCGCGAACCTGGAAGCGCAGTTGGAGGTTCCGCTTTTCAGCCGTGCTGGACTTCGCCAACCGAAGCTGACGGACGCGGGCAGGGCGATGCTGCCAGACGCGCGGCGACTTGTTTCCGATCTGCAGGTCATGCGCGCGCGTGCCGCCAGCCTGAAGCGCGGCCTGGAGCCGGAGCTCTCTCTCGCCATCAGCGTCATGGTTCCGGCCGATGCGGTGGTGGAGGAACTGCGCGAGTTCGGCCTACGCTTCCCCAGCGTTGCGCTGAACCTCAATGTCGGCGAGTTGGGCATGGTGATGGACATGGTGGCAACCGGGAAGGCAGGGATTGGTATCGGCGGTGCCCTTCTGCGGCAGGATGATACTATCGTGGCCGAAAAGATCGGACATTCCTTCATGGTGCCGGTTGCGGCGGTGGATCATCCGCTGGGACAACTCCAGCGCCCGCTCACGCTTGCCGATGTGCGGGAGGAAACCCAATTGGTCGTCACGGACGCCTCCGGCCTGACGAACGGGCGAAATTTCAACGTCTTGTCCTACAAGATCTGGCGGGTCAGCGACATTGCCACCAAGCATCAGCTCATTCGGGGCGGCCTCGGCTGGGGTGGTCTTCCGGCGTCGCTGGTGCGCGAGGATCTGAAGGAAGGTCGGCTCGTGGCACTTGAACTCGATGCCTACGAGCAGGGGGAGTATCCGATCTACGCGCTGAGAAAGGCATCCAAGCCTCTTGGCGAGGCGGGCAACTGGCTTGTCGATGCCTTTCGCAACCGTTTGTCGACCTGCCCGAACCATTCAGACTTCACGAGCTTGATGGAGCAAAACCGCAACAGCGGGATGAGACTGGCGGCTGAATAGGAGCGACAAAGGCTGCATGACGGCAGCCTTTGAACGTGCAGGTGCGGCGTTTGCTGCTTGCTCTAGAGCACCAGGCGGAACCTGGCGAAGCCCTCGGCGCCGTCGCCCGCGTCCTCAATCTTGGCGCCCTTGATCTCCGCGGCATAGTCTTGACCCTTGGGGCCTGTCTCGAAGATCGCTGTGGTGGCCTCCATTGGCTTGAACGACCAGTTGGCGTCCGCCGACGGATTGATCTCGCCCTGATCCATAATGTAGCGGACGACGACGTCGCGATTGGTGTCTGGCGCCACGAAGATCACCTTGTCGCTCGCGATCTCCGGGAACTTACCGCCACCGCCGGCGCGGTAGTTGTTCGTCGCCACGACGAACTTCTGCGTCGGATCGATCAGCTTACCCTCGTACTGCAGATCGACGATCCGGTGTGCATCGGGATTGACGAGCGCACCATCCTTGTCGAAGCGGGCCGGCTGCGACAGGTCGATCTGGTAAGTGACGCCGTCGATGACGTCGAAGTTGTAGGAGGGGAAGCCGGTGTTAATCAGCGGCGCGTCCTTGGCGCCGGGCGCGACCTGGTTGAACATGCCGGCCGACATTTCCAGCCAGTTCTTCACCTGCTCTCCGGTGATCAGCACTGCCTGGACGGTGTTGGGATAGAGGTAGAGATCGGCGACGTTCTTGATGGCAATGTCACCGGCGGGGACGTCGGTGAAGTACTCCGCGCCGCCGCGACCGCCGGCCTTGAAGGGAGCAGCGGCCGAGAGGACGGGATAGTCCCTGTATTCGCCATCCTTCAGCATGTCCTTGATGTACCAAGTCTGAGCGTTGGAAACGATCTGAACAGAGGGGTCGTCGGCAACGAGGGCGAAATAGGAATAAAGCGGTGCCGAGGTCTTGCCGACGGGGCGGCGGACATAGGCAAGCGTGGCCTCATGCTCTTCCTTGGCGGCGGCCAGCACTTCCGGCTTGTCCTTGACGTCGGCGACCACCTTGCGGTCATCGTCGCGATGGTAGATCGGACGCGCC
>CAYNED010000096.1:0-9247 GCA_964396135.1 uncultured Neorhizobium sp.
TCTTACCTTCACCGGTCTTCATCTCGGCGATAGAGCCATCGTGCAAAATCATGGCGCCCGTCAACTGAACGTCGAAGGGGCGCATGCCGAGCACGCGTCTCGATGCTTCCCGCACAACAGCGAAGGCCGGAGCCAGAAGATCATCCAGCGTCTTGCCGGCATTCAATTGCTGGCGGAACTCGACGGTCTTGGCCGCCAACTCGGCATCCGAAAGGGCCTTGATCTGGTCTTCAAGGGCGTTGACAGCCTCGACCACGGATTTGTAGGAGCGAATGCGACGGTCGTTTGCAGAGCCGAAGAGTTTGCGGGCCAATCCGCCGAAGTTGACCATCAGAATGGTCCTTTCCCATCATCTTTTACTTAGGATTGCGATGCTTAGGCCGGAGACTAGACCCGGCAAATAGCCCGCTACGCCCGGAAACTTTTCTAGACGCAAAGTCGCGTGACAGATAAGAGGGGGGTCGAATGATGTCAACGGTGGCTGCCGATACACAAAGGCCACATTCCGATGTTTCTGAAGGCTTTCCGGCCGGGGTCAGGCGCTTCTGAGACCGGCGTTCTTATTGTCGAAAGGTAACTTGATGTTGCGCCACAAATTCCTCGCCACGGCTGCGCTTGCTGTGGCGATTACATTCACCGGGTCTGCCTTCGCACAGGAGGACGCCGTCGTCGCCAAGGTCGGCGATATGGAGATCCGCCAGTCCGAGCTCGATCTGGCTATCGAGAACCTCGACCCGCAGCTTCAGCAGCTTCCCGAAGAACAGAAGCGCGTTGCTGCACTCTCCGGCGCGATTGACGTCAAGCTGCTTGCCCAGGGTGCGGTCGACGAGGGGCTGGACGAGACCGAAGATTTCAAGAAGCGGATGGACTACATCCAGAGCCGCGAGTTGCACAACACCTTCTTCCGCCAGCATGTGGTGAACGGCGTCACGCCCGAAGAGGTCAAGGCACGTTACGATCAGGAAGTGGCGGATCTTCCAAAGCAGGAAGAGGTCAATGCACGCCATATTCTGGTGAAGACCGAGGACGAGGCCAAGCAGGTCATCGAGCAGCTCGATGGTGGCAAGGATTTCGCTGAATTGGCAAAGGAAAAGTCGGAGGATTCCAACAAGTCAGACGGCGGCGATCTCGGCTGGTTCAGCAAGGGGCGCATGGTCCCGGAATTCGAGGAAGCCGCATTTGCGCTGGAGAAGGGTGCCTACACGAAGACTCCGGTAAAGTCACAGTTCGGCTTCCACGTGATCAAGCTCGAAGATCGTCGTGATGTCCAGCCACCGGCGCTGGAACAGGTGGAGCCGCAGGTGCGCCAGCTGGTGATGCGCGACAAATATCTTGCTCTGATCGAGAAGGCGAAAGCCGAGCAGACGGTCGAGATCATGGACGAAGCCCTGCGTAAAGGCTATGAGGACGTCAACAAGGCGCCGGAAGCCGACCCCACAGCGGGTGAAGCGCCTGCGCCCCAGCAGTAAGCACTAAAAAATGAGGGCCCGGTTTTCCGGGCCTTTCCATATCCAGCATGGATCGCATTTATGTCCGCTTCCGTTTC
Organism: uncultured Neorhizobium sp.; assembly: GCA_964396135.1. GTDB lineage: Bacteria > Pseudomonadota > Alphaproteobacteria > Rhizobiales > Rhizobiaceae > Neorhizobium. The sequence continues at coordinate 1,547 of CAYNED010000096.1, forward strand.
TCCACTTGCTCCGAAGACCTATCCCGAGATGCCGGCCATCCGCGGCCTGCGGATGGCGACCGCAGCTGCCGGCATCAAGTACAAGAACCGCACAGACGTTCTGCTGATGGTCTTCGACCAGCCCGCAGCTGTTGCCGGAGTTTTTACCCGGTCGAAATGCCCGTCTGCACCGGTGGACTTTTGCCGGGCCAACCTGCCGCAGGGCAAGGCTCGGGCGGTGGTTGTGAATTCCGGGAATGCCAACGCCTTTACAGGATCGAGAGGGCGGGCTGCGACGGAGCTTACCGCCAGGTCGGCTGCGGCAGCTGTTGGATGCGCGGAAGGGCAGGTCTTTCTTGCCTCCACCGGTGTGATCGGAGAGCCGCTCGACGCAACGAAGTTCGCCGGCGTGCTCGGCGACATGCAGCGCGATGCAAAGCCGGACTTCTGGCTGGAGGCCGCCAAGGCAATCATGACGACCGACACCTATCCCAAGGTCGCGACGCGTTCTGCGGACATCGGGGGAGTTGCGGTGACCATCAACGGCATCGCCAAGGGGGCGGGCATGATCGCCCCCGACATGGCCACGATGCTTTCCTTCGTGGCGACGGACGCAGACATCGAGGCTTCGGTCCTGCAGCAGCTGCTTTCGGCGGGCGTGGAGCCGACTTTCAACGCCGTCACGGTAGACAGCGACACGTCCACCTCCGACACGCTGATGTTGTTTGCCACGGGAGCTGCAGCAGCCGATGGTCAGCCCCGGGTAACCTCTGCCGATGATCCGGGCCTTGCCAGCTTCCGTGCGGCCCTGAATGACCTTTTGAAGGATCTCGCCCTGCAGGTCGTGCGCGACGGAGAAGGTGCCCGCAAGATGGTGGAGATCACGGTGACGGGTGCGGAGAGCGACGCGGCCGCCAAGCGGATTGCGCTGTCCATCGCCAACTCGCCACTGGTCAAGACGGCGGTGGCTGGTGAAGATGCCAATTGGGGCCGCATCGTCATGGCTGTGGGCAAGTCCGGCGAGATGGCCGACCGCGACCGCCTGGCTATCTGGTTCGGCGAGGTACGTGTCGCCGTCAATGGTGAGCGAGATCCGGATTATTCCGAAGCTGCGGCAACGGCCGTGATGCAGCAGGAGGACATTCCGGTGCGTGTGGATATCGGCCTTGGGCAAGGCCAAGCCACCGTCTGGACCTGCGATCTGACGAAGGAATATGTGGCCATCAACGGCGATTACCGGAGCTGACGTCGGTCATGCGGGCAAGCTCCTCCAATAGCAATCTGCCGCTCGTGCGCCGTCTTGAGGCTGTGGGCTTTCGCGCCTGGCCTGCGGCCACTGTCATCTATGACGGAAGCTGGCAGGTGCGTCTTTCCGGTGGGCATCCGTCGAAGAGGCTCAACTGTGTGGTGCCGCTCGACCCGTCGGACATACGCGACATGGATTTGCGCCTCGAGAAGGCTGGCAAGCGGTTTCAGTCATACGGTCGACCGCTGATGGTGAGACAGACCCCGCTCGCCCCGCCGCAGCTGATCAGCCGGCTGGCGGGGGCGGGGTGGGAACGCTTCGAGACGGTGAAGGTGATGACCGCGGATCTGGGACGTCCGGCTCTGCCCGATACGATCGATCATCTGCCGACCCATGACATGGGTCGTTTCGTCGATGCAAATCTTGCCGTTACCGGAGAGGATCCTGGACTAAAGCCAGCGCTTGCCGAAGTGCTCACCGCCATCAAGCCTGCCACGGGCCTTTTCGTCATCGAGAAGCCGCAGCAAGGACCGGCCGCCGTAGCGCTTTGCGTTCAAGATAATGATCTGGCCGGGATTATGGAGCTGGCCGTCACGGAACGCTTGCGGCGCCAAGGTCTCGGCGCGGAGATTCTCGCCTCCGCGCTACGTTGGGCCCGCATCAGCGGCGCCCGCAGTGCATGGTTGCAGGTGCTCGATACAAACGAGCCGGCGCTGGCGCTTTACAGGAAGTTCGGCTTTGTCGAGGCTTATGAGTATCATTACTGGCGTGAGGCAACACGATGAGTGACGCGCGTCGGCTTCTCCTTGTTGCGGCCTGTGCCCTTGTCGATACGGATGGTCGCATCCTGCTTGCGCAGCGCCCGGAGGGAAAATCGCTGGCAGGTCTATGGGAGTTTCCCGGCGGCAAGGTCGAACCGGGAGAAACACCGGAAGAAACGTTGATCCGGGAGTTGGAAGAGGAGTTGGGCATCGTCACGAAGGTGCCGTGTCTGGCGCCGCTGAGCTTTGCCAGCCACACCTACGACACCTTCCACCTGCTGATGCCGCTCTATATCTGCCGCCGCTACGAGGGAATTCCTGTTGGAAGGGAGGGGCAGGCGATCAAGTGGGTACGCTCACGCGACCTTCGCTCCTATCCCATGCCGCCCGCAGACGAACCGCTAATTCCCTTCTTGCAGGATCTGCTTTAGGGCCACACTTGCGGCCCGAATTGAAACGACGTTAACAGATCGTTTATTCAAATCGCCTAGGCTTCGTCTTTCACCAAGTCAGTGTATGCGTTTGACGAGGCTTTGAGATGATGGACGATGAAGTCTGGAAGACCGTGCGCACGCGAAGGCGGACCGCGTACCGGTCGGGCAAGACAGGCGCCCTGAACATCGCGTTGCTGTTCGGGACGGCGGCAGTCGCACTTTCGCTGATTGTGACCCCTATGCTTGCAGAGCAGCGTGATCACCGCAATCTGGCGCAGGTGCAGGAAGAGATCGATCGTATCACGACCGGCTCGATCCGTTCGGCCGACAGGGGCGCCAAGCATTACACGATACGCCGTAGCGTTCTGCAGAAGACGCCGGGCTCAGTTTGCATCATTCAGCCCTACGACGTCGACAACCGCTGCTGAGCAGCGCGGAAGAGGTTCAGCGAAAGGACTATCGGCATGCATCTCTTCCGGTCACTGTCGCGGTCGAACGAGGGTGCCACGGCCATTGAGTACGGCCTCATTGCCGCGCTCATCGCCGTCGCGCTCATCGTTGGGCTTGGCGGATTTTCCGACGCGCTGCTGAATGTCTTCAACACCATCGAAGGCCATCTGAGGAATGCGATCGGCTAGTCCGCACCGCCGCTGCCGTTCTCGTTTCCGACCCTCAGTGCGTCTGCCAGTCGCATCTTCGCCGATCCTGGCTTGAGCGGCTGCTGTTGGCTTTCATGCGGCGCCCAGCCGGAGGCATAAATGACCGAAAAGCTTGCCCTGATGCGCCCGTCCGGGTCCGAATAACGCTCGGCATAAAGCTCAGCGGCTCGAAGGAACAAGGCCCGGGGGACCGGTCTCCGGCTGCGGCCGATGAGCGGATTGGCCATCCCCATGGCGCGAATGTCGCGCATCAGCGCAAAGAGCGAGTCATAGCGAACGGTGTAGGTTTCGACATCGACCACCGGCAGGGCAAAGCCAGCTCTTTGCAGCAAAGCCCCGATATCTCGGACATCTGCGAACGGGATGACGCGCGGGCTTGCGCCGCCCATCAGTTCCGCCTCCGCCGCAAGCAGCACCTCGCGGAGTTCCGACAAGGTGCCTGCCCCGGGAATGGCAGCGAGAAAAAGGCCGTCCGGTTTGAGGGCGCGGCGAATGCGCACGAGAGTGCCGGGCGTGTCGTTAACGAGGTGAAGTGACAGCGGAGATAGAACGAGGTTTACAGACGCCGGCTGAAGCGGCACGTCTTCAAGAGACGCAACTGTAACGGCTTCTCCCGGAGCTGCAAACGCTGCGCTTGTTTCCACCCGCTCCATGCTGCCGACCTTGCCGCTTTTCAGAGCAAGGCGAGCAGTGATGCCGGTTGCGCCATGCAACTCGGCCGCGGCGTCGAAATGACGTTCAACCACCGAAAGGCGTTCGGCGAGTTCGCGAGCTGCGATGTCGAGCAGGAAGCCGGCGCCCGTATCGGCCTTGGCCACAGCCCGTTCCCGCCGCTTCGCCGCCAGTGCCTGATCGAAAACTATCTCCATGTGCCTTTGTCCTCAAGATTCTCTTGCGCAATGGCGCGGCGCGACAGCTAATGTCAATCCATGGTGGCAGAACAGTTTCAGACTGGTCACAGACCTTGGCTGCGGGCCCCCGCGCTCCTGCGGTGGATCGGCGACCTTGTTTATCCACCTACCTGCCCCGCATGTGGTGTGCGTACGGGGCAACATGCAAGCTACTGCCCAACCTGCTGGGGCGAGATCCGTTTCATCGAGCGGCCCTATTGCGACATTCTCGGCATCCCCTTCAGCTATGACCCGGGTGACGGTATGGTGTCGGCCGAGGCAATTGCAGATCCGCCCGTATTCGATCGATTGCGCAGTGTCGCGATCCACCAGGGTCCCGTCCGTCATCTGGTGCATGGGCTGAAGTACCGCGATCGCACCGATCTTGCGCCGATGATGGCGCTCTGGATGCTGCGGGCCTCCGAAGGCTTTGCGCAGCGATGTGATGGCATCGTGCCGGTGCCGCTCCATCGATGGCGTTTCGTCAGCCGCAAGTTCAACCAGTCGGCCGAACTTGCTCGGCACCTGGCCCGGCATTCCGGCCGGCCCTTCCTGCCGTGGACGCTGGTGCGTGTGAAGAACACAAGTCGACAAGTGGGCCTGACGGCGCGGGGCCGTGAAGACAATGTGCGCGCTGCCTTCAGGGTAGTGCCGGGACGTGAGACGGATGTGGCGGGAAAGCACATCCTGCTGGTTGACGACGTCTTCACCACCGGTGCGACGGTGTCGTCAGCAACGCGCGCCCTGAAGAAAGCAGGGGCGGCCGAGGTCACGGTTTTGACCTTTGCAATGGCCATCTCCGGGCCTATATGAACTCGACGAATTCAACATCCGCGGCCTTGCTCCCGCCTCAGGCCGCGTCCGGAGAAGCACATGGCAGACGTCACGATCTACACCCGCCAGGGCTGCGGCTACTGTTCCCGCGCCAAGTCACTTCTAACGTCGAAGCAGGTCAGTTTTACCGAGCATGATGCCACCTATTCCCAGGAACTGCGTCAGGAAATGATCGGCAAGGCCAATGGCCGATCGACCTTCCCGCAGATCTTCATCAACGGCGAGCATGTCGGCGGCTGCGACGAACTCCATGCGCTGGAGCGGGCAGGCAAGCTCGATCCAATGCTGGCCAACTGACGGAGAGAGATGATGGCGTTCAAGGTTGCCGCGATCCAGATGTGCTCTGGCGTTGATCCGCAAAAAAACGCGGCCGACATGGCGCGGCTCGTGCGTGATGCTGCCGCTCAAGGCGCAGTTTACGTCCAGACGCCCGAGATGACCGGCGCGGTTCAGAAGGACCGCAAGGGGCTGATGGCGGTGCTGAAGGACGAGGCAAACGACGTCATCGTCTCCACGGCGCAGGAGCTTGCACGCGAGCTGGGCATACACGTCCATGTCGGATCGACGGCGATCGCGCTCGATGATGGCAAGATCGCCAATCGCGGCTTCCTCTTTGCGCCGGGTGGCAGCCGCATCTGCACCTATGACAAGATCCACATGTTCGACGTCGACCTCGACAACGGTGAGAGCTGGCGCGAGAGCGCCGTATATCGCCCGGGCGGCGAAGCACGGGTTGCCGATCTTCCCTTTGCCAAGCTCGGCTTTGCCATCTGCTACGATGTCCGCTTTCCGACCTTGTTCCGTACCGAAGCGGTGGCCGGTGCCGAGGTGCTGACGGTTCCCGCAGCTTTTACACGCCAGACGGGCGAGGCGCATTGGGAAGTGCTTTTGCGGGCAAGGGCGATCGAGAACGGCGCCTTTCTTGTTGCCGCCGCGCAGGCGGGGGTTCACGAGGACGGCCGCGAGACATTCGGTCATTCGATGATCATCGATCCATGGGGGAAGGTCCTGGCATCGGCTGGCGGCAGCGGGGAGCAAATCGTCATAGCCGAGATCGATGTGGAGCAGGTCAAGGCTGCCCGATCCAAGATCCCGAACCTCAAGAATGCCCGCGACTTCACGCTTGATACCGTGGCGGCGGAGGCCAAAGAGGCCGCCGCGTGATCCGCTATTCCCTTATATGCGACAATGCGCATGGCTTCGAAGGCTGGTTTTCCGGCAGCGCCGATTACGAGCACCAGGTCGAGATCGGCTTCCTGACCTGTCCTGTGTGCAATTCAGCCTCCATCACCAAGTCCCTCATGGCTCCTTCCGTTTCCACGGCGCGGAAACAGGAGCAGAAGCAGGCGGTAGCCATGGACCTGGCGCAAAAGCAGATGATGGCGAAGCTGAAGGAAGCCGTCGCCACCATCAAGGCGAACTCCGAGGATGTCGGCGACAAGTTTCCCGAAGAGGCTCGCAAGATCCACTACGGGGAGGCTGACGCTCGGGGCATCATCGGCAAGGCGAGCTTCGACGAGGTTCGATCACTCGTCGACGAAGGCATCGAGATCGCGCCGCTTCCGGTGCTTCCCGAGGAGGCCAACTGAGGCTCAGGCAGCCTTCTTTGCCAGCAGCATGTAGTTCACATCCATGTCCGGCGACAGGTTCCAGCGGTCCTGGAGCGGGTTGAAGAAGACCCCGGTGCGATGGACGATTTCCAGCCCACTCGCCGTCAATGGTGCTTCCAGTTCCTGAGGCTGAACCAGTTTTTCGTACTGATGCGTACCTTTGGGCAGCCAACGGAGAATGTTCTCGGCGGCGAAGATGGCAAGCGCGCGCGCCTTCAGAGTGCGGTTGATGGTGGCAACGAACATCAGGCCGCCGGGCTTTACCATGGAAGCACAGGTACGCATGAAGAAATCGACGTCTGCGACATGTTCGACCACTTCCATGTTGAGGACCACGTCGAACATCTCTCCTGCCTCGGCAAGATGTTCAGCGGTGACGGCACGATAATCGACGTTAACGCCGGTTTCAGCCGCATGGGTCTGGGCGATCTTGATGTTCTTTTCCGACGGGTCGGCACCGATAACGGTTGCGCCCATGCGTGCGACCGGTTCGGAGAGAAGGCCTCCGCCGCAGCCGATGTCGAGGACCCGCAGGCCCGACAGCGGCAGGTGCGCCTTCGGGTCGCGGCCGAAATTCTCAGACACCCGATCACGGATATAGCTGAGGCGCACCGGATTGAACTTGTGCAGCGGCTTGAACTTGCCGGTCGGGTCCCACCATTCTGCTGCCATGGCGGAGAAGCGGTCGACTTCGCTCTGGTCAATGGTGGTCTTTGCGGCATCGGTCATGGATTGTCACCTCCGGGATCTGAGCCTGAGGTCGGATGATTGGCGGCAGAAGTCAAGGGTGGCCCGCGCCGCCGGGAGACAGTCGAAAAGATGGCGCGCCACCGAAGCTCAGCAGACGGCGTCACGTCCCGCTCCAACGCCTCCTTCGCCCGCTTGAAGGCTTCGAAAAAGCTCGGCTTGAGATTAGCGGTACAAAGCGGGAGCTGTGCGCAGGCCATACCGCTCAAGCCCAACATTCGCTGTACCTCCACCTGACTCGCCTGATGTGGTGAGGGCACCATCGGTCCACTGCAGATGCCTCGTCGTCGGCAGGCCCGTAAGCGGCAGATCTTGCGCCGGATATGAACGAGAGTTGCCGTCTGGCGGCAGAGGTCTTCATGGAGTTGAGCGCGCATTTTCTCGTATTCGGTCATGTCTGAAGCCATCTCACCGTCCTTTCAGGTGCGTGATAATCAGCGTCTTGTTTTTAAGCATTCGGTGGCGCCCCGATGCCGTACAGACTCCTCCCTTGGCGTTCTCGATTTTGATTTTCGGCCGGGACACGTCGAGTGCCTCGCAT
>CAYNED010000097.1:0-9137 GCA_964396135.1 uncultured Neorhizobium sp.
ACATGCCGGTTCCGATCTCGGGGTTCTCAAGGCGCGCGCAGAGCGACGCGAGGACGGCACCTACCGCATCTTCGGTCAGAAGATCTACATCACCTGGGGCGAACACGACGCGGCCGACAACATCATCCACCTTGTTCTGGCGCGGCTGCCCGATGCGCCTGCCGGGACGCGCGGCATTTCTCTCTTCCTCGTGCCGAAGTTCCTGGTGCAGGACGACGGCTCGCTCGGCGCCCGCAACGATGTCTTCTGCCACTCCCTTGAACACAAGCTCGGCATCCATGGCTCGCCGACCTGCACGATGATCTACGGCGACGGCAAGTTCGGCGACGAGAAGGGCGCGATCGGCTGGCTGATCGGTGAGGAGAACAAGGGTCTCGCCTGCATGTTCACCATGATGAACAACGCGCGCCTGGCCGTCGGCATCCAGGGTGTTGCTATCGCGGAAGCCGCCACTCAGAAAGCAATTGCCTTTGCGCGCGAGCGCACCCAAGGCAAGGCGCCCGGCTGGACGGGGTCCGGCATGAGCCCGATCATCGAGCATCCGGACGTGGCGCGCATGCTGCTGACCATGACGGCACTGACGCAGGGCTCCCGCGCTATCTGCTATGCTTGCGCCCACGCACTCGACATGGCGCATCACAGCGGGGGTGACGAGGCGAAAGCCTGGGCGGAGCGGGCAGCGCTTCTGACGCCGATTGCCAAGTCTTTCTCCACCGATGTTGGCGTAGACGTGGCCTCACTGGGCATTCAGGTCCATGGCGGAATGGGCTTCATCGAGGAGACGGGCGCTGCTCGTTATCTGCGCGACGCACGCATTGCGCCGATCTATGAAGGAACCAACGGCATCCAGGCCATCGACCTGGTGACGCGCAAGCTGCCGCTTTCAGGCGGCGCTCAGGTGGAAGGCTTCATCGCAGAGCTCAAGCAGGTCGTCGAGCGCGTCAAGGCAGGGAACGACACCCGCTTCGGTGCCACAGCAGAGGGCCTCGCCGCCGCCATCGATGATCTTGAGGCAAGCACAGCCTGGCTGCTGAAGGCCCAGAGCGATGGCCGGATCGCCGAAGCGCTTGCAGGTGCCACTCCCTACCAGCGCCTGTTCGGCCTGGTGTTGACCGGGATCTATCTTGCTAAGGGCGCACTGGCTCCGGTCGATGATGGAATGTCGGAGCGGCGGGTGGCGCTGTGCCGGTTCGCTGCGGAAAATCTGCTGCCTGAAACGTCGGCTCTGAAGCGGCAGGTCGTGGAAGGGGCGCAAAGCCTCCAGGCTGCCCGCTCGGTTCTTGCGTAAGGGGACGGCCATGACTGAAGCACATATTGTCGTCGAGCATCAGCAGGCCCATCCCGGCGTCATGGTGATCCGCTTCAACCGGCCGGAAAAGAAGAACGCCATCACCACTGCAATGTATGACCGCATGACGGCGGCATTGCACGAGGCTGACAACGACCCTGCCGTGCGTGCGGTAGCTTTTCTCGGCACCGAAGGCTGCTTTTCTGCCGGCAACGACATGGCTGACTTTCTGACTTATGCCATGGGCGGAGGCGGTAGGCCGGCTGCCGCTGACTTTCTGCATGCGCTGGCAACCTGCGAGAAGCCACTCGTCTCGGGCGTCGACGGGCTTGCGATCGGCATCGGCACCACGATCCATCTTCACTGCGACATGACCATCGCCTCCGATCGCAGCCTGTTCCGCACCCCGTTCGTCGACCTCGCTCTCGTGCCGGAAGCGGGCTCCAGCCTGATCGCGCCGCGGGTGATGGGCCACCAGCGCGCCTTTGCACTCCTGGCGGGCGGGGAGGGCTTCTCCGCCGAACAGGCGCGGGAAGCGGGCATGATATGGAGGGTTGTTGCACCCGATGCCGTCGAGCCCCAGACACTCGCCCTTGCCGCAAGCCTCGCCGCAAAGCCGCCTCACGCGCTGAAGATCGCCCGTAGCCTGATCCGCGGCAATGGCGACGACGTCGTGGCGCGAATGGATGAAGAACTGGTCCATTTCACAAATCAGCTCCGCAGCGCCGAAGCCCGTGCAGCATTCCAGGCATTCATGAGCCGGAAAACCTGACGCCCGGCTCAACCGGCCCGATGCGCGCCTTACGGTCCAACCGGGTTGATGTCATCGACGAAGCGGATGAGGTCAGCCATGGTGAAATCTCCGGGCTTCTCCGATGGCAGTTCCGGCTTCCAGTTTGATCTGCGCCACAGGAAGGATTCGGTGTCGCCGTGGACCATGCCGAGGAAGGTTTCGGCGACGATGGTGGATGCCATCGGTCCCAGCCTTTGCCCTTGGTGATAGTGCTCCGCTTCCTTCAGCACATAGTACCAAAGCGGCGTTGCCTCGTGCAAGCCGTGTTGTTTTGCAACTGCCCCATCAGGACCTGCTGCGATTTCCTCCGGCGTCATCGGCTCGATATTCATCGAACGACAGATGGCCTGGCCTGACGGCAAGCCGATCTGAACGCCGCGGCGCAGATTGCGGAAGGCTAGATTGGCTTCCCGTTCCTCCTGTTCAGTCGGATCGTCCCGCAAGCCCGGGAGCTTGTGCAGGGAAGGCGCGATGAAAGGATCGAGTCTGCGTGAGAAATTGAAGCCGAAATCTGGACCACCTTCACCCTCGACATCGAAAAACCGCCGCCAGTCGATCGCCCAGTTAGACGGCAGTTGCTTCTGAGGTGACGGTGGAGGTTCAGGTGGCTCAGGTGCCAACTCTCCAACGATCCTGCCCGATTTACCGGTAAAGAAGAAGAGAAGGCCGAGCGTGCCGTTGGCGAACGTGCCGGGTTCTGGCCCGAACACCCTGTTGTGGCTGTAGGTCTCGCGGATCATCGAATGACCAAGCCGATAGCAGGCTGCAGCAAACTCTGCCGGCATGTAAGGTCGGAGCTTGAAGCGATAAAAGCGGCGGCCGTCTTTCTTGATCCGGTTGATCAGCCCGGGCTCCGTCAACCGTTCCACGAAATCGAACAACACGATCCACTGATAGTGCCATGTTACGATGCGGCGGGCTTCCCCAAAGAGCGCTGCGCCCTCAAGGGATGAACCGCTCGCCTTCAGCCAATCCACAACCGCATTATGAAACTTCAGCATCAGCAGATGCAGTTGCGCCACCAGCAGGTTTTCGTCATTGCGCTCGTCAAAGATCAACGCGTGTCCCACCTGATTGCGAGGCAGGTCGTTCGGCGAGGATGGGATCTGCGCGCCTGTCTGATCCGGCGATTGCGCGGTATGCCCTATCAGCATTTTGGGCGTTATCTTGAAGGTATTGCGATCGCGCTGGTAGAGATAGGGGTGGATACCCGGACCATCGCCATAGAGCGAATCCAGATCCAGCGCCGGCGTACGAAAGTTTTGCGTCGCCTTCGGGTCCGCCTTCTGCTGATCGAGCGGCGTCGTGTCCAAGGTGATGTCGTGGTCGATGAACTGGCCCAGATAGGTATAGCCGGCGGGGATCTTTTGGTTATCGCCCAACGCATCCGGGTTCTCCCCCGGCTGTCCCTTGTCTCTCATCGCTTTGGCGAGTTCGAAAAGAGCATCGTCTTCTGCGTGGAGCGGCAAAAGGTGCGGGAACATCTTCCCGAATTTTCCCGGATCTCCGATGCCGTCGAAAGAATGGAGCGTTTCGCGCTTCATGCCGCGAACGCCATGGCCATGCATCGCAATGTCAGTCATGACAGTCCCCCTGATCTATGCAGCCAACGGCAATTCTCCTTAGGAGAATAATCGCGATGATTGCATCTAGGGATGGGGTTTGCAACCAACCGGTGCATCAACCACAGCATGCGAAAGGTTGTGGTGCGGTGGCCAAAGGCGCGGTCACCGCTCCAGCAGCGCCACCGCCTCCACATGCGTAGACCAGAGGAATTGATCGATCGGCGTCACGGATCGGATTGTGTACCCGCTGTCGACGAGCACCCGAAGATCGCGCGCCAGCGTCAGGGGGTTACAGCTGACGGCAGCGATCTTCTTCACTCCGGATCGGCTCAACTCTTCCACCTGGGCTTCCGCTCCTGCGCGGGGCGGATCGAAGACCACGGCGTCATATTTCTTGAGTTCCTGCGCCGTCAGCGGCCGGCGAAAGAGATCGCGCTTCTCGATGCTGACGGGCTTCAACCCCTGGGTGGTTCGCGCAGCCTGATCAAGAGCCTGAAGGGCCTTCTCATCACCCTCGACCGCATGGACCTTGGCCTTGCGGGCGATGCGGAGAGCGAAAGTTCCCGAACCGGCGAAAAGGTCAAGGACCTGCTTCGCCTTTCCGATGTGGGAAAGGACGAGGTCGGCCATCGCGTCCTCGGCGTCTTTTGTCGCCTGCATGAACGAGCCGGGAGGAGGGGAAACCAGCACGCCTCCGAAATCCACGATCGGCTTTTCCGGTTCCACCAGGATTTCGCCGTTGGCGGAAACGCGGGCAACGCCTTTCGATGAAAGAGTGGTTTCGATGACTCGACGACGATGCTTTTCCGCCAGCGGCTTCAGCCCTTCTGCCGCCAGATCGAGGCCCGAAAACGTCTCCGTCACCGTCAGTCTGAAGGTTTCCGAGCCGGTGGCAAGCGCTGCCGCGACCGCCCGAATGGCGGAAAGCCGGTCAACGATCCCCGGCGAGGCAATCGGACATTCTTCGACGGAAATGATGTGGTTGGTTTCCGCCCGATTGAAACCCATCAGCAGGCCATTCTCCGTCATGCGGGCGGAAAAGACCACCCGCCTGCGCTGCCCGACGGTGCATCTGATCAGCGGACCGACCGAAAGCTCGATGCCCTTGGCTTTCAGCGCATCGCTCACCAGGTCTCGCTTGAACTCCTCGTAGGGCATGTCCGAAAGATGCTGCAGCACGCAACCGCCGCAGGCATCGCGGTCAGGATCGAAATGGCGGCATGGGGGCACGGCCCGATCTGCAGACGCCGCTACCGTCGAGATCAGCGTGCCGTGGTTGCCGTTGAGCGCGATCGCAACCGTTTCGCCGGGCAGCGCATGGGCAACATATACCGGGCCGCTCGGGCCGTGCGCGATGCCGTGGCCCTGGGCGCCCAGCCGGGTAATGGTAACCGTTTCAGTCGTCATGTCTTTCGTCCTGCAAGCAGGAATTCCTGGTTGCCGTCACCGCCAGCGATGGGAGAGGGGATTACGCCAAGGCTGGTCCACCCGACCTCATCCGTCAGCCACCGCTCAAGATCGGCGGCAATTGCCGGTGCGGTCTCCGGTTGCTTGAGAAGGCCGCCCTTGCCGATTGCGTCTCGTCCTGCCTCGAACTGTGGCTTCACGAGAAGCACGCATATGGCACCGGCTTCCGCCAGATGCAACGCTGGTGGCAGCGCCAGCTTCAAGGAAATGAACGAGACGTCCGAAACCACGACCGACACCGATCTCCCCTGAAGATCCTCGCGCGTGAGCTCCCGGGCGTTCAAGCCTTCCAGATTGGTGACCCCTAGGTCCGCAGCGAGGCGTGGGTGCATCTGCCCGTGTCCCACGTCGACCGCCGTCACGTGCCCTGCACCACGCTCGAGAAGGACCTGGGTAAACCCACCCGTGGAGGCGCCGATATCAAGGCAGGACAGGCCGCAAACATCGAGCTGGAAGTGGTCCAATGCGGCGATCAGCTTGAGAGCGGCCCGCGAGACGTAACGTTGCGCAGGATCTTCGATCTCCACCGCAACACCCGAACCGAAAACCTGACCTGGTTTCGTGACCGTTTGACCATTCACTTTGACGGTTCCCCGCAGCACTGCATCGCGGGCCCGCGACCGGCTTTCGAAGAGCTGGAGCGAAACGAGCAATTGGTCGAGGCGTTGCGGTGGAGCAGTAAGCGACATCATGTCTCAATGGGTGCCATTCGGTCCAGACGCAAGGCCTTTGCGTTGCTTGCGGCGGTTGGAGTGAATACCGAGCTGCATTCCGCCCTCCGTTCTCAATGGAATTTTAAGGTGGATGCGATTCCTTCATCGCAGCACCATGGGCCTGGTGTCGCCGTCTCACGACCGCCCCGAAATCACTTCGGACCTTTCAGATCCCAGCAGTCAGTTACGGCGGAAAACATGTCGCTCCGAAATCTCTCCCTGAACAAGAAGCTCATTGGTACCTTCGCCGCAGTGATGTCGGTCTGCTTCCTGGCGTCCGCCGGTGTCTTTTGGCAGGTCGTTCAATCGACGCGTGCTTCCGTGGAGCAGACAAGGGCAAACACCATTCTCCACCACGTCGACAGCGCTTTTGAAGCTCTGCTCGAGCAAGCGGTCAATCAACGCGGCTATCTGCTGTTTCGCAGTGACAGCACCTACAATGCCGTCTTCCTCGAGCGGGAGAAGATGATTGCGGAGATCGAGGAAGCCAAGAAGGCGGCTGCCGATCAGCCTGTGCTTATTGCCTCTCTCGAACAAATGCGCACCGCCGCCGATGCCTTCCACAGCCAACTGAGCGAGCCGCAGATGGCAGCTGCCAGGGCGACGCAGGCGCCGATATCCGAGATCGTGGCGATCGGCACGAATGGCCAGCTCGATCTATTCCGCCAGGCGGCGCTCAAGATCAAGCAGGACGTCATCGCGCTGACGGAGGCCATGCAGGCGCGCCAGGAAGATGCCCAGTGGAACGTCATGATGGCGCTTCTAATCGGCGGCGCTGCGGCCGGCGTCATTGCGACCGGGCTGGTTTGGGCCCTGTCTCGGGCGATCGTCACGCCGATCGTGGGCATGACGCAAGCCATGTCGCAGCTCGCCAGCGGCAACCACGAGATCGAGGTCCCGGCACTTGATCGCGGCGATGAGGTTGGTCACATGGCCCAGGCCGTCGCCGTCTTCAAGGATGCCGCCATCGAGAAGCGCCGTTTGGAGCGCGACAACGAAGCTGCCCGTGCAGCAGCCGACCGCGAGCGGTTGAGCAATGACGAACTGAAGGCGCAGGAAGCAGGCGAGATCGAGTTCGCCGTCGATTCGCTTGCCAAGGGTCTCGCAAGCCTGTCGAACGGCGACGTCGCCTACCGCATCAATGCCCCCTTCGCCGGCAGCCTGGACCGACTGCGGATCGACTTCAATGAGGCGTTGGGCAAGCTGCAAGCTGCCCTTCAGTCGGTCGGCAGCAATGCTGCCGCCATCAATGCCGGCGCGGATGAGATTCGAGTTGCGGCCGATAACCTCGCACGGCGCACCGAGCAGCAGGCGGCATCTGTCGAGCAAACCGCGGCGGCGCTGGAGGAAGTCACGACCACCGTCAAGGATGCCGCCATGCGAGCCGAAGATGTCGGACAGCGCGTCGAGCGTGCACGTGCCGGCGCAGAAAAATCCGGAGACGTGGTGCGACGTGCCGTCAGTGCCATGGGCGAGATTTCCAAGTCGTCCGGCGAGATCATCAACATCATCAGCGTAATCGACGACATTGCCTTCCAGACCAACCTGCTGGCGCTCAATGCCGGGGTCGAGGCGGCGCGCGCGGGTGAGGCGGGCAAGGGTTTTGCCGTCGTGGCCCAGGAGGTGCGCGAGCTTGCCCAACGGTCGGCCAATGCTGCAAAGGAAATCAAGGCGCTGATCACTACCTCGTCAGATCAGGTGGATTCGGGCGTAGCGCTGGTCGGCGAAACCGGCAAGGCTCTCGAAGCCATTGTCGGGGAGGTTCAGGAGATCAACGAGCACATCAAGGCGATCGTCATCTCCACCCGCGAACAGTCGACCGGCCTGCAGGAGATCAATCTGGCGGTCAACACCATGGACCAGGGCACGCAGCAGAACGCCGCCATGGTCGAACAGCAAACGGCGGCCAGCCATTCGCTCGCAAGCGAAGCAGAATCGCTGAACAGCCTCCTGCGTCAGTTCAACCTCGGCACTCAGGCGGGCACCAAGGCAGACAATCGCACTATGCCGCAAATGCCAAGCCCAGCGTCTACCGGAGCTGTTACCAAGCCAGCCGCGTCTTCCGTCGGGCCCGCGCGCGCTGCCTCGCCTGCCGTGAAGTCGGCCACGAAGCCCTTCGCAGGGCGGGCTCCCATGCCCGCAACGGCCGCGTCGCGTCCCGCAGCGTCCCCGGCAAACGCGCTGCACGGGAAACTTACGGCAGCCTTCGGAGGCGCATCGGCCGCCGCGAAGCCGAGCGAGGACAACTGGGAAGAGTTCTGAAGCCTCTCACGATGATCAAAGCAAGACGGCCGGTACAACCCGGCCGTTTTTGCGTTTCGATCGAGCCTGACCAGGTGTTCAGCTGGCTGCGCCGATGCCAATCTGCTTGTGGCCGAGCGCGTTGAAAACCGTGGTGACGATGCCGGCGCGGTCGAGGCCTGCCTTGGCGTACATGGCATCCGGGCTCGCCTGCTCCATCCAGATGTCCGGCAGCACCAGGGAGCGGATCTTCAGGCCGTTATCAAGCAGGCCCTCGGCCGCCAGGAAATGCAGCACATGGCCGCCGAAGCCGCCGACTGATCCCTCTTCGATCGTGATCAGCACCTCGTGATGGCGGGCGAGCTGACGGATCATCCCGTGGTCGAGCGGCTTGGCAAAGCGCGCATCCGCAACAGTGGTGGAAAGACCTGCGGCGTCGAGGTCTTCGGCCGCCAACAGGCAGTCCTTCAAGCGTGTCCCGAAGCACAGCAATGCGACCTTCGAGCCTTCCTTGATAATGCGGCCCTTGCCGATCTCGAGGATCTGGCCGCGCTCGGGCATCTCGACGCCCACGCCTTCGCCACGCGGATACCGGAAGGAAATCGGACCCTCGTCATAGGCAGCAGCGGTGCGCACCATATGTTTGAGCTCGGCCTCGTCGGCGGCCGCCATCACGACCATGCCGGGCAGGGCAGCGAGGAAGGTGGTATCGAAAGATCCTGCATGGGTCGGTCCGTCGGCGCCGACAAAACCGGCGCGGTCGATCGGGAAGCGCACCGGCAGCTTCTGGATGGCAACGTCGTGGACGACCTGGTCGTAGCCGCGCTGCAGGAAGGTCGAGTAGAGGGCGCAGAAGGGCTTGTAGCCCTCGGTCGCCAGACCCGCCGCGAAGGTGACGGCATGCTGCTCGGCAATCCCCACGTCGAAGGTGCGCGCTGGGAAGACTTCCGCCAGCTTGTCGATGCCCGTGCCGTTCGGCATGGCGGCGGTGATGCCGACGATCTTGTCGTCGAGCCACGCCTCCTGCACCAGGGCCTCGCCGAAGACGCTCGTATAGCTCGGCGCATTCG
>CAYNED010000098.1:0-9129 GCA_964396135.1 uncultured Neorhizobium sp.
TGGTAGCCGCGCTCGCGACCGATCAGACGGAAGCGGGAGCCATTGCCCTTCACCCGGTGATAGGCAAGCGCCACCTTCAGTGCCGTCTCGACCGATTCGGAGCCGGAGTTGGTGTAGAGAACGTGGTCCATGCCCTCGGGCGCGATATCCACGAGGCGATTGGCAAGCTCGAAGGCCTTCGGATGGCCGAGCTGAAAAGCAGGGGCATAGTCCAGTTCGCCAGCCTGTTCGCGGATCGCCTCGGTGATCTTGGGGCGGCAGTGGCCGGCATTGACGCACCAGAGGCCGGCCGTCGCATCGAGAACCTGGCGGCCGTCATGCGTGGTGTAGTGCATGTCCTTGGCGCCAACGAAGAGCCGCGGTTCCTTCTTGAACTGGCGGTTGGCCGTGAACGGCATCCAGAACGCCCGCAGATCATTGGGCGTGCTATTTAGGCGATTGGACATGATATTCTCCCCGACCGGCCGCTGCCGGTATTTGACTGTTCGGTCAAATTATCAGGGGTACCGGGCGCGTCAACTGCCGTTGATCATCGTCTGGCAGGCAGCGAAGGCCTACCACCTCGCGCCACTGCCGCTCCAGATGGCTGACACCGCGCCTGCGATGTCAGCGCTAACATCACGCTGCTGCGACGGACGCGCGAACGGGCTCGCAGTAGATGTCTTCCAGCGAGCTCAGCACCTTCAGTACTGCAGGCGATGCGCAGGAATAGTAGATGGTCTGGGCGTCCCGCCGCGTCTTTACCAGCTTCTGTGCCCGCAGCTTGGAAAGATGTTGCGATAGTGCGGACTGACTCAGCCCGACGCGTCCTGCCAAAACCCCAACCGCCATCTCGTCTTTGACGAGGCAGCACAGGATCATCAGTCGTTTGGGGTTCGCCATAGCAGAAAGCAAACCCGCAGCCGCCAACGAATGCTCGGAAAGTGGCATCGTATCCATGTCTCTTAGTATCCCCTTGAAGCGCAAGCGCTTCCAAAAATGCCCGGCCTATAAAATGGAAGATTAGCAAGTGCCGGATATAGTTGTATATCCCTAAATTTCGGGTGACTGTATCCCTTGTTCATTCCCAATCTGGATCGCCGAAATACAGGAATATGCCTGTTGTGCGGTGGGCACCACGCGTCCGAACATATGTCTTGCTTGAACGTCTCCGGCGACAAGATGGAAACCGAAGGGATCGACGGCGCCGAAGCGCCATTTCCTATTGTTGGCGTCGCAACCAAGCCGTTCGGCAATCTTGGCGGCAAGATCGTCCATTGATCTGAGCTGCCGCTGCAGATCCAGCCACTCGGATTGCGCAGGAAGCTCGGCAAGCATGATGTCGGCTGGCACGAGGGCAAATGCGCGGCCAAATCCTCCATTGAGAGCAGCCGATTTCGGGATCAGGCGGAAGAAGCGAAAATCCGGAAAATCGACGTAGAGCGAAGCCTTCGGATGAAGGTCCAGAAAGCGTTCGCGGATCCTTTCATGGGCCTCGCTGGCCCGGTCGACGGCGCTTGCCAGGCACTGCAGCGTGATGCGCGGATGGGCGAGAGGATCGCCCTTGCCCGGTTCGCCGGCAAGCAGCGAGCACCGCGGATCGGCAAGCAGCCCCTTCGTGTGACCGGAAAGCGCGGAAGCGAGGATCACGGGGACGCCGTCGAGATCTGGTGCCGTCAGCGCCCGGCTGGCGGACGGGAAACCGGTTGAAGGATCCAGCACCGCAAGCGCCATATAACGGGCACCGTGAACGAGGACACGGGCAAGACGCCGGGCCTCATCATCCGTTTCCCGCAGCAGTTGCGGCTTCTCTTTCGGTTCAGCGCTCATGATCCGATCGTGGGGCGCCGATGGCGCGTCAGGCCAGCGATTACGTCGTCGGCGGAAATCGTCCCGATCACGGCGCCATTGTCGATCACGCCAATCGTTCCCGGCTGGCGTGACAGCGTGTCGAGGATGTCGATCAGCGGCGTGCTGATCCGGGCCGTGGCCGCAACGCCGGAGCCTGATGCGCCCGCAGCGACGCCCGGGCGCATCACATCGCCGGCCGTCAGCATGGAGATCGGGTTCATGTTCTGCACGAAGTCCGCGACGTATTGGTCCGCAGGGTTTTTCACGATTTCCTGCGGCGTGCCGCACTGGATGATCCGCCCGCCTTCCATGATGGCGATGCGGTTGCCGATGCGAAAAGCTTCATCCAGATCGTGGCTGACGAAGAGGATCGTCTTTTTCAACCGGCTCTGGAACTCCATCAGCTCGTCCTGAAGACGGGTGCGGATCAATGGGTCGAGGGCGGAGAAGGGCTCGTCCATCAGCAGGATCGGAGCGCCGGTGGCAAAAGCGCGTGCCAGGCCAACGCGCTGCTGCATGCCACCGGAGAGTTCGCCAACCTTGCGGTCTGCCCACTGGTCGAGATTGACCAGTTCGAGCTGTTCGGCGACGCGCTCCTTGCGTTGCCGCTCGGTTGCGCCCGCAAGCTCCAGCCCGAAACCCACATTCTCCGCCACTGTTCGCCAGGGGAGGAGGCCGAACTGCTGGAACACCATGGAGACCGTGTGCATGCGCAGATGCCGCAGGGTCTTGGGGCTTGCCTTGTAGGGATCGATGGGCCCAT
The DNA here is from genome assembly GCA_964396135.1 of uncultured Neorhizobium sp. Taxonomy (GTDB): domain Bacteria; phylum Pseudomonadota; class Alphaproteobacteria; order Rhizobiales; family Rhizobiaceae; genus Neorhizobium. The sequence continues at coordinate 2,594 of CAYNED010000098.1, forward strand.
TCGCTGTTTGGACCGAGACATTACCGCGGGCGACCGGAGCAAGACCGTTCACGGCGCGCAACAGCGTGGATTTGCCCGAGCCCGAAAGCCCCATCAGCACCAGGATCTCGCCCTCCTTGACAGAAAGCGAGGCGTTTGCGACGCCGACCACGATGCCCGTTTCGGAGCTGATCTCGTCCCGGCTCTTGCCTTGGTCGACAAGGGACAGAACTTCTGCATGCCGGTCACCAAAGACGATATCGACATTCTCGAAAACGACGCAGTCCGTCATTTGGCGTCTCCCGAGGCAGGGCGGAACATCCGGTCGAGGATGATCGCGAGGATCACGATGCACAGGCCGGCTTCAAAACCACGAGCGATGTTGACGGTGTTGAGCGCGCGCACCACCGGAACGCCCAGTCCGTTGGCGCCGACCAATGCCGCGATGACCACCATCGAGAGCGACAGCATGATCGTCTGCGTCAGGCCCGCCATGATCTGCGGCATGGCAAAGGGAAGCTCCACCTTGCGCAGAACCTGGCTGGGCGTTGCACCGAATGCGATGGCGGCCTCCGTCAGTGCCTCCGGCGTCGAGACGATGCCGAGGCGGGTCAGGCGGATGGGCGAGGGGATGGCAAAGATGACGGTGGCGATCAGCCCGGGGACCATGCCGAGGCCGAACAGGATCAGCGCCGGGATGAGATACACGAATGTCGGGATCGTCTGCATCAGATCCAGCACCGGCCGCATAATCTCGTAGAGCCATGGGCGCCGTGCAGCCGCAATCCCAAGCGGTATGCCGACCAGCATACTGACGGCGGTGGCGGCAAGCACCAGGGCCAGCGTTTCGGTCGTTTCCTTCCAATAGCCCTGGTTGATGATGAGCAGCAGACCGAGCGCGGTGAAGATTGCGATCCCGACGGATTTTCGAAACCACCAGGACAGCGCTGTCATCGCCGTGGCGATGATCAAAGGATGCGGTGTCTGGAGGACGAACAGCAGTGCGTCAATGACGGTCGTCAGGACGCTGGAGAGCCAGTCAAAGAACCATGCTCCGTTCGCGGTGAGCCAGTCGACAAAAGACTTTGCCCACGGCCCCATCGGAATCTTGAAGTCTGTTAGCCAATCCACTGCGGCACTTCCCGTTTGCAAGGGTGAGAAGGGGCCGGAACATCAAGCTCCGGCCGCGAGCGGAGGTCCTCAGAGGCCCAGTTCGGATTTTACGGCAGCCATGGCATCGCCGCCGTCCTTGGTGGTCACGCCTGCAAGCCAGGGGCCAACGGCATCGGGATTGTTCTTCAGCCATTCGGTGGCGGCGGCTTCCGCCTCCTTGCCATCGTTCAGGATGCTGCCCATGATCTCGTTCTCCATCGGCAGCGAGAACTTCAGGTTCTTCACGAAGGTTCCGACATTCGGGCACTCCTCCGTATAACCGGCGCGGACATTGGTGAAGATCTCGGCGCCGCCGTAATTGGGGCCAAACACCTCATCGCCGCCCGACAGATAGGTCAGGTCGAAGTTGGCATTCATCGGATGGGGCTCCCAGCCGAGAAAGACGATAGGCTCGCCGGCACGGTCGGCGCGAGCAACCTGCGCCAACATCCCCTGTTCTGAGGACTCCACCACCTCGAAGCTCTTCAGACCGAAAGTATCAGCGGCCAACATGTCGAGGATCAGGCGATTGCCGTCATTGCCGGGCTCGATTCCGTAGATCTTGCCCTCCAACGCGTCGCTATGGGCTGCGATGTCCTTGAAGTCCTTGATCCCCAGTTCCGCGCCCTTGGCGTTGGTCGCCAGGGTATACTTTGCCCCCGTCAGGTTCGGGCCATAGGTTTCGACCGACTTGTCTTCGCGGTAGGGCGCAATATCGGCTTCCATGGTGGGCATCCAGTTGCCGAGGAAGACGTCGATGTCCTTGTTCTTCAGCGAGCTGTAGGTGACCGGCACGGACAGGACCTTCACATCGGTCTCGTAGCCGAGAGCCTTCAGCAGAACCGACGCGGTTGCGGTGGTCGCGGTAATGTCCGTCCAGCCGACATCGGAGAAGCGGACGGTGCCGCATGATTCGGGTTCGGCCGCCGCAGCAAGTCCACTGAAGGTCAGGAGTGAAGCTGCTCCCAACAGCAGGATCTTCAAGGGTTTGGTCATCGGCATCATGCGCTCCCTGTTCTTAATGTTCCCGGCCATTATCAATATATGCGAAGGCGAGGCAAGCTTGCCTCACGGCGTCAGTTCGTGTCGGCTTTGCAACGAGCGCCGTTTGATGCGCCGTTTGCGGCGCTTTTCTGTGGTTTCAGTTTCTTGTGGACTTCTCTCGGGGCAAGAGCTGAGTCAGAGGATCCGAATGGCCAAGCTCTACTTCCACTACGCCTCGATGAACGCAGGCAAATCCACCCTCCTTTTGCAGGCATCCTACAATTATCAGGAGCGCGGTATGCGCACCGTGATCCTGACGGCCGCGCTCGACAGCCGGGCCGGCGTCGGCCGGGTCGCGTCGCGCATTGGCCTGCAGGCTGACGCAATTCCCTTCGGCGACAGCGACGACCTCTTTGCCTTGATCGACGATCTTCACCGCGAGGAAGCGGTGGCCTGCGTCTTCATCGATGAAGCACAGTTTCTGGCGCCCGATCAGGTGTGGCAGCTGGCGCGGCTCGCGGACCGCTGCGGCATTCCGGTGATGGCCTACGGACTGCGGACAGACTTCCAGGGCAAGCTCTTTCCCGGCTCGCAGGAGCTGCTGGCGATTGCCGACGAACTGCGCGAAGTCCGCACCATCTGCTTCTGCGGTCGCAAGGCAACAATGGTGGCACGTCTTGACGAGGCAGGCGAGGTGGTGCGCGAGGGAGCGCAGGTGGATGTGGGCGGCAACGAGAAGTACGTGTCATTCTGTCGGCGGCATTGGGAAGACAAGATCCGCTGCGTGAAAGTTACTTGATCTTCGTCAAAGAGCGGCAAGGCTTATCGGCCTACACAACTCCTCGACGCCTTCCACGGCGCGCTTCAGGAGATTGAAAATGTTCAAGACTGCAAAGACCGCCTTCATCCTCGCCACCAGCCTCGCTGTGTTTTCCCTGCCGGCACTTGGCGCAGAGATCGAAGTGAAGATGCTCAACAAGGGCACCGACGGTCAGGCAATGGTATTCGAGCCGGCCGCCATCAAGGCAGCGCCAGGCGATGTCATCAAGTTCATCCCGACCGACAAGGGCCATGATGCGGCAGCGGTCAAGGGAATGATCCCAGACGGTGCCGAGGAATTCAAAGGCAAGATGAACCAGGAAATCTCGGTCACCGTCGAGAAGGAAGGCGCTTACGTCGTGAAGTGCTCGCCGCATCTGGGGATGGGAATGGTAGCGCTGGTTGTCGTGGGTGAAGGCACCCCGGCCAATCTGGATGCCATCAAGACCGGCAAGCTGCCGAAGAAGGCACGCGAGCGCATCGACGCGGCCGTTGCCGAGCTCGGCCTATAAGCTTCAACTTAAGCCTGCTTTTCCAAGGCCGCCGTGGTAAATCGCCACGGCGGCCTTATCTGTGCTGCGACGGATGTGTCTCTGAGGGCAGAATGCGAAGCGCAAGGCGGATCGACGAGGAGGTGGCGGGACTGACGGCCGAGCTGGAAACGCTTGATCGCCAGATCGCGGAGGCGGCTCAGGTTATCTCGGAGGCGTCCCGGACCCAACTCCTGCCTGAGGCTTGGCTGCAGCCGTCTGGAGAAGGAGACTTCTCCGGTGTTTCAGAAGGCTGGGCATCTGCTCGGCAGTCGGTCGCTGGGTTGGTGGCGGCCGTGGGCAGGCAGGTCGACCGGGCGATGGCGCCGCTGGAGGACAGGCCACAGCCAACACGTTCTGAGCGCATTCGCGCTCTTGTGCGCACGCTGCTTTCCCTGCCCAAGGCGCGCCGGCGTGAGCCGCAGGTCACCTCGCTCGATCAGGCACTGCTCCTTGCCGACCGCTTGCATGCGCTGCTGGTGCCGCGACGGGCGCGGGTGACTGCGCTGCGCCAAAAGGTGGAATCGGATCTCGTGGAGTTGACGGGGCACAGGGCAGTGCTGGTGGAAGGTGTGCTTGCGGCTGCCAAACAGCGGGAGCAGAAGGCAACGGGGGTTCTTGTGCTGGTCGAGCACGGTCTGCAGGTGGTGCAGGACTTCACCAGTCATCTCAATCGGCAGATGCTCGAGATGAACGCGGCGCTGAACAAGCTGACCATCGACAGCGAGCGTGCCATTATTCTGACGTCGGTATTGGGCGAGGCCGGACCTAGGTTCGGGTCAGTGCCTGGATTAGCCAGTGCGCTGGACAGGTCGAAGCTTCCAAACCTTTCAGCACTGATCGACCTCAACGAGGCGGACATGCTGTCAAGCATCGAGCTTGAGCGACGCAGACTGCGCACGGATGCGCGGTTCAACGAGATCTTTGTCGTAGGTGGCGAGGCGGCTCTTTCCGATGGCAACAACGAAGCGGCAGCAGTGCAAGAGGTGAGCCATGCTTGAGACCATCGTGCAGTTCTTCCAGCGCATCTTCAGTGCGATCGGGCGCGGCATCGGCTTGATGGTGGCATGGATCGTCTGGCCGTTTCTGGCTGCCCATGGCTGGTATGCAAAGCGCAGCTGGATCATCAAGGCGCCGCTTCTGGTGGTTCTGGCGTTGTTTGCCGGTTTGTATGGATACTTCTTCTGGCAGACCCAGGTCTGGACGTCGTTCGATCCAGATTTCGTTGAGGAATACAGGTTTTCAGAGCGGACGACGCCGGCAGGACAGGACATTGCTGCCCCGGCACCGACCGCGACGGACGCTGCGACCGCTGGGACTTCTGCAGCGGTCCCTGCCCAAGCGGCGGCGAGACAGTGCCAGTCGTCGGCCATTGTTGACGTCGTTGCCGATCTCACAGACGTCAATGTTAACCAGAATGCCTGGATTTCTTCCATGCTGCTGTACCGGCTGGGGTTCTTCGGCATCGACTGGGACCACACGCCTTTCCTCGACAACAAGGCCTCCTTCCAGCGCGGCGTGAACCAGGCGGTGCGCCGGACCTCCATGGAGCTTGTTGACTCGCTGGCGCGGGTGCGTGGCACCTCTGGCATCAGCAATGACCTGCAGGACGCGCGCAACAACCTCCAGTTCGACGAATATTCCTGGTATTTTGGCTTGAGCCCGTTTGGCCCGAAAACGCCTACGCCTAGCTACTACCGTGCGGCCATCGACAGTTTTCGCAAGTTCAACGCCGATCTGAGCGCCTGTGGTGCAACCTTCGACAGCCGCGCCGACAACCTCGTGCAGTTCGTCGACCGCATCGCCAACGATCTGGGCAGCACCTCCGCGATCCTGCGCGAGCGGTCGGAGAAGCACAATGGTGGCTGGTTCGACACCCGTGCCGATGATCGGTTCTGGTTCGCCTACGGGCAGCTCTACGGCTATTACGCCGTTCTGTCCGCAGCCGGCGCGGACTTTTCCCAGGTGATCCGGGAGCGCAATCTCGGGCCGCTCTGGAGCGACACGCTTTCCCAGTTCCGGGCCTCGCTGCGCATTCAGCCGGCCATCATCTCCAATGGTCGTGAGGATGGCTGGATCATGCCGACGCACCTGGCGACCATGGGCTTTTATACGCTGCGCGTGCGCTCCAACCTGGTTGAAGTCCGCTCGGTCTTGGACCGCTGATCGCAAGCTAGTTGATCAGGCCGAGGCGCAAGGCTTTCGCGACAAGCTGGGTGCGATTGACGCAGTCGAGCTTCTTGATGGCATTGGTCATGTGCGCATTGATGGTGTGGTCCGACAGCGACAGGATCCTGCCGATCTCCACGGAGGTCTTGCCCTGGGCCGTCCAGCGCACGACCTCCAGTTCGCGCGTAGAGAGCGGGCTTGGCAGGGAAAAGCGCTCGTCGCGCCGCAGTTTCTCAAAGACGTCGAAGGCGTGGAGCGATATCATGCCAAGTTCATTGAGCTCATGCTGCTCGACAGCGTTACGTTCCCCATCATAGCGCAGCAGGAAACGCTCACCTTCGAATGAGTGAAGCGGCATGGCGACTGTTGCAGTGATGCCGAAACGGCGCATCAGCGCGGACAGGCCTGCTCCCACGGACACTGTCTGCTCGCGTTCGACAGCATCGATCGTCCAGGTGCGCGGTAACATGGAATGAAAGAGATCGACGATCCATGGGCAGCGGCCGAGATAGCCGCCCTGGTCGAATTCCTCGACGTAGGCTGAGGGCAGGGTGGTATGGACGAGGAGCCGCCCCAGGCTGTCGTCCTGGCCGATGGGCTTCATCAGGAGCGTTACATAGGAAAACCCGAAGCCGGCTGCAGCCAGTTTAAGCGCAGCCAGGACATCCGCGCGGGACTTTGCATCCGCGATCGCGCTGCTCACGGATCTCTGCCTGTCCGCCATTTCGGTCCCGGTTGCCGACAAGTGTTCGCCCGACTTCTCTTCGTTCGCAAGGCACCTACCATCGCAGGTGCTTCCGTCCATTTACGACATATGGTCAGATTTTATCCAATTAGAGGTCATTCAGCGCGGTGGCAATCCGACCATAGTTGTTTTGAAAAAAGGCGGTTAATTTACGCCCT
>CAYNED010000099.1:0-3840 GCA_964396135.1 uncultured Neorhizobium sp.
GGTCATGTCGTTCTCCCTCTTGTTCGCGCTTTCAGGCGCGTTTGTGGAACCCTGTTGAACTTGCCTGCTCAAGCTCGGCCAATGCCGGCCGGAGCGCTTCGCCTGACCGGGCGAGCAAATCTCGTGCAGCAGCGGCATCCGCTGCACCGCGTGCCAGAAGCACGGCAACCTTCACCGAACCGTCCGCCTCATCCAGGTGGCGGCTCGCTTCGTCCAAAGCGACGCCCGCAATCTCGGACACCATGCGCGCAGCACGGATGCGCAGCTTCTCGTTGTCTGGGTAAAGGTTGACCATGTGGCCGTCATGCACGTGGCCGAGTTTCACGCCGACCAGCGTCGACAGCATGTTGAAGGCGATCTTCTGCGCAGTGCCCGCCCCCATTCGGGTGGAGCCGGCGATCACTTCGGGCGGCGTTTGGAGAAGGATCGACACATCGGCATTCGAGAAAAGCTTGGCACCCGGATTATTCGCCAAAGCCACGACCTTTGCCCCGCGCTGCCGCGCCTCTCCAGCAACTGCGAGGACATAGGGCGTCGATCCACTTGCGGAGACGCAGAGGACACAATCGCCTTTCATGATCGCGGCAGCGTCCCGCCTCGCCTGCTCCACATCGTCTTCCGGCGAGCCGGCGAGATCGGAAAGGCTCGTGACTCCGCCAGCAAGGAGGATCGTGATTTGCGTCTTGCCGATGCCATAGGTGCCGGGAAGCTCGAGCGCGTCCGCCATGGCCATCAGCCCGGAGCTGCCGGCGCCGACATAGACCAGCTTGCCGCCAGAGCGAAGAGCCTCAGCGGCAAGCGTTGCGGCGTCCTCGATGGTGGAGATTGCGGCGTCGACAGCTTTCGAGGCAGCCTGCTGACCTTGGGCGAGAAGCGCCAGGATCTCATGCGAAGGCCGGGCATCGAGCCCTTCGGCATCCCCATGTCTGGCTTCGGTGGCAGTTCTGCTCATCCGCTTCTCCCTCTCGCACAAAATGATGCCAAAAAAATACCAATTGTCCAGCGGCAAAATTAACGTTTGCTGCTCCATCTCGTCAGAAGAGGGCCTCCGAACAAATTAATCTTGCTTTTCCTGCGGGTTAATAGGGCGAAGGGGAGGCCCGACTATAGACCTCTTGGTAAATGGTATTTTTTTGGTATCATCCGCCCTGGAGGCACAGATGGCGGTTTATTTCGTGGGAATTGATGGCGGGGGCACGAGTTGCCGGGCGGCGGTGGCCGATGCGCAAGGGCGCATTCTCGGCCGCGGTCGCAGTGGCGCCTCCAACATCCTGACCGATCCCGACACGGCTCTCCGCCATATCGAGGAAGCAGCCCGTCTGGCACTCTCCGATGCCGCTCTTGCCGGCGTAGAGCCCGCCGACTGCGTCGCGCTCCTCGGACTTGCGGGCAACAATGTCGGCGACGCTGTCTCCTATGTCACGGCACGCCTGCCCTTCAAGCAGGCGCAGATCGTTTCCGACGGCCTGATCGCGCTTCAGGGTGCCGTGGGAGACGCAGACGGCGCCATCGCGATCGTCGGCACCGGCACCATCTTCATCGCCCGCTATCGGGGCGAACTTCATTATCTCGGTGGCTGGGGCTTCCAAGTCGGCGATCTCGGCGGCGGTGCGCGCATCGGCCATGCCGCCCTGCAGGAAAGCCTTCTGGCCCACGACGGCGTTCGACCCTTGAGCGCACTGACGACCTCGATCCTCGAGGAGTTCGACAACGACCCCCGCAGGATTGTCGATTTTGCCCGCGCGGCCCATCCTGGCGACTTCGGCCGCTATGCGCCTCGAGTGGTCCAGGGTGCCGCGGACGGAGATCCGACAGCGCTTCGGCTGATGCGCGATGCGGCGGCGCAGGTGGATGACGCCTTGGACGCCGTTGGCCGGATCACCGACAACGGCGGCAGGCTCTGCCTTCTCGGTGGGCTGGCGCAGGTCTACCCCTCCTATCTGGCGGAACGGCATCGCGCCCGTTTGTCCGAGCCCTTGGCCGATGCGCTGACCGGTGCCGTCGCCCTGGCGGTGCAGACCTTCCAAACGGCGGAGGCGGCACGATGAGCAGCGAGCTTGCGTCCATCCTGCCGCTTGAAGGCCTGCAGTCGCCGAGCGGCGGCCCTCTTTACCTGAAGCTCCGGCAGACGCTAGAGGATGCCATTCATTCGGGAAGGCTCGGCCATGGCGCGGCACTCCCCGCCGAACGTGATCTTGCCGAATACGCCAATGTCAGCCGGGTAACAGTGCGCAAGGCGGTCGACGACCTGGTGCGCGACGGGCTGCTGACCCGTCGGCAGGGTTCCGGTACCTTCGTCGTCAAGCCGGTCTCGCGCGTCCAGCAGCCACTGTCCCAACTCACCTCCTTCACCGAGGACATGACGCGGCGGGGGCTGGCCACCCGCTCGGAATGGCTCGAGCGCGGCCTGTTTCACCCATCACCGGAAGAGATGATGATGCTGGGTCTCGCTGCAGGCACCATGGTAGCGCGCATCGGCCGTTTGCGCATCGCCAATGACCTGCCGCTTGCCATCGAGCGGGCAAGCCTGTCAGCAGAACTCCTTCCGGACCCGGATGCCGTGACCACGTCGCTTTATGCCGCCCTGCAGAAGAAGAGCGCGCGCCCCGTGCGGGCAATCCAGCGCATCTCCGCCTGCAATGTGAAGGAGCCGGAAGCTGGCCTGCTCGCCGTTCCGGTGGGCGCGGCCGGCCTTTCCATCGAGCGTATCTCCTACCTCGCCTCCGGTCGCGTCGTGGAATTCACCCGCTCGCTCTACCGCGGTGACGCTTATGACTTCGTCGCCGAACTTACCTTGGGAGACTAAAACCGTGCAGACCCATATGCGCCAGGAGATCAACGAGATACCGGAGGCGGTCGCGCGTCTGTTGGAGCGGTCGTCCGCCGATTTCACCGCGGCAGGTCGGGCCCTGCGCAAACGCGATCCTGCTTTCCTGGTTACCATTGCCCGCGGCTCCTCCGACCATGCCGCGACCTTCATCAAGTATGCGATCGAACTTTCCACCGGCCGGCCGGTCGCCTCGCTCGGGCCATCGCTTGCATCGATCTACCATGCGCCGATGAAGCTTCAAGGCGGTGCAGCGATTGCCATCTCGCAATCCGGCAAGAGCCCCGACATCGTGGCCATGGCGAAATCCGCAACCGATGCCGGTGCCCTCAGCATCGCACTGACGAACACGCCGCAGTCGCCGATCGCGGATGCCTGTGCCCATGCCATCGACATCCAGGCAGGCCCGGAACTCGCGGTCGCCGCCACGAAATCCTACGTCAACTCAATTGTGGCAGGGCTTGCGGTGCTGGCGGAATGGACCGACGACCATGGCCTGCGCGATGCGCTTCGGGCACTCCCGTCACATTGCGAAAAGGCTGTCGCTCTGGAATGGACCGACCTCGCCGGGCAACTGGGGGATGCGGATTCGCTCTTCATGCTGGGCCGCGGGCCGGCGCTCGCAATTGCCAGCGAAGCGGCCCTGAAGTTCAAGGAAACCTCCAACATGCATGCCGAGGCCTATTCCTCGGCGGAAGTGCTTCACGGTCCGGTGGCACTCGTCGATTACCGTTTCCCGGTTGTCGCGTTTGCCGCACGCGATGCGGCGGAAGGCTCCGTCGTGGAGATCGTCGACGGACTTGCCGGGAAGGGAGCGCTTGCCTTCGCGACGTCGACCAAGACACACAAGGCGACGGAGCTTCCGTTCGTCACAACAGGCCATCCGCTGACCGACGCGCTCTGCCTCATCCTGCCGTTCTACGGCTTTGTCGAGGCTTGGTCGCGGACGCGCGGCTTCAATCCGGATGCCCCGGCTGCCCTCAAGAAGGTGACGGAGACACGATGACCCTGAC
>CAYNED010000099.1:3940-9011 GCA_964396135.1 uncultured Neorhizobium sp.
AGGTCACGCGATCCGTTATCGCAGCCGGACGGGACGCGGTTGGCCAAGAGCTACCCGGTTTTGCGGGCCTCCATCTCGAAGGTCCGCACCTTTCGCTCACCCGCAAGGGGGCGCACGACCCATCGCTGATCCGCCCGATGGAGGAGAACGATCTCGACCTTCTGCTGGAATGCCGCGATCTCTTTCCCGCCTTGATGATCACGGTTGCGCCGGAGAACGTGACTGAAGAGCAGGTGTCGCATCTTGCGGCTGCCGGCTTCATCGTCAGCATCGGTCACACGGATTCAACATTCGAGACGGTGGAACGTTATGCACGAGCCGGTGCCCGCACCGTCACCCATCTCTTCAACGCCATGAGCCCCCTCGGCCACCGCGAGCCTGGCGTCGTCGGGGCTGCACTTCATACCGGAAGTCTCCACGCCGGCCTGATTGCCGATGGCGTGCATGTGCATCCGGCAGCGATGCAGATCGCGCTGAGAGCCAAGCAAGGGCCGGGCCGCATCTTCGTCGTCACCGACGCAATGTCGCCGATTGGGACGGATCTCACGAGCTTCACCCTGAACGGTCGGGAGATCCTGCGCCGCGACGGCCGGCTGACACTGGCGGACGGGACGCTTGCCGGCGCCGACATCGACATGCTCGCCTCGGTCCGGTTCCTGCACCAGAGGTTGGAACTGCCGCTCGAGGAGGCCCTGCGCATGGTGTCGGCCCACCCAGCCGAAGCCGCAGGACTGGCGGAGCGGAAGGGCAGTCTGAAGCCCGGCTTCGACGGCGACTTCGTGTTGTTGACCGATGCGCTCGACATGAAGAGCACCTGGATCGGCGGAAAGCTTGTTCACCAGGCCTAACGTGCCAGGTTGAAGACCAGCCGCACCATCAGACCCCTGCCTGCGGTACCATCGAGCAGGTCGAGGCGCGCACCGTGAAGGCGTGCGATCTCCTCCACGATCGGCAACCCCAGCCCAGACCCCATGCCATCGCTGCGGCCTCCTCGCTCGAAGCGTTGCAAGGCGGCCTCTCGCATCTCACGCGGGATGCCTGGCCCATTGTCCTCCACCTCGAGGACCACTTTCCCGGCTTCCTTGCGGGCACGCACCGTCACCTCGGCCCCCCGGCCGGCATAAAGCAGGCTGTTGTTGATCAGGTTCTTCAGAAGCTCACCGATCAGCAGCGGCTCGCCGAGAAGGCAGAGCCCGTCTTCCCCCTCGAACCCGAGATCGATTCCGGCTTCCCCGGCGATCGGCACGTGTTCGGCCGTCAGCATTTGTGCCAGCGCCGACAAATCCATCTCCTGGAGGGAAGCCGAGCGCGCGGCGGCATCGATGCGCGCCATCAGTAGCAGTTGGCCGAGGATCCGCTCGCCGTCGGCGACCGCGGCGTCGGCCTTCGCAATTGCCGTTGCCGCGGCGTCGGCATCGTCGCTGCGCGAGGCAATCGCCAGCTGTGTGCGAATGATGGCAAGCGGCGTGCGCAGCTGATGGCTGGCATTGCCGGTGAAGTGGCGCAGTGCCTCCAGCGCCGATTCCAGCCGCACCATGAAGGAGTTCACCGTGTCGACCAGCCCCTGCACTTCCGTGGGCACCCTCTCGCCGATCGGGCTCAGGTCGTTGGGGCTGCGCTCCGCAATCGCTTCGCTGAAGCGGTAGAGCGGGCGCAGGGACACGGTGACGGCGATCCAGACGATCACCGCGGCGCCGATGATCATGAACAGGAGGCGGAGCGCCGAGCGCACCAGGATCGTCTGCATCAGTTGCTGGCGGGCGATCGTCGTTTCAGCCACGGTCACCAGGAACGGGACAGAGTTGATGCCGGTGGAGGCGGAGCGCGCCAGGGCTGCGATGCGGATGGGCTCGCCTCGAAAGCTGGCATCCGCGAAGGCAGTCTCCTGCCCCTCGCTGCGCGGGATCGACGGCAGGCTCTGATAGCCGGTGATGAATGTCCCCGGCGGTCCGTCCACCCGATAAAAGACCCGGTCCTGCGCCGCAGAGGTCAGCATCTCCAAGGCGACATAGGGAATGTCCACCTCGAGCTCGCCATTTTCGGATACGATCACCCGTTCAGCTATGGCCAGCGCGGACCCCATCAGGACGCGGTCGGAGACCTCATTTGCGGTCTTCTCCGCTTCCCGCCAGGTATCGGTGAGCGCAATGACCCCGATCACGGCGGTGGCGAGGAGCAGCCAGGCGAGCAGCCGCCGACGCAGCGAATAGGGAGGCAAGGCAGGCATCATTGCGAGGCACTGACGCTTTCGAGGTAGTAGCCGATCCCGCGCGCGGTTTTGACAGTCAGCCCATGCAGGCTCAGCCTGCGGCGAAGCCGGCTCACATATTGCTCGATCGCATTTGCCGACAGATCCTCGTCATAGCCCGTCAGCGACTGGACGATGGCATCCTTAGAGACCACCTTGCCGGCGCGCAGGAAAAGCAGTTCCAGCAGAGCCACTTCGCGGGCCGGGATATCGAGCGGCACGCCATCGCTGCTGAATGTGCGGGACGTGAGATCGAGAGTGACCCCACCGTGCTGGATGACGGAGGTCCGCAGACCCGCCTGGCGCCGCAGCAGCACGCGGATACGCGCCTCGAACTCTGGAATGTCGAAAGGCTTGATCATGTAGTCGTCCGCGCCAAGATCGAGGCCCCTCACCCGCTCCTCCGGCGTGCCGCGGGCCGTCAGGATCATCACGGCCGCGCGGTTGTGGCGCGCCCGCATGGAGCGCAGCACTTCCAGACCGTCCATTTCGGGAAGATTGAGATCGAGGATCACCAGATCATAGGCTTCGGCTGCCGCAACAGCCTCCGCCGACGCACCGTCGGAGACGGCGTCGACTGCATAGCCGCTGCCGCGCAGGATCGTCGACAGACCCTCCGCCAGCGCCTGGTTGTCTTCCACTAGCAAAATGCGCACGATCGCTCCCGGTTGGCTGCAGCTTAGCCGGGTGCGACAGCTCTGTCACGACATCTGACGGCTCAGGATCTGCGGCCGAGATAGTCCATCTTGCCGACCGGCACGCCCTTGTGGCGAAGCAGTGCGTAGGCCGTCGTCACGTGGAAGAAGAAGTTCGGAATCGCAAAGTGCAGCAGGTAATCACGGCCGGCGAATGTTGTGGAGGTGTCGCGCGTCTTGAGGACCACTTCCGCCTGCTCCTTTCCGTCCATTGCGTCCGATGGCAGCGTGCGAAGAAGAGAAACCGTCCTGTCGATCCGCGCATGCAGATCCGCGAAACTCTCTTCATTGTCCTCCATCGGAACGTTTTCAATCCCGCCCAGCCGAACGGCAACGAACTTGGCCGTGTCGCTCGCCCGCTGGATCTGCGCCGTCAGCGGCGCCATGTCTGGATAAAGCCGGGCCTGGAGCAGTTCCGAATGGGCAATACCATTCTCATCGGCGAAGGCCTCACCCTTCTTCAGGATTTCCGAAAGGTTTTGGAAGGTGCGCAGGAAGACGGGAATGCTGACGTCGTAAAGCGATAGCGACATGATGGTGTCCTGTTGATCCGGTGCGTGCAAAGACGCCTGACAGGTAAGCAGCCGACGGGTGAAAACAAGCGCCTCCACCCCCACCTGCTGCAGCATGTCGCTCTGGCGCCTGCTTGGCCCGTTCTTGTTTCCATCAAGCCGCTGGTGCATGGTCGCCCCATGCCGTTGCCGCTCTTCATCGTCGCCCTGCTGGGCCTTCTGCTGCCCGCTTCTGCGAAGGCCGCAGCGACCGACTTCCCTGCGCTTTCGGGGCGGCCGCAAGCTCCCGTTCTCGTTGTCTACTCATCGCTGGACGAGCCCCTTGCCAGACCCATGATCGCCGGCTTCCAGAACGCAAATCCGGATGTTGCGGTTCGTTATGAGGAAATGCTGACGGGAGAAATCTACGACCGAATTGTCCGGGAAACCGACGCCGGCCAGGCAACCGCCGATTTCGCCTTCTCTTCAGCCATGGACTTGCAGGTCAAGCTCGCCAATGACGGCTATGCCCAGCGCAGCGAAGTACCGATGAGCGAGCGCTGGCCGGCCTGGGCCAACTGGCGCGACACGGCCTATGCCCTCACCTTTGAGCCAGCTGTCTTCGTCTACCACAAGCCGAGTTTCGCGGACGAACCGCCACCCTCGACGCGTGCGCAGTTCATCGATTTTCTCAAACGCCGGGGCGACAACATCTATGGGCGGATCGGGACCTATGACATCGAGCGGTCGGGCGTTGGCTTCCTTTTCATGGCGCGCGATCAGGAGCAGTTCGGTGACATCTGGTCGGTGATCCGCGCGATGGGCGCAGCCGGCGTCAAACTTTATTCGACTAGCCAGGCAATCCTGGAGCGTGTCGCCGACGGGCGCTTCCTGCTCGGCTACAACATCTTAGGCTCCTATGCCGCAGACTGGGCTTCGCGGCATCCCGATGTCGGCATTGTTTTGCCGAAGGATTACACGGTCGTCATGTCGCGGATCGGCCTGGTGCCGCAGGCCGCCGCCGCGCCCGAACTCGGCCAGAGATTCCTCGGCTTCTTCATGTCCAAGGAAGGACAGTCGATCATGGCGAGAGAGCTGCAGATCCCGGCGGTAAGCCCGGATGTATCCGGCAACAACACGGCTACGACCATGCGGGAAATGCTCGGCGGGCAGCTAAAGCCTGTTCCTGTCAGCCTGGGCCTGATGGTCTACCTCGATCAGGTGAAGCGTGCGCGGCTCATTTCCCGTTGGAACGAAGTCCTGCGTCTGCAGTGAACGCTCTTGCCGATCTGCTGCTTTAGGAACAGTGTCAGGTAGATGTCAGCTTGATGTGATCGCTTAAGCTGTTCGCCATTCCTGGAGGGGGATGTCGATACGGAAAGGGAGGAAGGCTCGGCGCATCTGCTGCGAGCGTGGCTCCTCTTCCCAACAAGATCACAGCGCCTCGGCGCCTTTTGGAGGATACACCCTTGAAACGTTTCGCTCTTGCTTCGCTTCTTGCCGGCGCACTCGCGCTGCCGGCCTATTCCGCCGATTACACGATCATGGCGCCTGCCGCTCCGGGCGGCGGCTGGGACCAGACTGCGCGCTCGCTGCAGACCGCCCTGCAGGAAGAAGGCATCTCCACCAGCCAAGGT
>CAYNED010000100.1:0-9000 GCA_964396135.1 uncultured Neorhizobium sp.
AACAAGCTCTTTTCCCTTTCCGGGTCTTCGCTGATCGTGGCACCCTATCGCGATGAGGAGGAGCGGATCGTGGGCGCGGTCGGCGTCATCGGCCCGACGCGCCTCAACTACGCTCGCGTGGTACCGATGGTGGACTACACGGCGCAGCTTCTTGCGCGCCTGACCCGACAGCCGCTCTAGCCATACAATCCCTTTGAAGCCTTGATTTTTGAGGTTCAAACCTCGATATCGGGCACAACTTCGTGAACACCATACCGGAGAAGGTCATGACGGACGAGACAAAGAAGAACGGACCTGACGCGGGCAAGAATGAGCAAGCCCCGGAAAACATTGCGGAAGCCGTAGCGTCCGCTTTGGAAGGCGCAGCCGCTACGGAGGCGGCTGAAGAAGCAGTGGCGGAACCCGATCCGACAGAGGCGCTGCAGGCCGAGAATGCGGAACTGCGTGACCGGTTCCTGCGAATGGCCGCCGAAATGGAAAACCTCCGTCGCCGCACCGAGCGTGAAATCAAGGATGCCAAGTCCTACTCCGTTGCAGGATTCGCGCGCGACATGCTCGCCGTGTCCGACAATCTGCGTCGCGCACTGGACGCTGTTCCTGCCGACCACCGGGAAGGCGCAGACCAGACGCTGACCACGCTTCTGGAAGGGGTCGAGATGACGGAGCGCGCAATGCTCTCGGCACTCGAAAGACATGGCGTGAAGAAGATCAATGCCGAGGGAGAGAAGTTCGACCCGCATTTCCATCAGGCGATGTTCGAAATTCCCAATGCCGAAGTCCCGAACAACACGGTTCTTCAGGTGGTTCAGGCGGGCTTCACCATTGGTGAGCGAGTGTTGAGACCAGCCATGGTGGGCGTGTCCAAAGGCGGACCGAAGCCGGACGCAACTGCCAACAATGCTGAGGCCGAGAAGGCGCAGAATTAATTCGACGACGATATGATGAAGCAAAAACCGCCTGCCATCGGAGGATGGCAGGCGGTTTTTATTCTTGAAAACAATTTGACCGAAGATCAGGCGGCGTTGGACGCATGTTCCTCGTTGAGGAAGGCGTAGATTGCAGAGGCAGAGTCGGTCTGCCGCAGCTTGCCGACAAGATCTTGATCCCGCAGAACGCGTGCAATGCGCGAAAGCGCCTTCAAATGATCGGCGCCAGCCCCTTCAGGCGCAAGCAGCAGAAAGACGAGATCCACCGGCTCGTCGTCCAAGGCTTCGAAATCGACCGGATGCTCCAGGCGTGCGAACACGCCCTTGATCGAGGAAATGCTGCTCAGCTTTCCATGTGGTATGGCAACGCCATGCCCGACGCCGGTCGAACCAAGACGCTCGCGCTGCAGGATGACGTCGAAGATCTCCCGCTCCGGAACGCCCGTCAGCTTGGAAGCCCGGGAGGCCATTTCCTGCAGCAGCTGCTTCTTGGAGTTTACTTTCAGGGCGGGGATAATCGCATCTTGCTGCAGCAAATCTGCCAAAGCCATTCTCTTCATCCTTTATGCCACCACGAGGGCGGAGGGAGCGCTGTTGCCAACGCTCTCCCAGAGATCCGTTAGCCTTTGATGTTGGCGGCGTCGATCCAGCCAACATTGCCGTCGTTGCGGCGATAGACAATATTCAGATCCTCCTTGCCGGGGGTCCGGAAAAGGAGGACAGGTTCATCGGTCATATCCAGCGCCATAACGGCGGTGGCGACCGACATTGTTCTCAACGGCTTCGAGCTCTCGGCCACGATTGTGGGCGCGAAGTCCTCAGCGACTTCTTCATCTTCGTCGGGAACAGCATCCATGACAGTGTAGGCAACGTTGCCATTGCCCTGATAACCAGCGTGATGATCTTTCAGCTTCCGCTTGTAGCGGCGAAGGCGCTTTTCTATACGCTCGGCCGCGGCATCGAAGCTCAGCTGCGGATCATTGGCCTGTCCTGCCGCATGCAGAACAACTCCCGTGTCGAGATGGACCTGGCAATCGCTCGAAAACCTCGACCCGGTCTTGGCCACGATCACCTGGCTTGAATAGCCCCCGTCGAAGTACTTGGTGATAGCATCTGCGATCTGCCCTTCAATCCGTTGACGGAACGATTCACCGATTTCCATCTGCTTACCAGATACACGCACACTCATGGATTTATTCCTTCTTGTCGTGACTTGCGTGTTCCAGTCTACGCCAAGCTGTCCCCTCATCCAAGCGCATCAGACAACACGCGGATGAAAATGAGGCTGGCAGACTGAATTTTTGGAGGTTGAGTTCTTTGCATCCGTTGCAATTGCGGCGGGCTTCTAACCCTGCACGCCCCGAAAGTCAACGGATCGTTAATATAGGGCCGGAGACCGGTGAAGAGCCCGTCTCCTCCCTTCATGCGGAGGAGGCATCCTTCTTTGCAGCGACCGCTGCATTGAAGTCCGCAAAGAATTGCTGTGCCAGTTTGCGGGACGCGGAATCGATCAGGCGGGAACCCATCTGCGCCAGCTTGCCACCCACCTGAGCCTTTGCGGTATACCTCAAGATGGTTTCGGCGCCATCTTCCAGCAGGACGACATCCGCCGCACCCTTGCCAAAGCCAGCAATGCCGCCCTTGCCTTCACCCGAAATCGTATAGCTTTCGGGCGCTTTGATATTGGAAAGGCTGATCTCGCCGTTGAAGCTTGCGGCGACGGGCCCGATCTTGATGCGGACGGTCGTGATCAGTTCCGTTGGGGAGATCTGTTCAAGGCTTTGGCATCCCGGGACGCACTGCCTGAGGATTTCCGGATCGTTCAGCGCGTTCCAAACCACGTCTCGCGGCGCGGCGATGCGCTCTTCACCATCGACATCCATGCTGACCTCCTCCGATCGTAGTGAGAAGGTTACGGAGGGGAAAGGCCTTTGCCAAGTGGCACGCGGGTGCTATTTGCACCCCGACGACGAGCAAGCTGGAAGAACAGGTTGAGGAACAAGGACAAGCGCCCGGAGAAGCGTCCAGAGAAGTGGCAGGGAAAGCCCCGTCCACAAGGGAGCGCTGCTGCACCCAGAACAAATCCCGGTCGGCCCGCACGTGCTGGAGCGCCAGCTTTAAATTCGAAGCCTGACGATGTGACCCCGCAGCGCGCGTTGATGGAGCGCCAGGGGGAGCGTCCCTTGGAGCGCATCCCGCTCATCCTAGAGTCCTCAGGCGCGGGTGATTTCCACCTGATCGACAGCGGCAATGCGCTGAAGCTGGAGCAGTACGGCCCTTACCGGATCATTCGGCCTGAGGCTCAGGCGCTGTGGCGACCGTCGCTCGGGCCATCCGCGTGGGAAAAAGTTGATGCTGTCTTCACCGGCGATACTGAGGAAGACGGGATGGGTCGCTGGCGGTTTCCGCGGGAGGTTCTCGGTGAGACTTGGCCGCTATCGCTCCTGGGGATCGATTTCCTCGGCCGCTTCACCTCCTTTCGCCATGTGGGCGTATTTCCCGAGCAGATCGTTCACTGGCAGTGGATGAAGCAGCAGGTCGAAGCTGCAGGGCGACCTGTCAAGGTTCTGAACCTGTTCGGCTACACGGGCGTCGCCTCGCTCGTCGCAGCTTCGGCCGGTGCCGAGGTAACACATGTCGACGCTTCGAAGAAGGCGATCGGCTGGGCACGCGAGAACCAGGCTCTTTCGCGTTTGGAGCAGGCCCCGATCCGCTGGATCTGCGAGGATGCCATGAAGTTCATCCAGCGCGAGGAACGACGAGGCAACCGCTACGATATCATCCTGACTGATCCGCCCAAGTTTGGGCGCGGGCCGAACGGCGAGGTGTGGCACCTGTTCGAGCACCTGCCGCTGATGCTGGATGTCTGCCGGGAGCTCTTATCCCCAAAAGCGCTTGGCCTGGTCCTCACTGCATATTCGATCCGGGCGAGCTTCTACTCAATCCATGAACTGCTGCGTGATATCATGCGGGGCGCAGGCGGGGTGGTTGAATCAGGCGAACTGGTCATTCGCGAGGCGGGTATCGCAGGCGATGCCCGTGGCCGCGCGCTCTCCACCTCCCTTTTCAGCCGCTGGATCCCGCAATGACAGACGAAACACGCCAAGGCAGCCCGCGCCGGGTGGGGCAGGTCAAGGAAGTCACCAGTCTCGCCAACCCGATCATCAAGGAGATCAAGGCGCTGACCAGCAAAAAGGACCGCGAACAGAGCGGCACTTTCATGGCCGAAGGTCTGAAGCTGGTCATCGACGCGCTGGAACTCGGGTGGACCATCCGTACGCTGGTCTACGCCAAGGCTGCCAAAGGCAAGCCGCTTGTGGAGCAGGTTGCGGCAAAGACTGTCGCCGTTGGCGGCTTGGTCCTGGAGGTGAGCGAAAAGGTGCTCTCCTCCATCACGCGTCGCGACAACCCGCAAATGGTGGTCGGCATCTTCGATCAGCGCTGGTCTTCTCTGGAGGAACTGCGGCCAGCGAAAGGCAGCACCTTCGTCGCCCTCGACCGGGTTCGAGATCCTGGAAATCTTGGTACGATCATCCGCACGGCCGATGCAGCCGGCGCCTCGGGCGTTATTTTGGTGGGTGACTGCACCGACCCCTTTTCGCTCGAAACGGTGCGCGCGACGATGGGCTCCGTTTTTGCGGTGCCGCTGGTCAGGACCTCCGTGGCAGGTTTTCTCGCCTGGCAAAAGCAGTCGGAAATTGAGGTGGTAGCAACACACCTTGCGGGCGCAGTCGATTATCGAACTGTGGACTATACGAAGAAGCCTGTTGCAGTTCTGATGGGCAACGAGCAGTCGGGCCTTCCCGACGAACTCGCTAAGGCCGCCGACAAGCTGGCGCGGATTCCGCAGCAGGGGAGGGCAGACAGCCTGAACCTCGCGGTTGCAACCGCTGTCATGCTGTTCGAAGCCCGGCGTCACCTCCTGTCTCTGGATGATAAGCGATGAATGCGCCGCGCGCCTTACTGTCCCGGCCAGCAATCGCCTTGGTGTTCATTATCATTGCCGTCGTTCTCGATCAGGTCATCAAGTTTGCGGTAGAGGCCTATCTCCCGCTGCAGGAAGCCGTGCCGCTGTTCCCGATGCTGGCCCTATACCGCACCTATAATCTCGGTGTCGCGTTCTCGCTGCTGTCAGGGATGGAGCGGGAGTTCATCATTGGCATGCGTATCATCATCGTTGGCTTCGTGCTGTGGCTCTGGAGGCGCACTTCGGGCGAGAGGTCCTTCACCCATACGGGCTTCGCCCTGATCGTTGCGGGCGCAATTGGCAACTTGATTGATGGCTTTCTCTACGGCCATGTCGTGGATTATATCCTGTTCCATACCGAAAGCTGGTCGTTCGCCGTCTTCAATCTTGCAGACAGCTATATTTCCATCGGGGCAGGTTTTGTGATTCTCGACGAGATATTGGGCTCAAGCAAGAAGCCGAAGTCCTCCTCGGGAGGTTGAAGATGTGCCCGTGGTGGCGATTCGGTTTAGGGCAGTCGTCTCGCCGCTTCGTTGCCCCATCACGAAGGCGCGGTCCTGCCGGCTTCATGGATCTCGCTGGCTCGGTGTTTTTGGCAGCCCTAATCATTGTCATTTTTTTGTCGCGGGATAATGATTATTGACGATGGCTTGAACCCGCGGGGCAAATCATCATGGCTCTTGAATTCCTGAAGCACGACGTGACCGCAAATCTCAATCAGCAGATGCTGATGGATTCCACGGATGACCTCTTCGGCCGCATTGGCAGCCTTGAGACCCGATTGGCGCGCAGCCAGCGCGAGGTTGATGCTGCCCAATCAGTCCGCTACCGGGTGTTCGTTGAGGAGATGAAGGCGCAGTTGCCCCCTGCAGCCATGCGGCTGCGACGTGACATCGACGCCTATGACGCGGTCTGCGATCATTTGCTGGTCGTCGATCGGGCGATCGACGGCGATATCGAAGACCAGATCGTTGGAACCTATCGTCTGCTGCGCCAGCAGGTGGCGGTGGACAATGGCGGTTTCTATTCGGCCTCCGAATTCGATATTGCGCCATTGCTGGCTCGTCATCCCGACAAGCAGTTCATGGAGCTTGGTCGCTCCTGCGTCCTGCCGGCTTACCGCACCAAACGCACGGTTGAGCTTCTGTGGCAGGGAAACTGGGCCTATGCGCTCAAGCATGGCATATCCGCAATGTTCGGCTGCGCGTCCTTCCCCGGGATTCGGCCGGAAGAGCATGCACTGGCTCTTTCCTTCCTCCATCACAATGCAGGGGTGAAGGGAGAATGGCGGGCATCTGCCTTGCCTCACCTTTACCGCGAGATGGACCTGATGCCGCTGGAAGCCATCAACGCCCGCCGGGCACTGGCGGCCATGCCGCCACTGATTAAAGGGTATTTGCGTCTGGGCGCGATGATCGGCGATGGTGCCGTCGTCGATCAGGCCTTCAACACCACCGACGTACTGGTGGTCCTCCCGATCACGTCCATCTCCGACCGCTACATCAACTACTATGGCGCTGACGCCGGCCGCTTCGCGAGCTAGCCGCCAGCGCGGATTGGTCGCTACCTCCCCGCGCTATATGCTACGTTCCCGCGTTGTATGCGGCGATAGCGGCCATGTTGACGATGTCGGAATCCTTGGCGCCCATCGAGGTGATTTGCACTGACTTGTCGAGACCAACCAGCAGCGGCCCGATAACGGTCGCCGCACCCAGTTCCTCCAACATGCGCGTCGAGATCGAGGCGGAATGGATGGCGGGCATCACCAGCACGTTTGCGGTCCCAGACAGCCTGCAGAACGGATACTGCTCCATTCGGTGGGGATTGAGCGCCACGTCGGCCGCCATTTCACCATCATATTCGAAATCCACCCGGCGCTTGTCGAGGATCCTGACAGCCTCACGCACACGCTCCGACCTCTCCCCTGTGGGTTGTCCAAAGGTGGAATAGGCAAGCATGGCAACGCGTGGTTCATACCCCATCCGGCGCGCGACACGGGCGGCCTCGACGGCGATGTTCGCGAGATCTTCCGCTGACGGCATGTCATGCACGGCCGTGTCGGCGACGAACACCGTTCGGCCACGGGAGACGGCGAGGGAAACGCCGATGACCTGGTGCCCGGGTTTTGTATCGATGCAGCGGCGTACATCCTGCAGGGCAGTCGCGTAATTTCGGGTCGCGCCAGTCACCATCGCGTCGGCATCGCCAACGGCCACCATGGTGGCCGCGAAATGATTGCGGTCGTTATGGATCAGCCGCTGTACATCGCGCAGCAGAAATCCCTGACGCTGCAGACGGGCGTAGAGGTGGTCGATATAGGCCTCGACCCGATTGGAAATGCGGGCATTGACGATCTCGACATTGGGCCGTTCTAGGTCGATCCCGGCATTCTCCGCCGTTGCGCGGATGACATCGTCGCGTCCAAGGAGGATCGCGGTTCCGAGTTGGTGATGCGCAAACGAGATGGCCGCGCGCATGACCTGTTCTTCTTCCGCCTCGGCGAAGACCACGCGCTTTGGAAAGCGCCGCACCCTCTCGTAGATGCCTTGCGTCGTGACCGCCATCGGATCCCGACGGGCAGAGAGTTCACGTCCGTAGGCCTCCAGATCGGTGATGTTCTTGCGGGCAACGCCACTTTCCATCGCGGCTTCGGCAACGGCAACCGGAATTGCGGAAATCAGCCGCGGATCGAAGGGCACCGGGATGATGTACTGGGAGCCGAACCGCGGTCGATTGCCCTGGTACGCGGCCGCAACGTCGTCCGGCACGTCTTCCCGAGCCAGATTGGCCAGCGCCCGCACGGCAGCGATCGTCATCGCATCATTGATCTGCGTGGCCCGCACGTCCAGCGCACCACGGAAGATGTACGGGAAGCCGAGAACATTATTCACCTGGTTGGGATAATCGGAACGCCCGGTTGCCATGATGGCGTCGTCGCGGATACGCGCGACTTCTTCCGGCGTAATCTCGGGATCCGGGTTTGCCATGGCGAAGATGATCGGCCTGTCGGCCATGGAGCGGATCATCTCTTCGGAAAAGGCGCCCTTCTGCGACAGGCCGAAGACGACGTCCGCCCCCTTCATGGCCTCCTCCAGCGTGCGTCTGTCCGTCTTGGCAGCGTGCGCCGACTTCCACTGGTTCATGCCCTCGGTTCTGCCCTGGTAGATCACGCCCTTGGTGTCGCAGAGAATGATATTGTCGGCATTGAACCCCATCGCCTTGATGAGCTCCATGCAGGCAATCGCGGCGGCTCCGGCGCCGTTGCAGACGAGCTTGGTGCTTTTCAGATCCCGACCCGTCAGCTCGAGGGCATTGATCAGACCCGCCGCCGCGATGATCGCCGTGCCGTGCTGGTCGTCATGAAACACCGGGATGTCCATCAACTCGCGCAGCCGGCTCTCGATGATGAAGCACTCGGGCGCCTTGATGTCTTCCAGATTGATCCCGCCAAAGGATGGCCCGAGGAAGCGCACGCAGTTGATGAACTCGTCGACGTTTTCGGTATCCACCTCGAGATCGATGGAATCGACATCGGCAAACCGCTTGAAGAGCACCGCCTTGCCTTCCATCACGGGCTTGGAGGCCAAAGCGCCAAGATTGCCAAGGCCGAGGATGGCAGTGCCGTTGGAAATCACGGCCACCATATTACCGCGCGTCGTGTAGTCATAGGCGGTCGCAGGGTCGGCGGCGATTGCCTTCACCGGAACGGCCACGCCCGGCGAATAGGCAAGCGAAAGGTCACGCTGCGTCGCCATCGGCTTCGTCGGGTTTATCTCGAGCTTTCCGGGGCGTCCCTGAGCGTGGAAGGCAAGAGCTTCTTGTTCGGTGACGGAAGCGCGCGTGCGGCCAGCCTTTTCCTTCATTAGTGAAGCTCCTCCAGCTTTTTGTGGGCAGCCACTCTCCCGGCCGCAGTATCGGTTGTCTTTCGAGGGTCACAATCGATAAAGTCGCCCATCCGCATGCGCAACAGAAATCCGGCCCGTGACACAACATCCACGCTTTGCCATCGATGCTCTTACCGCTGCCGAACTGGCGACGGAGGAGAGTCGCGCCACCGCAACGCCGATGATGGAGCAGTATATCGAGATCAAGGCGAACAACCCTGGT
>CAYNED010000101.1:0-8943 GCA_964396135.1 uncultured Neorhizobium sp.
GAAGACCATGGCCAAGGAAGCCGCACGCGTCCGCCGTCGCGAACGCAAGAACATCACGTCGGGCGTTGCCCACGTCAACTCGACGTTCAACAACACAATGATCACCATCACCGATGCACAGGGCAATGCAATTGCCTGGTCGTCGGCTGGTGCAAAGGGTTTCAAGGGATCGCGCAAGTCGACCCCGTTCGCCGCTCAGATCGCCGCTGAAGACTGCGCCAAGAAGGCTCAGGAGCACGGCATGAAGTCGCTCGAAGTTGAAGTCTGCGGCCCCGGTTCCGGCCGTGAGTCGGCTCTTCGCGCCCTTCAGGCAGCCGGCTTCATGATCACTTCGATCCGTGACGTGACCCCGATCCCGCACAATGGTTGCCGTCCGCGCAAGAAGCGCCGCGTTTAATCATCGGGTGCGCCGACCGTCAGGTCAGGCTGCATTGAACTTGCGTAATGCCGCCTCACTTCGTTCGCGAAGTTTGGCGGTTTTGCCGTACCGCCGAGAGGCAATGTCTCATTCGGTGCTTCTCATGCTCGGTTGTCACGATTGAATAGTGGCAACGAACGGAAGGTTTAAAACATGATCCAGAAGAACTGGCAGGAACTGATCAAGCCGAACAAGGTGGAGTTCACCTCGTCCGGCCGCACGAAGGTTACCCTCGTCGCAGAACCGCTTGAGCGTGGCTTCGGCCTGACGCTCGGCAATGCGTTGCGCCGGGTGCTGTTGTCGTCGCTGCGCGGTGCTGCTGTCACCGCCGTCCAGATCGACGGCGTCCTGCACGAATTCTCCTCCATCCCCGGCGTTCGGGAAGATGTGACGGACATCGTGCTGAACATCAAGGAAATCGCCATCAAGATGGATGGCGATGACGCGAAGCGCATGGTCGTGCGCAAGCAGGGCCCGGGCTCCGTGACTGCCGGCGACATCCAGACTGTCGGCGATATCGAGATCCTGAACCCCGACCACGTGATCTGCACCCTCGACGAAGGTGCGGAAATCCGTATGGAGTTCACGGTCAACAACGGCAAGGGCTATGTCCCGGCTGAACGTAATCGTGCCGAAGATGCCCCGATCGGTCTCATCCCGGTCGACAGCCTCTACTCCCCGGTCAAGAAAGTGTCCTACAAGGTGGAAAACACCCGTGAAGGACAGGTTCTCGATTACGACAAGCTGTCCATGACCATCGAAACCGATGGCTCTGTGACGGGCGAGGACGCAGTTGCTTTCGCTGCTCGTATTCTCCAGGACCAGCTCGGCGTGTTCGTCAACTTCGACGAACCGCAGAAGGATGTCGAGGAAGAGTCGGTCACCGAACTGGCGTTCAACCCGGCGCTCCTCAAGAAGGTCGACGAGCTGGAACTCTCTGTCCGCTCGGCGAACTGCCTGAAGAACGACAACATCGTCTATATCGGCGATCTCATCCAGAAGACCGAGGCGGAAATGCTGCGCACTCCGAATTTCGGTCGCAAGTCGCTGAACGAGATCAAGGAAGTTCTGGCATCCATGGGCCTCCATCTCGGGATGGAAGTTCCTGCCTGGCCGCCGGAAAACATCGAAGATCTCGCCAAGCGTTACGAAGACCAATACTAACAAGTCAGACTGCAGGCGAATGCCTGCAAGTGAAGGAGACCAGACATGCGCCACGGAAATTCGGGCCGCAAGCTTAACCGCACAGCTAGCCATCGTAAGGCGATGTTCGCCAACATGGCTGCTTCGCTCATCACCCATGAGCAGATCGTAACCACGCTGCCGAAGGCGAAGGAAATTCGCCCGATCGTCGAGAAGCTCGTCACGCTCGGCAAGCGCGGTGACCTGCATGCTCGTCGTCAGGCGATCTCGCAGATCCAGGACCAGGATGCCGTCAAGAAGCTGTTCGACGCTATCGCGTCCCGTTACGCAACCCGTAACGGCGGCTACCTGCGCATCATGAAGGCCGGCTTCCGTCAGGGCGACAACGCCCCGCTCGCCGTCATCGAGTTCGTTGAGCGTGACGTGAACGCCAGGGGCGCAGCCGACAAGGCTCGCGTTGCCGCCGAAGCGGAAGCTGCCGAGGCCGCTTAATCCTTCCCTTGGGATGAGTGATCGAAAAGCCGGATGGAAACATCCGGCTTTTTCTTTTTGTGCTGGCTGTGGCAACACCACCCTCTTCGGGAACCGTTGCGTCCTGCCGCTTCGAAGGCTAGTGCTCGTGCGAAGGCATTTGTGTGGGAGGGTTCTGTGTCCATGGAAAAGGTGGCAATCATTACGGCTGGCGGCAGCGGCATGGGCGCGGCGTCCGCAAGGCGCCTCGCCGCCGACGGCTACAAGATCGCGATCCTGTCCTCCTCTGGAAAAGGGGAGGCTCTGGCTGAGGAGCTTGGCGGCATTGGCATCACCGGCTCAAACCAGTCCAAGGACGACCTGGGGCGACTTGTCGACGCGGTGATGACGCGGTGGGGGCGCGTGGACGTGCTGGTCAACAGCGCCGGTCATGGTCCTCGCGCGCAGATCATCGAGATCACTGATGAGCAGTGGCACACGGGTCTCGACGTTTATCTGATGAACGTTATCCGCCCCGTGCGTCTGGTAGCGCCGATCATGCAGGCGCAGAAGACTGGAAGCATCGTCAATATCTCGACAGCCTGGGCCTTCGAACCCACGGCGATGTTTCCCACCTCGGCCGTTTTCCGCGCAGGGCTTGCGGCCTACACGAAGCTTTTCGCCGATACCTATGCTGCAGACAATGTCCGCATGAACAATGTTCTTCCCGGCTGGATCGACAGCCTTCCTGCAACGGAGGAACGCAAGGACAGCGTGCCGATGAAGCGATACGGCACCAGCGAAGAGATTGCCGCAACCGTTGCCTTCCTTGCGTCATCGGGTGCCGGTTATATCACAGGGCAGAACATCAAGGTCGATGGCGGTTTGATGCGGTCTGTCTGACAGCCGGCTAGAATTATCGTGCCGCGCGTGCCGCCCTTGGCGAAGGACCACGCTTCCAGGCAAGAAACGGCTTGCGCAGTGGTCGATAGGCAAGCAGCAGGGCCACCAGCGCGATGTGGAGGAAGGGCTGCAGCGTCACCGACTTTACCGCCAGAAGGTAATGCAGGGCGCCGCCGAGCGCGACGGGATAGATCATGGCGTGCAGCTTGCTCCAGCGCGGCCCGAGGCGTCGGATCGACCAGTTGTTCGACGTGAGAGCGAGCGGCAAGAGCGATACAAGGCATACCATGCCGATGGTAATATAGGGCCGCTTGGCGATGTCTGCGCCAATGGAGCTCATATCCAATCCGCGGTCGAGGATCAGCCACACCGCAAAATGCATCACCACGTAGTAGAAGGCCAAAAGACCGAGCGCCCGCCTGTAGCGCAGCCAGTTGATGCCGGCGATGTCGCGCAACGGCGTCACCGCCAGCGTGGCAATGATGAAGCGTAGCGCCCAGATGCCGAGCAGGTGCTCGAAAGTCTTCACGGGGTTGACGCCAAGACCTCCCGTTGCGCCCAGGTAGAAGTACCAGACCGCCGGCAAGAGGCCGATGACATAGAGCGCCCAGATGCTGGGGCCGTGCAGTCTGCGAGGCAGGGACGGGATGGAAGGCATCAGAAATTTGCCTTGAGATCCATGCCGGCATAAAGGTTCGCAACCTCTTCGCCATACCCGTTAAAGGGCAGTGTGGGTCGGTTTGCGACGGAGAAGAAGCCCCCTTCGCCAATCCGTTGCTCCGTCGCCTGGCTCCAGCGGGGATGATCCACCTCGGGGTTCACATTGGAATAGAAGCCGTATTCGCGCGCATTGGAATTTTTCCAGGTCGTTTGCGGCTGCTCCTCGACCAGCGAGATCTTGACGATCGACTTGATGCTCTTGAAGCCGTATTTCCACGGCACCACCAGACGGATCGGCGCGCCGTTCTGTTTCGGCAGTGTCTCCCCGTAGAGTCCGACAGCCATCA
This sequence comes from uncultured Neorhizobium sp., assembly GCA_964396135.1. Classification (GTDB taxonomy): domain Bacteria; phylum Pseudomonadota; class Alphaproteobacteria; order Rhizobiales; family Rhizobiaceae; genus Neorhizobium. The sequence goes on from CAYNED010000101.1 coordinate 3,922, forward strand.
ACGTTAGTGGATGACGCGCCTCATCCAGGCGCAAGCCTTCGATGTAGGGCCACTCCAGCGGTTGGAAGAGCCCTGTCTGGCCGGGCATCTCTTCCGGTCGCACCACCGTCTCGAAGGAGACGTATTTGGCGCTCCCCAGCGGCTCCACCTGGTCGAGGAGAGCCGAGAGCTGGAAGCCGATCCAGGGGATGACCATCGACCAGCCTTCCACGCAGCGCAGCCGGTAGACCCGATCCTCAAGCGGCAACTTCATCAGTTCTTCAATGCCGAACTCGCGTGGCTTGCCGACAAGGCCATCCACCTTCACCGACCAGGGCAGCGGCTCGAAATGCTGCGTATTTTGCGCCGGGTCGCCCTTGCCCGTGCCGAACTCGTAGAAGTTGTTGTAGGTCGTGACCGCTTCTTTGGGCGTCAGCTTCTCGTCGGTCGAGAAGCGGCTTGGGGAGGCGGTGAGGGGCGCGGCGAGCGACGAACCGGCACCTGCGAGGAGGGCGCCCGCGGTGGCCGAGCTTATAAACGTTCGCCGCGACATGTAGATCTCTCGCGGTGTGATCTCGGAAGCGGCAATATGCGGCGGACGGTAGGCGGCCATAGTCTGTCTCCCTGGGAGCGGCTTCAAGTGATATACGTAGCGCGGAAGCGAATGGTTTCACAGCAACAGAGAAAGACAAGCGGCCACATTTGCGTGAGGCGTACCGGGGAGTACCGTTTTGGCCTGCCCTGATAGTGACACCCCTGCGGTGTTGGGTTAGGAAAGTCACCAAAAGCCTGCGCCGGTTGGACCCCGCGTGCCTCAAGACCTAGACCGAGGAAGAAACCATGCCCGCCTATCGTTCCAGAACCACGACCCATGGCCGTAACATGGCAGGTGCGCGCGGCCTTTGGCGCGCCACCGGTATGAAGGACAGCGATTTCGGCAAGCCGATCATCGCAGTGGTCAATTCCTTTACGCAGTTCGTGCCGGGTCATGTGCATCTCAAGGATCTTGGCCAGCTTGTCGCGCGCGAGATCGAGGCTGCTGGCGGTGTTGCCAAAGAGTTCAACACCATTGCCGTCGACGATGGCATCGCCATGGGTCATGACGGCATGCTCTACTCGCTGCCGTCCCGGGAGATCATCTCCGACTCCGTGGAATACATGGTCAACGCGCATTGTGCCGACGCCATGGTCTGCATCTCCAATTGCGACAAGATCACGCCGGGGATGCTGAGCGCAGCGATGCGCCTGAACATCCCGTCGGTTTTCGTTTCCGGCGGCCCGATGGAGGCCGGCAAGGTCGTCCTCCAGGGCAAGACGGTGGCGCTCGACCTCGTTGATGCCATGGTTGCCGCAGCCGATGAGGCCATGTCCGATGCCGACGTTCAGGCGATCGAGAAGGCGGCTTGTCCGACCTGCGGTTCGTGCTCCGGCATGTTCACCGCCAATTCCATGAACTGCCTGACGGAAGCGCTCGGACTGTCGCTGCCCGGCAACGGCTCGACCCTTGCCACCCACTCTGACCGCAGGCGTTTGTTTGTCGAAGCGGGCCATCTGATCGTCGATCTCGCGCGCCGTTATTACGAGCAGGACGACGACAGCGTGCTTCCGCGTTCCATTGCGACCAAGGAGGCGTTCGAGAACGCCATGGCGCTGGATATTGCCATGGGCGGATCCACCAATACGGTTCTCCACATTCTGGCGGCTGCCTATGAGGGTGGAGTGGATTTCACCCTGGATGATATCGACCGCTTGTCGCGCCGAGTTCCGTGCCTCTCCAAGGTGGCGCCTGCCAAGAGCGACGTCCATATGGAAGACGTTCATCGTGCAGGCGGCATCATGCGCATCCTGGGGGAACTCGAGCGCGGCGGTCTGCTCAACACGGATTGCAAGACGGTGCATGAGGCAACGCTTGGCGATGCCATCAACCGCTGGGATGTCACCCGCACCAATTCGGAAACGGTCCGCACCTTCTTCAAGGCGGCACCCGGTGGCGTGCCGACGCAGGTCGCCTTCTCACAATCCTCGCGCTGGGATGAGCTCGACACGGACAGCGAGAAGGGCGTCATCCGCTCGGTCAAGAACCCCTTCTCGGAGGATGGTGGTCTGGCGGTTCTCTACGGCAACATCGCGATCGATGGCTGCATCGTGAAGACGGCCGGTGTGGACGAGTCGATCCTGAAGTTCACCGGGCCTGCGCGCGTCTTTGAAAGCCAGGATGCCTCGGTCAAGGCGATCCTCAACAACCAGATTGTCGCCGGCGACGTCGTCGTTATCCGCTACGAAGGGCCGAAGGGTGGGCCGGGGATGCAGGAAATGCTGTATCCGACGAGCTACCTGAAGTCGAAAGGCCTCGGAAAGGCTTGCGCGCTCGTCACCGACGGCCGCTTCTCCGGCGGCACGTCCGGCCTCTCGATCGGCCATGCCTCGCCCGAAGCGGCCAATGGCGGCGCGATCGGCCTCGTGCGTGAAGGGGACCTGATCGAGATCGATATTCCCAACCGCACGATCAATCTTCTGGTGTCTGACGCCGAACTGGCGCATCGCCGGGCCGAGCAGGACAGGGCGGGTTGGAAGCCGGTGGCCCCGCGCCGCCGCAACGTTACCACGGCCTTGAAGGCCTACGCCGCGTTCGCAGCGAGTGCTGACAAGGGCGCGGTTCGTATCCTTCCGGAATAGAACGCATGATCAATGTCGCCGCGCAGGTTCTTGCGCGGGCGATTTCGATCTTTGTCCTAGAACGGCCGCGGCATCTGATCGTAGATCGCGGCAAGCTCCTTTTGCCGCTCCTCGTAGGCAGCGCGCAGGCAGGTGACGTCCGCGCCGCATGCCTGGCGCTTCGCAAGCCAGGCAATCTGGGCGTCCTGCATGCTGCCGCGGGCACCCATGGCGAGGAGCCCGGAGAGTAGGTCGAAAGTGGTGACCATCTTCACGTCCGCATCGTTGAGAAGCCGGTCTTCGCAGATCGCTCTTTCGTCGGCGGCGAGATCCTGCTGCTCGCAGTCGAAGCTGGCGGCGTATGCACCGAATCCTAACAGTGATGGCGCTGCCACAACCGTCGCTGCCAGCAGCGCCGTTCCCAGCAACCGGCGGCCATGATCGGGACCAAAAGAAATCATGATAGTTTCCTTGCACTACAATTGAACGGACAGGCTTTCACCGGGTAGCCTTCCCTTTCCAGTGCGTCGCGCTACAAATCGTTCCGTTTTGGAAAGAGGAATCATATGCTGAGCATCCGCAAGCACATTTCGGCTAGCTTCGTCGCCCTTCTTCTGTTGCAGCCGGCGGCGGCGCCGGCCCGGGCACAGGCCCAGCCGGAGAAGGCGGTGCCGCAAAGCCAGGGGGAAGTACAGCTTTCCTTCGCGCCTCTCGTCAAGCAGACAGCCGGCGCAGTCGTGAACGTTTATGCCGAGCGCCTGGTGCAACGGCGCAGCCCCTTTGCCGGCGATCCCTTCTTCGAACAGTTCTTTGGCCAGCGCATGCCCAACCGCAGCGAGAAGCAGTCGTCGCTTGGCTCCGGTGTGCTGGTTTCATCAGGCGGGCTGGTTGTGACGAACAACCATGTGATCGAAGGCGCCGATGATATCAAGATTGCTTTGGCGGATGGCCGTGAGTTCGCCTCCGAGGTGTTGCTCAAGGATGAGAGCCTTGACCTTGCTGTTCTTCGGATCGGAGCCAAGGAGAACTTCCCGGTTCTGCCGATCGGCAATTCCGACGCGGTGGAGGTAGGTGACCTGGTGCTCGCCGTCGGCAATCCCTTCGGGGTCGGACAGACGGTGACGAGCGGCATAGTATCCGGCCTTGCCCGCAATCAGGTCACGCCCGGTGCATTCGGCTTCTTCATCCAGACCGACGCCTCGATCAATCCCGGCAACTCCGGCGGCGCGCTGATGAACATGCGCGGCGAACTGATCGGCATCAATACGGCAATCTTTTCGCGCGGAGGCGGATCGAACGGCATTGGGTTTGCCATCCCCGCAAACCTGGTGAAGGTTTTCCTCGCCGCCGCCGAGAATGGCCAAAAGACGTTCGAACGCCCCTATATCGGCGCGCGTTTCGAACCGGTTACATCAGACGTGGCTGAAGCGCTGGGTCTGAAGGCAGCACGCGGTGCCCTGGTGATTGGTGTGTCTGAAGGTGGTCCGGCGGCAACTGCCGGTCTGGAGCCGGGCGAGGTGATCACGGCCGTCAATGGCGTGGAGGTGGAGCATCCGGACGCCCTGGGTTACCGCCTGACGACTGCCGGCCTTGGCCGCGAAGCGGAGTTGACGGTCCAGCAGGCCGATGGCACACGCCAGATCAAGATCGCTCTCGACACGGCACCGGAAACGCCGCCGCGCGACGAACGCGTTATCGAAGGTCGCAATCCATTTGCGGGGCTGCGTGTCGGAAACCTCTCGCCCCGCCTCGCAACGGAACTCGGCATGCCCTTCGAGAAGCCTGGCGTGGTGGTTGTTGACGTCACGCGCGGATCGCCCAGCAGTCGGCTCGGTTTCCGGCCAAAGGACATCATCGTGTCGCTGAACGGGGTCGCGGTGGCGTCGACACGTGCGATGGAAACCATTCTGGAGGATGACCCTGGTTTCTGGCGGGTGGAAATCGAGCGGGACGGCCAGCGCATCCGCCAGTTCTTCCGATGAGCGGCGATCTCTTCGCGTCGCAGGTGCCGCAAGAGGTCGCCAGCCGGCGGCCGCTTGCCGATCGACTGCGACCGAAGTCCCTGGATGAAGTGACGGGGCAGGAGCACCTGACGGGTGCCGACGGCGTCTTGCGGCGGATGATTGCCTCGGGCTCCCTCGGATCCATGATATTTTGGGGACCGCCGGGGACCGGCAAGACCACTGTCGCCCGTCTCCTTTCGGGGGAGGCTGGTCTCGCATTCGAGCAAATCTCCGCGATCTTTTCCGGCGTCGCCGACTTGAAGAAGGTCTTCGAGACAGCCCGGATGCGCCGCATGGACGGACGCCAAACCCTGCTCTTCGTCGATGAGATCCATCGCTTCAACCGCGCCCAGCAGGACAGTTTCCTGCCGGTCATGGAAGACGG
>CAYNED010000102.1:0-8926 GCA_964396135.1 uncultured Neorhizobium sp.
GAACGAGGCGCATCTTCCGATTGCCGCCTTCGGCGGAACCTTCCTGATGATGGTCGGGCTCACCTACTTCTTCAATCACGAGAAGGACGTCCACTGGATTTCCGTTTTCGAGAAGTACATGTCCCGCTACGCGACCATCAAGGGTATCGAAATCGCGCTCGTGCTGCTTCTGGTGCTGTTGTTCTCCAGCCTGCTCGAAGGCGAAGACAGCAACACCTTCGTGATGTCTGCCATCTACGGCCTTCTCACCTTCCTGGCCGTGGAGGTTATCGGTGGCTTGCTGGATGCGTCGCAGCGGACGCTGACCGAAGCCGCCCGCGGTGGGCTTGGCGCCTTCATCTATCTTGAGGTGTTGGACGCCAGCTTCTCCTTCGATGGGGTGATCGGCGCCTTCGCGCTGACGCAGAACCTCTTCGTCATCGCCATCGGCCTGGGCATCGGCGCCATGTATGTCCGCTCGATGACGATCATGCTGGTGGAGAAGGAGACGCTGACGCACTATCGCTACCTGGAGCACGGCGCCTTCTACGCCATCCTCATCCTCTCCGTGATCATGTATGTACAGACGCTCTATCATATCCCGGAAGTCATCACCGGGCTTGGCGGTGCCACGCTGATCGGCATCTCGCTTTGGTCGTCCATCCGGTACAACCGGGAGGAACGCGTACGGGAAACGGATCTTTCCCGCGGCGAGATCTGAGCTTAGATCATCACGAAGAAGGGCCCTCGGGCCCTTCTTGCGTTCCCGCCCTCACCAACTCGCACGCGCTATCCGTCAAGCTTATCAAGATAGGGGAGGTCCTCCGGATGGACCTCCTGCGTTACCCGATGGATGCGATCAATGGCGCGCTCGCGGGAGATCTGCAAGTGCGCGCACAGAGCTGCCGCCGCCTCCTTCACGTGCCCCGCCTCGAGTCTCTCGATGATCTCCATGTGCTCGGGGAGAAACGGTTCCGAGCCGAACAGCCGTGGCATCCAGCGATACAGGAAACGGTGCGCGACAAGCAGCGCCTGCGGCAGGCTGATTGCTTGCATCAGCGGGCCGTTGCCGCAATGGCCGAGCAGCGTCACATGGAGATCCTCCTCGAGATGATCGAGATCGGGCCCCGTCAGATTGACGGCGTTGCGTGTGGCTTTCTCCAACCGCCCCCGCATGGCAGGCAGCAGGTCGCCCGGCAGCCGGGTCGCCGCCTTTTCCAGAGCAACCGGTTCGAGTAGCCAGCGCAGTTCGTAGAGTTCGCTCACGTGATCCGGCGTCATCGCCGGCGCGATCCAGCGCGCGCGATCGTCTTTCTGGACTACCCCTCGCTGTTGGAGCCGTGCCACCACGTCCCGGGCAACAGTCCGGCTGACATTGTAGTAGCGCGCAAGCTCGGTCTCGTTGACCCGCCAGCCGGCAAACGAGGTGCGTGCGGCAATTTCGCTTTCGACCTCGCCATAGATCCGGGACCATGTCGAGGCCTGTGTCAGGCGCAGATCGCCCTCGACTGCGGCAAGCGGAGCTTCGCTGGTGACCGCCGCGTCCTTCTGCCGCTTCACCTGATAGCCGCGGCCGCTGGCCTTGGTCAGCAGGCCCCGCTGCTCCAGTTCCGCCAGCGCTTGGCGCGCCGGCGCGCGACTGATGCCGAACTGCGCAGCAAGCCCGGATTCGCTCAAACGAGCCCCCTCGCGCAGCGATCCCTGCCCGATCTGCGCCGAGACGATCTCGAAAACCTGCTGGTACAATCGTGGAACCGTACCACCCGGGCTTTTTGCCGTTGTCGCCTCAGCCTTGTCAGCCACTGTCATTCCGCCTCCCCTCGCATGACTGCCCCTCACGCAGCGGATTCCTTGACGCCTGCGCAAAGAACCCCTGGCCACGTTACCAGCTTGGTCAGCGCCCATCAAACGCACTCCCTGAATTGCTGACAGCTTATTTACATCGCTCTGACCAGTGTGGCTCTTGCCAAACCAAAATTATTGGATAGTGTACACACAAGACGTTAGACATGAACCATGGGAGGATGGTCGAATGGCGGAACGGCTGGCGGGAAAGCGCGCTTTCGTCACGGGAGCCGGCCAGGGGATGGGCCGCGCCACGGCGCTTGCATTCGCTGCAGAGGGAGCAACCGTCATTGCGACCAGCCGAACCCGGTCCAAGATGGACGACCTTCCCGACCTTTCATCCAGAATCGAAATCGCCGACCTCGATGTCACCGATGCGGAGATGATCCGCAGGCGCGTCGAGGAGGCTGGACCACTGGACATCCTGGTTAACTGCGCCGGATGGGTCCACAATGGTTCTATCCTCACCTGCAGCGACGAAGACTGGCAAAACAGTCTCGAGCAGAACGCCACCTCCGCCTTCCGCACGATGAGGGCTGCCTTGCCGGGGATGGTCGAGCGGCGAAGCGGCGCAGTTGTCAATGTCGCCTCCGTGGCGTCCAGCATCACGGGCGTCGCAGATCGGCTTGGCTACGGCGCCAGCAAGGCGGCGATGATCGGCCTCACCAAGGCGGCCGCGCGCGATCTGATCGGCACCGGCGTACGGATCAACGCGCTCTGCCCCGGCACCACGCTTTCGCCCTCGCTGCAGGGCCGCATTGACGCGAGCCCTGACCCTCAGGAGATGGCGCGAACCTTCCTTGCACGTCAGCCTATGGGCCGTCTGGGGACGGTGGAGGAGATGGCTGCCGCTGCCGTCTACCTTTCCAGCGACGAAACGGCATTCATGACAGGACAGATCTTGGTAATCGATGGAGGCCAAACTCTATGACTTCACCCCTGACACCGCCGGCCGGCGAGGTCGTCGTCAACGCCCCCATTGAGGCGGTCGAGCGATTTTGTCGCGACGTGTTCGCTGCGATCGGCGCCGACGAAGCGACCGCCGACGCTGCAACGCGGGCCATGATGCACGGCTCGCGGCTGGGCGTGGACAGCCACGGCGTGCGCCTGCTCGACCACTATGTCAGGGTCATGAACGGGGGACGGGTCAACCGCCAACCCAATGTTCGCGTGGTACAGTCCTTTGGTGCCATCGCCTCGCTCGATACCGATAATGGTCATGGCGCTCTTGGCGCCTACCGCGCCATGGAACACGCTGTCGAGCTGGCAGACCAGTTTGGTATCGGCGCCGTCTCCATTCGAAACACTTCGCACTTCGGTCCCGCCGGCGCCTATGCCCTGGAAGCGGCCCGCCGTGGCTTCGTTGGCCTTGCGGTCTGCAACTCCGACAGCTTTGTACGCCTCCACGACGGCGCGATGCGCTTCCACGGCACCAATCCGATCGCGTTCGCCGTGCCGATCAAAGGTCAGGACCCGTGGCTGCTCGACATGGCGACCAGCGCCATTCCCTATAACCGCGTACAGCTTTATCGAAGCCTTGGCGTGCCGCTTCCCGAGGGCGTGGCATCGGAGACGGATGGCCGCGATACACGCGACCCTTCCATGGTCGAGATGCTGGCACCGGTCGGCGGCGAGTTCGGCTTCAAGGGTGCGGGCCTTGCCGGTTTTGCTGAAATCCTGAGCGCGGTCTTCTCGGGCATGAAGCTCAGCTTCGACATCCTGCCGATGAACGGCCCGGACATTACCACGCCGCGCGGGCTGGGCGCCTTCGTCTTAGCGCTGAAGCCCGGCGCCTTCGTCAGCGAAGAAACCTTCCAGGGCGGCATGCAGCGCTATGTCGAGGTTCTTCGGACATCGCCGGCACGCGAGGGGCTCAGGGTGATGGCACCGGGAGATCGCGAATGGCGGGTGGCGCGGGAGCGCGAACAGATCGGCGTGCCGCTCGATCCGGCCACCCGCGATGCCTTCGCAGCACTTGCAGAACGCCACGGGCTAACGCCGCCCTTTTAGGTCTCGAGCTCCGCCGGTTGAGGAGCCGGCCGCAGATCTCTCCGGAGAACCGGGGAGGAGATGTCAAACGACAACAAGGAGGAGGAAAGCATGCGCAAGTTCACAAGGAGAATGCTGCCGCTGCTGGCTGCGGCCGGTCTTGCCATCGTCGCCGGTCAGTCGGCGAACGCGCAGGATACGTTTACGCTGCGGTTCAACCATGTTCTCGGCCCCAGCGAACCCTTCCACGAAGGCTTCACCAACTGGGCCAAGCGCGTCGAAGAGCGCACCAATGGCGGGCTGAAGATGGAGGTCTATCACAGCGCCCAGCTCGGCGTTGAAGAGGATATCATCGAACAGATCCGCCAGGGCGCCAATGTCGGCCAGAACACGGATTCGGCTCGCCTTGGAAACTACGTTCCAAATATTGCCGTGATGAACGGTCCTTACCTAGTCGATTCGCTGGAGGACGTCTGGAAGCTATCGGATTCTCCGACCGTCCAGAAATGGGAAGATGAACTGGCGAGCCAGCACGGATTGAAGGTCGTCTGCTTCGACTGGGTGCAGGGCTTCCGCCATTTCTTCACCAACAAGCCGATCCGCACGCCGGAGGATCTGGCGGGCCTGCGCGTCCGCACCCCTCCAGCGCCCATCTGGCAGGAATCGGTCCGTGCCCTCGGTGCGGCGCCGACGGCCATGGCCTTCGGCGACATGTATCCCGCCTTGCAGCAGCAGGCGATCGATGGCGTAGAGCTCGTCTATGCCAACATTCCCGGCGGGCGCTTCTATGAAGTCCTGAAATACGCCAACGAGACCAAGCACATCATGCTGATCAACTTCCAGGTGGTGAGCTCGCAGTGGTTCGATGGCTTGCCGGCGGAGTATCAGACCGCACTGGTCGAGGAATGCAGCGCAGCCGGCCGCGAGACCTCGCAGAAGATCGCGGACATGGCCGAGACGATCAAGGCGGACCTGCAGTCCAAGGGAATGGAGGTCGTGACTGACGTCGATCTGGACGCCTTCAAGGCCGCCGGCGACAAGGCCTACGAGGCGCTTGGCATTACCGAGGCCAAGAACGCGGTCCAGGCTGAACTCGCCAACTAGATCCAGACCTCCCGGCCACAGGAGACACCGATGCGAAACATCTACGACACAATCGGAAAAGTCGAAGCGGTGGTGGCCGGGACACTCCTGATCCTGATGGTCCTGTTGATCTTTCTGGGTGGCTTGGCGCGTCTGGCTGCCCATCCGCTCAACTGGACCATTGATTTCGCCACCTGTTTCTTCGCCTGGGCCTGCTTCATCTGTGCCGATATCGCCTGGCGGCGAAACGCACTGATGTCGATCGAGCTTCTGACGGAACGGCTGCCGCCGGCCGGCCAAAGGCTGCTCACCTATCTCAACTACCTGATCCTGCTGGCCTTCCTGCTGTTTGTGGTGATCTACGGAACTCAGTTGGCCTGGACCAGCCGGGCGCGCAGCTTCCAGGGCATCCCATGGATCAGCTACTCCTGGGTCACGGCAAGCCTGCCCTTCGGCGCCCTGCTGTTGACGATGACGACACTCGTCAAGTTCATCGACCTTCGCCGCAGCGGCGACGCTGCCGGCGCCATCGCTTGAGGTAGGCCATGCTCCTCGTCACCCTCGCTTTCCTTGTCCTGATGCTGATCGGCATGCCGGTCGCCTTTGCCATTGGCATTTCCGGTATCGTCTTCTTCCTGCAGCACCCGGAGCTTCCGATCACCATCCCGCTGCAGCAGACGATCTCGACGACGCAGAATTTCGCTCTCCTGGCCATCCCGCTTTTCATCATGGCCGGCAACCTGATGAATGCCTCTGGCATCACCGAACGGCTGCTCGACCTCGCATCCGTTATCGCCGGGCGCATGAAGGGCGGTCTTGCGCAAATGTCGCTGGCCCTCTCCGCACTGATGGGCGGCGTTTCCGGATCGGCAATTGCCGATGCGGCGATGCAAAGTCGCATGCTGGGCAACGAGATGATCAGCCGCGGCATGTCGAAGGGATTCACCGCAGGCGTCCTGTCCTTCGGCGCGATCCTGACGCCGATCATTCCACCCGGTCTCGGCTTCATCATCTACGGCACGATCGGCCAGGTTTCGATCGGCCGGCTTTTCGCGGCCGGCTTCCTGCCCGCCTTCCTCTTGTGGGCAGCGCTCGCCTTCACCGTTTCCATCGTTTCCAAGAAGAGGAACTATCCGGCACAACGGACGGACCGGCCATCTGCCCGAGAAGTCGGCGGCGCCTTGCGCGGCGGCATCTGGGCGATCCTCTTTCCGATCATCCTGCTCGCCGGCCTCCGCTTCGGCATCTTCACCCCTTCGGAGATCGGCGCCTTCGCCGTCATCTACGCGGTCCTGATCGGCGTGATCGCTTACCGAAAGCTGAAGGCCGCGTCGTTCCGGGAGGCGCTGGAGGGGAGCCTGTCCGATATCGGCGCCGTGATGTTCCTGATCGCACTGTCGGCCATCTTCAGCTACGGCATCGTGCTGGAACGCGTGCCCGAGCTGATCTCCGGCGCAATCCTTTCCGTGACCGACAACTTCTACGGCGTGCTGGCGCTGATCGTCCTCTTCATCGTCGCCTGCGGCTTTTTCATCGATGCAACGGTGCTCATCATCATGCTGACGCCGATCTTCCTGCCGCTGATCCGCAATCTCGGGGGTGACCCGGTGCATTTCGGCGTCGTCTTCGTCGTTGCCGCCACAATTGGCAACTTCACCCCGCCCGTCGGCGCCGCCATGTATGCCGTGTGCTCGATCCTCCGCGTGAAGATCGGCGACTACACGCGCGAGTCGCTTCCCCTGCTGATTGCCGTATCGCTGGTTACGCTTCTGCTCATCTTCATTCCGCAGATCGTGCTCTTCATCCCGAACATGCTGTTCAACCGTTAGGGTCCCTCCGCTCCTGCAGGTGTTAACAGGCCCCTCCCGTCGTCATCATTTGTTAACCATGTTCTGGAATGACTTCGCTCCAATGGCATCATGAGGGTGCGTGAGCGGGGCATGAGGCTTCGGGACGCCTCTGGGGACAGACATGCCAGTTATTACCTTTGCCAACACCAAAGGCGGCGCAGGCAAGACCACCGCCGTGCTGCTGCTAGCAACCGAACTGGTGCAAAAAGGCCATCGCGTTACGATCCTCGACGCCGACCCACAGCAGTGGATCACGCGTTGGCACAAGCTGTCCCCGCCTTCCGACCAGATCAACGTCATCCCCTATGTTGATTCCACGACGATCGAGCGCAGCATCAGCGAAAACCGCGATACCACCGATTACTTCATCATCGACCTGCCGGGTGCCCGCAATTCACTGCTGGCAACCGCGATCGGCCTGTCCGACCACGTCCTCATTCCGATCCAGGGATGCGCCATGGACGCGCAAGGCGGCGCCAATGTCCTGGAGCTGCTGCAGTATCTGGAGCGGCGAGCCGGAATTATTGTACCGCACTCGGTGGTGCTGACGCGGGTCAACCCCATCGTCACCACCCGTGCGCTTCTTGCGGTAAAGGGCCTTCTGGCACAGCGGAATGTCGATGTCCTCAACACGCCGATCGTCGAACGCTCTGCCTTCCGCGATATCTTCGACTGCGGTGGCACGCTCCACACAATGGACGAAAACCAGGTCAGCAACCTCGACAAGGCGCGCGAGAATGCTCGACTGTTTGCCGAGGAAATGGTGCAGCGGGTGCCGATGCCGCAGGTCAAGCGCGCTCGTCGACGCCGCGCGGCCTGAACCTCAGCTCCCCTCGCCGATAACGATCTGCAGCTTGACGTCGGAAGGATCGCCCTTGGCGGCGCGCTCGAAGGCTTCGACGGACTGTTGGAAGTCAAAGGTGCCTGTAATCAGCGGCTTCAGATCCACCTTCCCGGAAGCGATCAGTTCGAGCGCCCGGTCGAAGATATTGGCGTAGCGGAAGACGGTCTCGATGCGCACCTCCTTGGAGATGGCGCCGGCCACGTCGAACTCCACCTTGTGGACCGGCAGGCCAACCAGCACCACGGCGCCGCCCGGCCGCACAAGGCCGAACAGCCCGTCGAAGGCCCTTGGGCTACCGCTTGCCTCGAACACCACGTCCGCACCCCAGCCGCCGGTCTCCTCGGCGAGGACCTCGGCGAAGGGCCGCTCGGTGATGTTGACCGGCACGATCCCCGGATACTGGCCGGCGATCGCAAGCTTCTCGGCGCTGAGGTCGGAGATGAAGACGCGGGCGCAGCCGCCGGCAAGCGCTGCCAGCGCCACCATGATGCCGATCGGGCCGCAGCCGATGACGGCCGCCACGTCGCCGGGCGTGATGCGCGCCCGTGCCGCCGCCTGCATGCCGATGGCGAAGGGTTCGACCATAGCCCCTTCGGCAAAGGAAACATTGTCCGGCAGCTTGTAGGTGAAGGCGGCGGGGTGGACCGCATAGGGCACCAGCACGCCGTGAACCGGCGGCGTTGCCCAGAAGCGCACGTCCGGATCGACATTGTAGAGCCCGAGCTTGGTCGCCCGCGACGACATGTTGGGAATGCCCGGCTCCATGCAGACGCGGTCGCCGACCTTCAGGTCCCTCACCTCGGACCCGACCTCAACAACGGTACCGGCTGCCTCGTGGCCCAGCACCATGGGCTCGCGCAGCACGAAGGGACCGATGGCGCCATGCGTATAGTAGTGCACATCACTGCCGCAGACGCCGACGGTGTGGATGGCGATCTTCACATCGCCCGGACGGACCTCCAGCGGAAGATCGATTTCCCTCAGCGAGAGCACGCCTTTTTCCTCGAGAACCAGCGCCTGCATCGTTCAACTCTCCTGTTCTTGCCAATCCTCAATTAGTCCGCACAACCGCCGATACCAAGGTAGCGGATGCGAAGCAGTGACAAATCTTCATACTCCCGGCAGGTCAGAGTTTGCGCCGGCGCCGCAAGCGGCTACAAAAGAAAAAAGACATCCGGGAGTATCCATGCGCGCAGTGTTGCAGGAATTGGAAAGACGCCGTGCCGAAGCCCGTCTCGGCGGCGGCGAGCGTCGCATCGAAGCTCAGCACGCCAAGGGAAAACTGACCGCGCGCGAACGCATCGAACTGCTGCTGGACGAAGGCAGCTTCGAGGAA
>CAYNED010000103.1:0-8888 GCA_964396135.1 uncultured Neorhizobium sp.
GGCTGCTTCGGACTACTGTGAATGGAGTCCCTGATGAAACTTGCTTACTTACTGGCCGTTGCCGCACTTGTGTCGGGTTGCACGTCGACGTCATCCGGTGTGGAACCGGTGCCTGGAAGCCTCATCTATGGCGGCCAACCTTCAACGCGACTAACCAAAGCGCCGGTCGGAAGCACTGTCACCCACCGTTTTCGCGACAGGTTTTCGCAAGAGTGGGGGGAGCGCTACATCATCCAGCCAGATCGTTCACTGAAGCTCGTGAGCCGTGACCGGATCGAGTACCCGGACAACTAGCGACTGACGGTCTGTTCCCTCCCTTCGTGCGAGCGGTGGCAAGAGTGGCGCCAGCGGAAGGATGTCCGACTCCCGGAATCGTCGACCTACGCCTATAGCTACGTAAACGAGCGCCGCGTGATTGTTGATCCGCAGGCCTATGCGGTGGCTCAGGTTTTCGACTGGGCAAGCCTTCGAGGAGGGCCCAAAGCCTCCGCAACGGCGGTTATTTTGTCGCAAGAAACTTCCCGCAGGGAACCCTATGGGTCTCGCGAACGTCGGTCGGATTGTTGAAATCGTTGGAGAGCCCAAATGCATATCTTCCAGACCTACGCCCCACAGAGCACAAGACCCGGTGCAATCGTCGTCCGGCTCTACCATTCTGGAGACGAGATCCGTGGATACATCCGCCAGATCGCCGAGCCGGGTACCGACGATACGATCTTTCCTGGCGAGGAAATGGAGCCGGAGGTCGCGTTTCGCATGGCGGAGAACAAGAATAGGAATACGGATCAGCCGATCTTTGTCGAGCTAAGCGAAGGTGTTCGATGGAATTCGAGCTGGGGCGAACTGCGTTGATTCATTCTGCAGCTGCAGCAAACCTGCGGAACCAGTTCGAATTTCACGGGTTAAAGTGGCGTACTCAAAAACATCTGCCGGATGACCTGGCACTCTAGGAGGAATGAAATGATTACCAAACTTCTCACCGTCTCCGCCTTCACCCTGGCTCTTGCAACCGGCGCGATGGCGCAGACTTCGAGTGGCGGAACTGGCACCGCAGGTGAAGGCACCACAGGCCAGGCAACGGACTCTGCTGCTACTGGCGCTGACGCAAGCTCCAATAGCGGTGCCGGCACGTCAACGGCCACGCGCGACGACGACCGTTGCACCGAAACGAGCGCGGAGCAGACAGCTTCTGCGAATAGCAGCACAATGCCCGCTGAAGCATGCGCTGACTAAGCGACAGCACTGCGGATTGGAAGGCCGGTTACTATGACCGGCCTTTTTTCTATGAACTTCGTCGTCCGTCGCAACGAAATTATCTAAGGTCGTACGGCTAAAGAATATCCGTTCTTGTTCTACGAGACTTGTCGGCAGAGAAGGCCAGATCTAGATCTGGCCCAACAGAAGGCTCTTCTCCATGACAATGCACCAGTCCGTCCTCGACACCATCGGCAACACACCCTTGATCCGGTTGAAAGGCGCCTCCGACAGGACCGGCTGCGAGATCTTGGGCAAGGCCGAATTCCTAAATCCGGGGCAATCCGTCAAGGACCGCGCCGCCCTGGCCATCATCCGCGACGCCGAGCGCAAAGGCCTCCTGAAGCCTGGCGGGATTGTCGTCGAGGGGACGGCCGGCAATACCGGTATCGGCCTCACCCTGGTGGCGAAGGCGCTTGGTTATCGGACTGTGATTGTCATCCCAGAAACTCAGAGCCAGGAGAAGAAGGATGCGCTGAGGCTTCTTGGCGCGGAACTGGTTGAAGTGCCCGCTGTGCCTTATCGAAACCCGAACAATTACGTCAAAGTCTCCGGCAGGCTGGCGGAAGAACTCGCCCAGACCAATCCGGCCGGTGCTATCTGGGCCAACCAATTCGACAATGTTGCCAATCGCGATGCGCATGTCGACACAACCGCTGTCGAAATCCTCCAGCAAACCGAGGGTCATGTCGATGGCTTTATCTGTTCCGTCGGCTCCGGCGGTACGCTTGCCGGCGTCGCCAAGGGCTTGCGGGCGAAGAAGCCGGAGGTGAAGATCGGATTAGCGGATCCCGAAGGCGCATCGCTTTATGAGTATTATGCCCATGGCGAGTTGAAGTCTGAAGGATCTTCCATCACGGAAGGCATTGGCCAGGGTCGGGTGACTGCCAATCTGGAAGGCTTTTCTCCCGATTTCTCCTACCGCATCTCCGATTCGGAGGCGCTACCGATCATTTTCGAACTCGTTGAGAATGAGGGACTCTGCCTTGGCGGCTCTTCGGGTATCAACATCGCCGGGGCCATCCGCTTGGCGAATGACTTGGGGCCGGGGCATACGATCGTCACCATCCTCTGCGACTATGGTAACCGCTATCAGTCAAAGCTGTTCAACCCGGACTTTCTGCGTTCCAAGGGTCTGCCCGTCCCTGCTTGGTTGACCACGACGTCCAAACTCGACATCCCCTACGAGACCGTTTGACATCATGTCGGTTGCAGCTCTCTTTCGACAAGACTTCTATCTGAAGGAACTCACGGCCACCGTCACCGTCATCCACGAAGACGGTGGCATCGAGCTTGACCAGACCTGTTTCTATGCAGCCTCCGGTGGACAGCCGGGCGATACTGGTTTCTTTGAGCGCCAGGATGGCAGTCGCATCCAAATTGGCCACACCATGCATGGCGCCAGCAAGGACATTATTATCCATAGACCTGTGGAGGGTGAAGCCCGGCCGCTTGTTGGCGAGACACTGAGACTTGGTCTCGACTGGGAGCGTCGGCACCGGCTGATGCGCATGCACACCGCCTGCCACCTTCTGTCGGTCGTCTGCACATATCCGATCACGGGCGCTGCCGTCGGCGAGGAAGAGTCGCGCGTCGATTTCGACATGAGTGAGGCGATAGACAAGGATGAGGTGACGGCAAAGCTGATGGAGCTGGTGAATGCCGACCATCCGGTCTTTCTTCAGTGGATCACGGATGACGAACTTGCCGCCAATCCCGGCATCGTGAAATCCAAGAACGTCCGGCCACCGATCGGTCTCGGGCGTGTCAGCCTGGTCTGCATCGGCGAAAACTCCAGCATTGACAGCCAGCCTTGCGGCGGCACACATGTGGCACGAACCGGCGAGGTTGGGCCAATCCACATCGCCAAGATCGAGAAGAAGGGCCGGGAAAACCGGCGCTTTCGGATCAGGTTCGGGAATGCCCCTGCTGACGCCTGACACCAAACTCAGAGAAGATCTCCATGACCCAGTCCAGCCGCTTCATCGTTTCGTCAGACTGGCTGGAGGCCGAGCTTGGGGCGCCTGACCTGCGGATAGTCGACGCCTCTTTCTACCTTCCTGCCCAGAAGCGGGATGCGAACGCGGAATACGCAGCCGGACATATTCCTGGCGCCGTCCGATTTGACCACGACCTTGTTGCCGATCACTCGACCGACCTTCCCCACATGGTTCCCTCCCCTGAGGACTTCGCGGCGGCAGTTGGCGGAATGGGCATCAGCGAGAACGATCGCATCGTGGTCTATGACGGCCCCGGAATCTTTTCCGCGCCCCGCGCCTGGTGGTTGTTCCGCGTCATGGGCGCGAAGAACGTTTTTGTCCTGAACGGCGGCCTGGATGGCTGGAAGGCAGAAGGCCGACCGCTGCAAAGGGAAGCCCCTACCCCTGTGCCTGCGGTCTTCACCACGGCTTTCCAGCCGGAAAAGATCATCGATCTGGACACGATGAAGTTGATCGTCGATGCACGTTCCGTGCAGATTGCCGACGCGCGGAGTGCTGCGCGGTTTTCGGCAGCCGAACCCGAACCCCGCCAAGGCCTGCGCTCCGGCCATATGCCGGGCGCGAAAAACCTTCCCTCTTCAGCATTCTCAACGGGCGGCAAGTTGAAGCCGGTGCAAGACCTGCGCGCGGTTCTGGAAGAAGCTGGGCTCGACCTTAGTCGCCCCGTTGTTACCAGTTGCGGATCAGGCATCACGGCCGCCATCATCACACTTGCCCTTGAATCGGTCGGGCATGACGACAACGCGCTCTATGACGGGTCGTGGACAGAATGGGGCGGACGCTCCGATACGCCCATCGTCACTGGGTCGGCGTGACCTGATGCCCAAGAAGCCGCAAGCGCTCAAGGCGCGCGTCACGCAGCTCGAGATGACGTCGCCGCCCAAGATCTCGCTGGCTGTGCCGGTCAACCTCCAGACGGCGGTGATCCGCACCTCCGACATCCCGCTGCATTTCTACCGCTACCTCTACCGGCAAGTCGGCAAACGCTGGCACTGGTACAATCGGCTGAGGCTGAGCGACGAACAGCTTGCCCAGATCATCCACCACCCCCGCGTTTCCGTCACCGTGCTCTACGTCAACGGCGCGCCGGCCGGGTTCTTCGAACTGTCCAAGGAAAGCGAAGACCTGACGGAGCTTTCCTATTTTGGCCTCTTCGAGCACGCCATCGGCCTTGGGATCGGCAAATGGTTTCTGCTGCAGGCCCTCTATGCCGCCTGGCAGGACATGCCCGCAAAGGTGACAGTGACGACAAACACACTGGATCACCCCCGTGCTCTCCAACTCTACCAAATGATGGGGTTTGCGCCGGTGTCCACAAGTGAGGCTATTGTCCAGCCGATGACGGAGCAGGAGCTGTTTCGGTCGTTGGATGGCTGAGCACGGAAACGGCTGGCGCCGAGATTTCAAGCGAGGATGGCCGATCGACCGGTCCTCGTGCCCTGCGATCATCGGACCCAGGCTATATCCACTGCACCGCCGCTTTGTCAGGATGACGAACAGCGAGGACGGGCGACAGCTGGTTGCCCGCAAGCCTAGCGACCCTAAGCGACCGCCAGCAGGCTCTTGGCTTCGTGCGCCTCATACCCAAGCGCATCTGCGACTGCGGCATTGGTGATCCGGCCCTTGTGAACATTGAGCCCGTTGCGCAGGTGCTTGTCTTCTGCGATTGCCCGCAGTCCGCGGTCAGCGAGGGCCAAGCCATAGCTTAGCGTAGCGTTGTTGAGCGCATGTGCAGAGGTCACCGGTACTGCACCTGGCATGTTTGCGACACAGTAGTGAACGATGCCGTCCACCTCGTAAGTGGGATCAGAGTGCGTGGTTGGGTGCGAGGTTTCGAAGCAACCGCCCTGATCGATGGCGACGTCCACCATTACCGCTCCCGTCTTCATGCTGGACAGCATGGCGCGAGTGACGAGTTTAGGCGCTGCGGCACCCGGGATAAGTACCGCGCCGATGACCAGATCAGCGGCGAAGACCTCCTCCTCCAGCGCATCAATCGTTGAATAGCGTGTATGAACGCGGCCGTTGAACAGGTCATCGAGCTGGCGCAGGCGCGGCAGCGAACGGTCGATGATCGTTACATCCGCGCCAAGCCCGACGGCCATCCGCGCCGCATGCGTCCCCACGACCCCGCCACCGATGACAGCCACTTTTGCGGGAAGAACACCCGGCACACCGCCAAGAATAATGCCGCGACCGCCATTGGCCTTCTGCAGCGCTGTTGCTCCCGCCTGGATGGCGAGCCGCCCGGCCACCTCCGACATCGGCGCCAGAAGCGGTAGTCCGCCTCGATCATCTGTCACGGTTTCGTAGGCGACGCCGGTGACGCCCGAAGCCAGAAGGCCCTCCGTCTGCTCCGGATCGGGCGCCAGATGGAGATAGGTGTAAAGGATCTGCCCTTCGCGCAGCTGCGTCCATTCCTGCGGTTGCGGTTCCTTGACCTTCACCACCATGTCGGCTTTCTCGAAGATCTCTGTGGCAGTGGCGACGACTTGAGCGCCGGCTGCACGATAAGCTTCGTCGTCTGCACCGATTCCGGCACCTGCCTCTGTTTCCACCAGAACCTTGTGCCCATGCGCCACATACTCACGTACCGCGGCGGGAGTCAGTCCCACGCGGTATTCATGGTTCTTGATTTCTTTCGGGCATCCGACACGCATGCAGCGTTCCTTTCACATGTGGCATTTGCGCCTGAAATCGATACGGACAGCAAAGCAAACAACGCCAGCAATGTCCTTGCGAAGGCAGCTTGAAGCACGGCGCCTTTTCGGAGATGTTTGCGTCTCACGCTTTGAGCTCACGAGATCCTTGCAAATGCAGCGCCCCGACGGAATCGATCTTGCGATGATGCGTATCCTGCAGCAGGACGGGCGGATTTCGAACGCCGAGCTTGCCCAACGGGTAGGGCTGTCGCAATCGGCCTGCTCCCGCCGCCTTGCGGCGCTAGAGGCAGACGGCACCATCAGCGGTTATCACGCACGCCTGTCGAACAAGGCGCTGGATTTCAAGATGATGGTGATCGTCCATATCTCGCTGTCCGGACAGTTCGCGAAGACCCTCACGGAATTTGAAGCGGCCGTGAAGCGCTGTCCAAACGTGCTCGTCTGCTACCTGATGTCGGGCGAATACGACTACATCCTGCGGGTGGCGGCGAAGGATCTGGAGGATTACGAACGTATCCATAGGGACTGGCTGTCGGCGCTGCCGCATGTCGTCAAGATCAATTCCAGCTTTGCGCTGCGCGAGATCATCGACCGGCCCAATGTCGGTCTCTAGACAAAGATGCCGATCCTTCAAATACAAGCCTTTGATCTAAGCGGCCGGAAAGAGACGTACGTTATGTTGATCCTCGCGGGAGATGGAGATGTCTCGAATGACGAGCGGCAACAGCCTTCAACTGACCAATCGCGCAGCGGAGCGCACGAAGACGCGCATCTATGGCACCGTCCGCTACTTCAACCAGTCGGCCAGGGGACGGGTCGTCGACCTGTCATCAACGGGTATCGCGCTGGAACTTCAAGACGCTTTCGCCGCCTCCAACGGCAGCAGGGTGAAGATCGAAAGCGAAGAACTCGGCTTCATCGAAGGCACGGTCAGATGGTGTCGCGGCAGCCGGATCGGCATCCAGCTTGAACTCAACAGCAACGCGCTGGCCCAGGTTTCCTCCTATTTCCGCTTCTTTCACAAGGACGAAGGTCCCGCCCGTCCGAGATAGCTCAGCTTACTCCTTCGCAGCCTCGATGCTGAAGCTGTAGGGCTGGACGCTCTTGGCGCCGAAGGATCGCGCAAGATCGTTCCAGTAGCTCCTGTTGATGCCGACATCCAGCGTCACCGGGCCTTCGGCCGCAGTAACCGGCGTCTCCAGCTGCCGAAGGTCCAGCTCCGCAGCATTGGCGTCCGATCCGTTGAACCGGATTACCTGTGTCTCACTCGGCACGTTTAAAACTCCGGAAGCCGCAGAAGACAGCGGCTCGCTCGCGATAGCTTCGCCGCTCGGGCCTAGGAACGTCACCGAGCAATCACCACAACCCTGGGCAAGCGACGGGCCCTCGAGCTTCAGTTGTACATCCGCAGATCCCGCCCCTGACTGCGCAAAGGCTGCGCCCACGAAGCCGATGGAGAAGGAGCTTGCCACCTGAAGCTCCGCAGGCTGATTGTGACCATTGTCAACGGCAGTCAGAATGAAGGCAGGCGCCCCAAGGCCGATCAGCAGAGCCTTCTGGGCGCTTTGACTTTCGTAAACATAGGCAATCAAGGCACCGATCATGAAATAGAAGGCCGTCGGGACACCGGCCACCACCACCGCTATCGCGATGTTTGGCGCGGTTTCCAGCCAGGTCTGCACTTCGCCACTGTTCCATGCCTGCACTTTGTCGAGCAAGGTCGGCAGAACTCCGCCCAAGCCACCAATCAAGGCAATCCTCCACATCGCACGCCCCTTACGGTTGTACCAATTGATATAACTTACTATAGGTTGTTCTTGAACTCAATATGGCTCGGCGCTTCTCAAGCACAACTGCTGTCATTTTACCGATGTACTTCCATGCGATTGGGCATAATCTCGCTTCGGCAACATGATCCAGGAGCCTCCAATGCCGTCTGCCAATGTTCTTTCGTTGACACGCCGTTCGCTGCTCGGTGGCATCGCCGCCACGTCGGCGCTCGTCATGCTGCATCCCTTCGCTGCGCGGGCGCAGGCCAATCAGGCGCATCTGCGGATCATGGAAACCACCGACATCCACGTCCACGTCTTCCCCTACGACTATTATGGAGACAAGCCCAACGACACGATGGGCCTTGCCCGCACCGCCTCGCTCATTGATTCAATCCGCGCGGAAGCCGGCAATTCCATGCTGATCGACAACGGCGACTTCCTCCAGGGCAACCCCATGGGTGACTACATTGCCTATGAGCGGGGCATGAAGGAAGGCGACCACCATCCCGTGGTCAAGGCGATGAACGTGCTCGGCTACGATGTCGGGACGCTGGGCAACCACGAATTCAACTACGGCCTCGACTTCATGTTCAAGGTCCTGTCGGGCGCAGGCTTTCCTTATGTGTGTGCGAATCTTACCAAGGGCATGCTGGCATCCGATCCCAAACAGGATGAACTTTTCTTCAAGCCCTACGTGATCCTCGAAAAGCAGATCCAGGATGGCTCGGGCACCACCAGCCCGGTCAAGGTCGGTTTCATCGGTTTCGTGCCGCCGCAGATCATGCTGTGGGACGCCAAGCACCTTGAGGGCAAGGCCCAGACGCGCGACATCGTTGACGCCGCCAAGGCGTGGGTCCCAGCAATGAAGGAGGAAGGTGCCGACATCATCATCGCGCTCTCGCATTCAGGGATCGACGGGTCCGGCATGAGCGAGCGCATGGAAAACGCCTCGCTGTATCTGGCAGCCGTCGACGGCATTGACGCGGTCTTCACTGGCCATCAGCATCTCGTCTTCCCGGGACCGAAGGACTTCGAAGGCATTGTCGGCGTGGACGCGGACAAAGGCACACTCATGGGTAAGCCCGCCGTGATGGCCGGCTTCTGGGGCTCCCACCTGGGCCTGATCGACCTTCTTCTCGAAAAGGACGGCAACAGCTGGAAGATCGTCGACTTCACGACCGAGGCGCGTCCGATCTACC
>CAYNED010000104.1:0-8876 GCA_964396135.1 uncultured Neorhizobium sp.
GACCGTCAAGGCTTATGCCGTGGTTCAATTGCGGCAGGACAACGCGCTCGGCACGCTTTACAATATGGTCGGTTTCCAGACGAAACTGAAATACGGAGCACAGGCGGAGATCTTCCGCATGATCCCTGGGCTGGAAAACGCCGAATTCGCTCGCCTGGGCGGCCTGCACCGCAACACCTACATCAATTCGCCGACCCTGCTCGACAAGACCCTGACGCTGAAAAGCAGACCAGGCTTGCGTTTCGCTGGCCAGGTCACGGGCTGCGAGGGTTATGTGGAAAGCGCCGCAATCGGTCTCCTAGCCGGGCGTTTCGCCGCTGCCGAGCGCAAGGGCGAAACCTTGCCACCACCTCCGGCGACCACGGCTCTTGGCTCGCTGCTTGGCCACATCACGGGCGGTCATCTGGTTTCCGAGGACGAGCCGGGCAAGCGCTCCTTCCAGCCGATGAATATCAATTTCGGGCTTTTTCCCGATCTTGAGCCGGGTTCGATCACCAAGCCGGAAGGCACGAAACGCTTCCGCGGCAAAGACAAGGCGATCATGAAGAAGCAGTTGATGGCGGCCCGAGCGCTGCGTGACTGCGCCGCATGGTTGGCACAAACGGAAGCGGTTACTCAGGCCGAGGCTTCAACTGCATCCTTGTCTGCGGTCGCCAGGTAGTTTCCCAAGAGCCAGAGCGAGACTTCGGCGGCATCGGCTTCGGACTTGAAGACGAAGTCGCCGTTGTTCTTCGGGACGTCCAGAAATTCGGCGTGAAAGCCTTTCGGATCTGGCAGGCCGTTGACCCTCACGCGGCCGGGCTTGATCAGGTGGCAGCTGTAGTGCCGGCTGTGGCTGCGCATGATCCCCGTCTTGTCATCGTGCAGCCGGAGAAACACGGTTCTACCGTCGGCAGTTGGGTGCAACTCGCGAATCGCCTCGGTCGGGAACGACTTGCCGAACTGCAGAATGGCGAAGCCGATGTCGTCCATCTCGCCGTCGCCCACATCGTTTCTCTTCGCCATGCGCACCGCATAGAAAGCCAGGAGGATGATAACCCCGAAGACGATGGACCAGACGATAACCGGGCTCAAGCCGCGTTTCCCCATTTGCTAGGCAATGGGACCAACATAGGTGGCGAGCCTTGCGTGAAAATGGGTTGACCTCAAAAGCGCTGCAAGAGCTGTGACCGCATCAGGCGGATCTGCCGACGCCACTGTGACGGCTGGAGATGGCCCTCCAGAACCCCCGCCTTCTCTTTGAGCGCCCGCCGGAGCACCGGCTCAGCCAGAGCGACAGGAAGGAAGGCCGGGAACACGGCTTTTGAGATCTTTGCCACCTTGCGTGCCTTGGCGAGATGCTCCAGACCCAGACCAGCGAATGCCTCGATGGCCGCCGAGACCTTCGGGGTATCGTCGCCGGCAAGGAAAGCCTCCCGGTCAAGGCCTGTTGCAGCCAGGATGTCGAGCGGAAGGTAGAGCTGCCCGCGTCGACGGTGCTGCGGCATCAGCAGCAGCAGTCCGGCGATTGCTTGGGCAACACCCGCATGTCCCGCAGCTTCGGCGGAATGAACAGCATCCTTGGCCGACAGAACGAGGCTTGCCAGCTGGATGAGTGCTGATGCGGTCTCGCCCGCATATCCCTCGAGTTCATATCGGTCGACCATCGGGTCGTCATAGAGATCCCGGATACGTGTATCGATCATCGCCAGCAGGCTCGCGCGCGGCAAGTGATGTGCCTCGATTGCCGCCAATAGCGCCGCAGCAACCGGATTACCGCCTGCATCACCATGTTCTGCGCCTTCGAGCAGGTCCCGCCACCACTGCAGGCGGATTTCACCCGGCAGAGGCTCGCGCACCATGTCGCGAACGCGAGCGATTTCGGCATTGAAGGCGTAGAGGGCTGCAAGCGCTGGTCGCTTGTCCTCCGGGGACAAAAGGCAGGCGAGATACCGGTCGCGGTCGGTTTCTCGCAAGGTCGCCAGCACGGTGTCCTGAAGATCCGCCACCTGACGATTAAACCGCGATCAACGCAGCAGCGACTGCGCGCGATTCCGCCAGCATGACGTTGTATGTTCGCACCGCGGCACCGGTGCTCATCGGGTCTGACGAGATGCTTCGCGCGCGAAGCGCCGCCTTGAGCGCCTGCGGAAGGGGCCGGATCTCCGGCCCCGTGCCAACCAGCAGAACTTCGATCTCCTCCGCCTCGTCAAGCACCATGGCAAGTGCCTCGACCGTCAGAGCCTCGCCCTCCGGAAAGGTCCAGCCGTGGATTCCCGACGGCAGGCACAGCAGTGAACCCCGATGGGACATCTCGGCGAAGCGAAAGCCGCCATTGCCGTAAGCATCAATGGGGGCGCGACCGGGAAAATGGGCCTCGCGGATCTCTATTCCCTTCGCCATCTTACGATTGCCTTCTCTGGGCCGCGGATCTGGAGGTAGCGGCCGTCGGTGATGCCAGGCGAAAAACTGCTCAGGACTTGACGGCAGCAGCCTCGGTTTTGACCGGCTCGCCCTTAACGCGCACTTCGGCTACGTAGGCGCGGAGGGCACGAACTTTGACGCCTTCAGCGATTTCGACTTCCACTTCCGTGTCGTCCACCACCTTCGTCACCTTGCCGGTGATGCCACCGCCGAGTACGACATTGTCACCGCGGCGAATATTCGTGAGCATCTCCTGACGCTTCTTCATCTGGGCGCGCTGCGGGCGGATCAGGAAGAAGTACCAAACCACCATCAGGGGTGCGAACAGGAAAAGCATCTCAAGCCCGCTGCCGAACGCAGACGGAGCGGCACCTTCGGCCTGGGCAAATGCTTCGGTAATGAACATAAAGAACTCCTAGACTGGCAGGAGCCTCGGCCCCCATTTTACAAGTGGCCGGACTATAATTCCGATCGCCTCGAATGCAACAAAAACAGGCGGCGATCGCGTACCGTTTCCTTGTGGTCACGGCTTTTACACGGGAAAACTGCGTGCTACCGGCTCACGAAGCCAAACCGGGCGCAAAAGCGTGACAGAATGTAGAGGTAACCATGGCTCATGAGTTGGACGAGCGCTTGCTGAATGAAGTACGGCGCATCGCCGACGCGTTGGAACGGCTTTCCGGACCTCCGCCCGTCCCCACCGAATGGTCCGCGGCCGATTGCTTCGTATGGGCTCCCTCCAACCAGCGCCTCCAGCCGGTGCCGCGCCCGAACCGGGTTGCCCTCTCGCTCATCCGCGGCGTCGACCATGTTCGCGACATCCTGCACGAGAACACGCTGCGGTTTGCCGAAGGGTTTGCAGCCAATAATGTGCTGCTTTGGGGCGCACGCGGGATGGGCAAATCCTCCCTCGTCAAGGCGGTCCATGAGGATGTGCGCGCCGCCACCGGATCAGCACTGAAACTTGTAGAGGTGCATCGCGAGGACATCGCTTCACTGCCGGCGCTTCTGGAGATCCTCAAGGCGACGGATCTACGGGTGATCGTGTTCTGCGACGACCTGTCTTTCGACCATGACGACACCGCCTATAAGTCGCTGAAGGCAGCCCTCGATGGCGGCATCGAGGGCCGTCCGGAAAACGTCCTCTTTTACGCCACGTCCAATCGCCGACACCTGTTGCCGCGACACATGATGGAAAATGAGCAGTCGACCGCCATCAATCCGTCTGAAGCCGTGGAGGAAAAGGTGTCGCTGTCCGACCGCTTCGGCCTCTGGCTTGGCTTCCACAAATGCAGTCAGGACGACTATCTGACGATGATCGACGGCTATGCCAGCCATTTCGCCTTGCCACTGGCAACAGACGCGCTTCACCACGAGGCGCTGGAATGGGCAACGACACGCGGCGGACGTTCCGGTCGCGTCGCCTGGCAATATATCCAGGATCTTGCTGGCCGGCTCCGGGTGCCGCTCGATCGGAAATGACGAAAAGCCCGGACGAGCCGGGCTTTTCCTCCTTCCCTGATACGCAATACTATTCCAGGAAAGTAATCGGGTTGACTGGGGTGGCGTCCTTGCGCACCTCGAAATGAACCTGCGGGCGCTTGGCGTCGCCGCTCATGCCGGAGGTGGCGATTGCCTGGCCACGAGTGACCTTCTGGCCTCGCGACACGTTGAGGTTGCCGGCATGGCCGTAGACGGTTACCTTGCCGTCGTCGTGGCGCACGAGCACGGTGTTGCCGAGCTGCTTCAATCCATTGCCGGCATAGATCACGACGCCGTTCTCGGCGGCCTTGATCGGCGTGCCTTCGGGCACGGAGATATTGATACCGTCGTTGCGGCTGCCTTCGACGTTCTGGCCGAAGCCTGCGATCACGGCACCGTTGACTGGCCAGCGGTATTTCCCAATGCCGGTGGACTGCGGCGCGGCAGCACCATCATCCGACTTCAGCGAGGCTTCCGAAATGGACGCAGTCTCGGCAGGTTTTGCAGGAGCTGCGGCCTGAGCTTGAGGCTGAGCCTGAACAGCCGGCGCGGCCGTGGCAGGAGCTTGAGCAAGAGGCTGCGCCTTCGGCACGGACGCAGTCTGGACCGGATCTGCGACCGCAGGAGCCGCTCCCGGCGAGAGGTTGAGGACCTGCCCGATCCGGATGCTTTCCGTCGAAAGCCCGTTGGCCGCCTTCAACTGGTCAACGGATACGCCCGTCGCACGAGCGATCTTCGTCAGCGTGTCACCAGGCTTTACTGTATAGGTGCCGCCTGAGGGGGGCGTCATCTTGGCGGGTTCGGCAAGACCCTTGTCACGTGCGTTTCCAGGCAGGACCGCTACCTTCTGCTCCTGCTGCTGAACTGGAGCCGGCGCCTTGTCCTGAAGATTGATCTCTCCGGCGGCAACCTTGGCTGAATTGCTGGCAGGACCGAAGGTCGGGATCACGACGGATTGACCGGCGACCAGCTTGCCGCCATTGGCCTTCAGAATTTCCTTTTCGGGGACACCGTAGCGCCGGGACAGCGTCGCGGCGGACTCACCGGCCTTCAACGTGACGCGCGGGGCATTGACGCTCGACCAGCCGGACGAGGTCCTGACCGTCCCGGTGGTGAGACTATCTGTTTGATCTGGAGTTGCGGCAGGTGCGCGCTCCTGGATCGAAGGGAAAGGTTGCGCCATCGCCTGCTGACGATTGGAGAAGTCGCCGCTGGACGGCGCAGAAGACGCGCCGCCGGGAGGTGCCAGTTCGGTCCGTTGCACCGCTGCCGATCGCGCAGGTGAAACCGCAGACCCATAGCCGCCGCCCGAATAGGAAGGGTTGGCAGCAGCGCTTTGATTCCCGTAGCCGCCAGCAGGAGCTGCGGCCATGCCGCTGCCCACATCGCCGCGCGGAGACGGCGCCTGGCCGTAAGCGCCGGATCCCTGCCGCTGCGGGATCGAGGCAGTGGTCAGCGAATCGGTTCCGGGAAAGAGGCCGGAGAAGCGCGTGGCGTCCGAACTGCATCCGGTGGCAGCGCCAGCAAGTAATACAGCACCTGCAATCCGCAGGAGTGATTTCCGGGTAACTTGTGTACTCATGAGACGCATGACTCGACCTAACGTGACGCAACCATCGTTGGAGATGATTAAACCGCGTTAGTCTTACTGGCCGGTTAAGGCTGCACTATCGAATGTGATTTTTTGCTAATTTGGTAACCATGCAGGTTACAGCCGTTCCGGGGGATCAAAGAGCAGCCGCTGTATGGGGAACGAGCGGTAGATAGGGCACCGGGAACAGATCCTCGCGCTCGAAGCGGCTTCCGGTCTTGCTGAGGCGCACCATCATGCAGGTCCCGTCCTCGATCATCAGCGGCGCGATCATCGTTCCACCGGAAACGAGTTGCTCGGCATAGAAGCGCGGCATGGACGTGAAGGCTCCTGTGACCAGGATCCTGTCGAACGTCCCCTCACCCGGCATGCCGTGAATCCCGTCGGCTTGACGCACCACGACATTGCGCAGGCCGAGCTTATCAAGCCTGCCTTGTGCACCGGTGACCAGCGACTTGTAGCGGTCGATGGTGAGCACGCGCTCGGCAAGCCGCCCCAGCACGGCGCTCGTGAAGCCGCTTCCCGTACCGATCTCCAACACCCGTTGTCCAGGCTTCACCTGCAGCCTGTTGAGCAGCCGCACGGCCAGATCAGCACCTTCCATGAAGGCACCGCACTCGATGGGGATCGTTCGGCTCGTGTAGGCCACTTCCGCTGCCGGGGCGGGCACGAAAAGCGAGCGGGGCGTCTGCTCCACTGCCGTCAGCAGGTCGAGATCGGAGATACCTTCCGAACGCAGGCGTAGCACCAGCGCGGCGAAGCCTTCTTTCTCGACCATGCTGGATTTCAATCGGCTACTCCGAAACCAAGCGCATCCGCAACACGATCCTGCACCGAATAATCGGTCAAATCCAGCTTTAGCGGCGTAACCGAGATGTTGTTGTGCTTGATGGCATGCACGTCGGTGCCTTCACGAAAATGCCCAAGCCGCTCCCCGAAACGCAGCCAGTAGTAAGGTATTCCCCGTCCGTCGCGCCGAGCATCAATGGTGAGGCCAAAATCGAGCTTGCCCTGCGACGTCACCTGTACGCCCTGGACTTCCTTGGGGTCGCACTTGGGAAAATTGAGGTTGAGGAAGGTGCCGTCCGGCAGTTCCAGCTTGCTCAGCTTGCGGATCAGATCCGGTGCGTAGGCTTCAGCCACTTCCCAAGGAACGAGTTTTCCACCCTCACCGTCGTGGTGATACGCCTGGCTGAGGGCGAACGATCGCACGCCTTGGAGCGTGCCCTCGATGGCCCCGGCGATGGTACCCGAATAGGTAACGTCATCGGCCATGTTGGCACCGGAATTCACGCCTGAAAGCACAAGGTCCGGTTTCTCCGGCATGACCTCGCGGATGCCCATGATGACACAGTCTGTCGGCGTGCCACGGAGTGCGAAGTGCTTGTCTGCAACCTTGCGCAGGCGCAAGGGTTCCGACAGCGTCAGAGAATGCGCAAGACCGCTCTGATCCGTCTCCGGCGCAACGATCCAGACATCGTCCGAAAGCTTGCGGGCGATTCGCTCAAGTACAGCCAGACCCTCCGCGTGGATCCCGTCGTCGTTGGTGAGCAGTATCCGCATCAGGCTGCGCGCTCGATTCGGGTAAGCCCACCCATGTACGGCAGCAGCACGTCCGGGATGGAGATCGAGCCGTCCTCGTTCAGATAGTTTTCCATAACGGCGATCAGGCAGCGTCCAACCGCCGTGCCCGATCCGTTCAAGGTGTGCACGAATTTCAGCGTCTTTTCGTCCTTCCCGCGATAGCGGGCATTCATCCGGCGCCCCTGGAAGTCGCCGCAAACGGAGCACGAGGAGATCTCGCGATAGGTGTTCTGGCCGGGCAGCCAGACTTCGATGTCATAGGTCTTGCGAGCGCCAAACCCCATGTCGCCCGTGCAAAGGGTCATGGTGCGGAAGTGAAGCCCGAGACGCTTGAGAATGGTCTCGGCGCACTCGGTCATCCGCTCATGCTCGCCAATCGAGCTTTCCGCGTCCGTGATGGAGACCAGTTCGCATTTCCAGAACTGGTGCTGGCGCAGCATGCCGCGGGTATCGCGACCGGCGGATCCGGCCTCCGACCGGAAGGAGGGCGTCAGGGCCGTAAAGCGCAGCGGCAGCTTGTCCTGCTCCAGCGTTTCGCCTGAAACGAGGTTTGTCAGCGTCACTTCGGCCGTGGGGATAAGCCAGCGTCCGTCCGTGGTCCTGAACAGGTCCTCGGCGAACTTTGGCAGTTGCCCGGTGCCATACATGGCCTCATCGCGCACCATTAGCGGCGACGACACCTCGGTGTAGCCGTGCTCGGCCGTGTGCGTGTCGAGCATGAACTGGCCCAGTGCCCGCTCCAGCCGGGCCAGCGGCCCAGTCAGCACGGTGAAACGCGAGCCCGACAGCTTCGCCGCACGCTCGAAATCCATGTAGCCAAGCGCTTCGCCGATCTCGAAATGCTCTTTTGCCGGGTGGTTCCAGCCGGGTTTCTGCCCAACCACATGCTTGACGACGTTGTCGTTTTCGTCCCTGCCGACGGGCACGTCGTCCAGCGGAATGTTCGGCACGCGCGAAAGAGCATCCTCAAGGGCAGCGACGGCATCGCGCTCCTCCTGCTCGGCCACAGGCATGGTGTCCTTGATCGCGGATACTTCCGACTTCAGCCGCTCGGCCAGTTCGGCGTTCTTCTGCGCCATCGCCGCACCAATTTCCTTGGAAGCGGCGTTTCGGCGCGACTGCATGTCCTGCAGCTTCTGGATCACCGCGCGGCGACGGTCGTCAAGCGACAGAAGCACCGCCGCCATCGGTTCGGCGCCCCGCTTGCTGAGCGCCTCGTCTAGAATGTCCGGATTATCGCGGATCCACTTGATGTCGAGCATTGTTCCTGGCCTTTCGAGCGGAACGCAGCACGGTCGCAAGCAAGGCAGACTGACCTAGGCCTTGTCCGTTTCGGCAAGGTCAGACGCGGCGGTTTCGGCAAGAGCCTCCTCGGCGCGCTTGCGCTCGACGAGTCGCGCGGCGTAGATGGAAATCTCGTAGAGAAGGATAGTCGGCAGCGCAAGACCGATCTGGGACAGTGGATCGGGCGGCGTCAGAACCGCTGCAACGACAAAGGCGATCACGATCGCAAACTTGCGTTTCTCTCGCAGCCATTGGCTGGACAAGATGCCCACCCGCGCAAGCAACGTCGTCACCACCGGCAACTGGAAAACCAGGCCGAATGACAGCACAAGCGTCATGATCAGGCTGAGATATTCCGACACCCGCGGCAGCAGCGAAATTGCCATCTCGCCCTCTTCCGGCGCCTGCTGCATGGCCAGGAAGAACCACATCACCATCGGCGTGAAGAAGAAGTAGACGAGCGCGGCACCCAGCAGGAAAAGGATCGGCGAAGCGATCAGGAATGGGAGGAAGGCATTGCGTTCGTTCTTGT
>CAYNED010000105.1:0-8865 GCA_964396135.1 uncultured Neorhizobium sp.
AAGACGGGTGATCAGTCCTTGCTCGTCTTCGCGCGGCGCCTCGTTGAACACCGGATCTGCAAGAAGGCGCTCCTGGTCACGCGCAATCACCTCGTCGGCAGACGGGGGATGGGCCCAGGTCGGCGTCACGTCGGCACCAGCCAGCAGGCGCTCGGCTTTGCGGCGCTGGTTGACCGGCACGATCAGGGCGCTGACGCCCTTGTTCCCAGCGCGGCCGGTACGACCCGAACGGTGCAGCAGAGTTTCGGAATTGGTCGGCAGGTCAGCATGAATGACGAGGTCGAGGCCCGGCAAGTCGATGCCGCGCGCGGCGACGTCGGTCGCGATGCAGACACGGGCACGGCCGTCGCGCATGGCCTGGAGCGCGTGCGTGCGCTCGTTCTGCGTCAGTTCGCCAGACAGCGCCACGACGTCGAAATTTCGGTTGTTGAACCGCGCCGTCAGGTGGTTGACGGCCGCGCGTGTCGAACAGAAGACGATCGCGTTCTTCGCATCGTAGAAGCGCAGCACATTGATGATGGCGTTCTCGCGGTCGGACGGAGCAACCACCAGAGCGCGATATTCAATATCGGCATGCTGCTTCTCTTCCGCCTTGGTCGAGATGCGCACCGCATTGTTCTGGTAGCGCTTGGCAAGCTTGGCAATGCCGGCTGGTACGGTCGCCGAAAACATCAGCGTGCGGCGATTGTCCGGTGCCGAGTCGAGGATGAATTCGAGATCCTCCCGGAAGCCGAGGTCGAGCATCTCGTCGGCCTCGTCGAGCACCGCCACGCGCAGCGCAGACATATCGAGCGCATTGCGACGGATGTGGTCGCAGATGCGGCCGGGTGTACCTACGACGAGATGGGCGCCGCGCTCCAGCGCCCGCCGCTCACTGCGGATATCCATGCCGCCGACACAGCTCGCGATCACCGCGCCTGTCATCTCGTAGAGCCAGTCGAGCTCGCGGTTGACCTGCATGGCCAGTTCGCGGGTTGGTGCGATCACAAGCGCCAGTGGCGCGCCTGCGCGGTCGAAACGCTCGCCGTCGTCCAGCAGCGTTGGTGCCATGGCAATACCGAAGGCGACCGTTTTGCCGGATCCGGTCTGGGCGGAGACCAGCGCATCGGAGGTCACAAGGGCTGGATCGAGCATTGCCTGCTGTACGGGAGTGAGCGTCGCGTAGCCGCGTTTCGCCAATGCCTTGGCGATCGCAGGAACGGCGCCTTCGTAGTCGGTCATCTTTGTCTGGTCTTTCGGATGTTTCGTGCGCCGTGGCGCGTGGCTGCAACTCTCGCAGCTCTACATGGCGCCGTTCCTACTCAGGGAAAGGGTAAATGTCAAAGAGAGACGCCAGGTTTCGCCCGCAACGGGCTTTGCAAGCAGGCCGCCGGCTTGGTAGCGTCCCCCAACACAAATCAGCATTGGAAGGATATAACCATGGATCTCGGAATAGCCGGCAAACGCGCGCTTGTTCTCGCCTCCTCCCGCGGCCTCGGTCTCGGAATTGCAACAGCGCTCGCGCATGAAGGTGCAAACGTGCTGCTGGTCGGGCGTTCCGGCGATCGTCTTGCGGAAAACTGCAAGGCCATCAATGCCGCCGGCAAGGGCAAAGCGGACTGGGTTTGGGGTGATCTTGGCGAGGAAGACTTCGTCCAGTCGATGGTGGCAGCGGTGAAGGAAACGCTCGGCGGCATCGATATTCTGGTCAACAACACCGGTGGCCCGACGCCGGGCAGCTCCGAGGAGATGTCCGCGGAGAAGCTAGAGACCTATTTCCAGTCCATGGTGCTGCGTGTCATCACGCTGACCAATGCGCTCCTGCCGCAAATGAAGGAACAGGGCTTCGGCCGTATCCTGACCGTTGCCTCCTCCGGCGTCTTCGAGCCGATCCCGAACCTTGCCCTGTCGAACACGCTCCGCGGCGCGCTCGCAGGCTGGAACAAGACATTGTCGGCCGAAGTCGCCGGACAGGGGATCACCGCCAACATGATCCTGCCCGGCCGCATCCATACCGACCGGATTGACGAACTCGACGGCGCCAATGCCAAGCGGCAGGGCAAGCCGATCGAGGAGGTTCGCGCGGCATCCATCAAAAGCATTCCGGCGGGCCGGCTTGGCACGGTGGAGGAGTTCGGCGCAGCCGCCGCCTTCCTTTGCTCCGTTCCGGCAAGCTACGTCACCGGCACGATGCTGCGCGTCGATGGCGGCGCGTCGAAGTCGATCTGAGCCAGCCGGGGCCGGGCACGACGCGCGGGCTCGGCTTCGTGCGGGCTGGCCATGGGGCCACTGGTGCCGCTGGTGCCGCTTTCGGCTGCTGCTATAGTGGCAGCCGAAAAACAACCCATGTCAGGAGAACCTCCAATGAAAAGGCTGCTGACTGTTCTCGGCACCGTCGCCATCTTCATGGGCATCCTCTGGATGGCGCAAGGCAGCGGGCTCTTCCCCTATCCCGCGTCGAGCTTCATGATCGACCAGTCACCCTGGATCGCCTATGGCGCCATCCTCGCGCTCATCGGTCTCGCACTAGTCTGGGTGGCGCGGCGCTGAGGCACGGCACCATTCTTCTAGATCTCAGCTTCTGTCGATGATCCCCGGCAAATCCTCGATCAGCGAGTCGCGGACCCCCGGGCTGAGCGGCTGGTCGCTGGCGCGGTTTGCCACATAGAGCCGGGCAAAAACGACCCTTCTTCCGTCCTTTTCAGCCCAGCCGACGAACCAGCCGAGCGGCCGTTCCTGGACGGGCGCTCCGGCCTCGTCGCGCAGCCTTCCGGCGCCAGTCTTGCCGTAGATCGTCCAGCCGGCAGCCGCCTCGAAGCGAGGGGTGATCGCCTGCGTTTTGGCGACCGCTTCCGGCGAAATCGGCAATTGGCCCGTCAGGAAGCGGTGCAGGAAATCGACCTGCTCGTCCGGCGAAATCTCCAGCGACGACATCAGCCAACTCTCCGTCAAACCGTCCGTGTTGCCAGGACCGCCGGAAACGTCGCCGTTGCCGTAGCCGAAGTCTTGCACGTAATTACCATACTTCTCCTTGCCCAGCCGGCGGGTCAGTTCCTGCGAATACCAAACCACCGATTCCGCTTCCCAGATGGTCGGATCAGTTGCCTTCTGTACACGCTTCGGCGCATTGAACTTCTGCTGATACTCCCAGCGCGGCGTCGTCTC
The DNA here is from genome assembly GCA_964396135.1 of uncultured Neorhizobium sp. Classification (GTDB taxonomy): domain Bacteria; phylum Pseudomonadota; class Alphaproteobacteria; order Rhizobiales; family Rhizobiaceae; genus Neorhizobium. Next base: position 3,145 of record CAYNED010000105.1, read on the forward strand.
GTCTATCAAAATGCCGGCATCATAGCCCATCATGGCCAAAGGCAGCTTGAAGGTGGACATCGGGTAAACCCGCTTGTCGCAGGTTCCTTCGCGATGGATCGCCTCGCCGTCTTCCGCGTCGATGACAACGGTGCAGCGGAGCGCATCGGCGCCAAGCGCCGGAAAGGCAGCGGCCATGCCGGCAAGAGCGCCCAGGGCGGCGGCGAGAAGGCTGCGTCTGCGAAAGATCATGATGGAGGTCCTGTTGCGATGCTACCGTATCGGCGGCTTCCACAGCTAACGGCAGACGGTGACTGCATTTGGGCCGGATGGCGGACGTGGCGCAGCAGACGTGCGGAGCGGGTGAGCCCTCCCCACCCTTGCCATCCCACCCCGCCTGTGGCATCAGGCGCGCTCTCAATTTCATCCAAGGGCGCGTCACGCGCCTTTTGCTTTGCGGGCGCTTCGCGTCCGGGCTTCACAACGTCAGTTAAACAGCAGGAGACCGCCATGGCACGGGCGATGGGGCTTGATTTCGGCACCACCAACACCGTCATCGCGCTTGCCGAAGGCGGCGACGCGACCCGTTCCATGCCGTTCACCAGCAGCGCCGGCACCGCCGACACCATGCGCACGGCGCTGTCCTTCATGAAGGACCCGGTGATGGGGGCGCAGGCGCTGAAGGTGGAGGCTGGCCAGGCGGCGATCCGCCAGTTCATCGACAATCCGGGCGATTGCCGCTTCCTGCAGTCGATCAAGACGTTTGCGGCCAGTGCGCTCTTCCAGGGCACGCTGATCCATGCCCGGCGCCACCAGTTCGAGGATCTGATGGAGATCTTCCTCAAACGCCTGTCCGCTTACGCGGGCGATGCTTGGCCGGCCGATACCCAGCGCATCGTCGTCGGGCGCCCGGTGCATTTCGCCGGCGCCAGCGCCAATGAAAAGCTCGCACTGGATCGCTATAACGCGGCGTTGACCCGCCTCGGTTTTCCGGAAATCCACTATGTCTACGAACCGGTCGCGGCAGCGCATTATTTCGCCCGTACGCTCGAGCGCGATGCCACCGTGCTGGTCGCGGATTTCGGCGGCGGCACCACTGATTATTCGCTGATCCGCTTCGAACGGCAGGCGGGCCGGCTTGCCGCCATGCCAATCGGCCATTCCGGCGTCGGGATTGCCGGCGACCAGTTCGACGCGCGGATCATCGAACATCTGGTCGCGCCGGAAATCGGCAAGGGCAGCCGTTTCCGGAGCTTCGACAAGGTGCTCGACGTGCCGAGCAATTACTACAGCAGCTTCTCGCGCTGGAACCAGCTGTCTATCTTCAAGGGCTCGAAGGAATTCGCGGACCTGAAATCGCTGATCCGCTCCGCTCTGGAACCGGAGAAGCTGGAGATGTTCGTCGAGCTCGTTGAGCATGACGAGGGCTATCCGCTCTATCAGGCAGTGTCGGCAACAAAGATGGCGTTGTCCGGGGCCGAGGAGGCTGAGTTCGAATTCGCGCCGCTCGGCCGCGCCGGCCGCAAGACGGTACGGCGCGATGATTTCGAGAACTGGATCGCCGATGATCTTGCCCGCATGGAAGCCGCGCTCGACGAGGTGCTGACGAAGACCGGCACGGAGGCTGAGGCAATCGACAAGGTGTTCCTCACCGGCGGCACCTCCTTCGTGCCGGCCGTGCGGCAGATCTTCACCCGCCGCTTCGGCGCCGATAAGATCGAGAGCGGCGGCGAACTGTTGTCGATCGCGCACGGCCTGGCATTGATCGGCGAAAGCCAGGACCTGGAGCAATGGGCGGCATGACGCTTTCAACCCGCCTCGGGCTCCGCTAGACTGTGGCGATGATCCAGGCGACAGACCTCCAGGCCGGCGAACTCGCAGCGCTTCTGCATTTCTATGCGGATGCCGGCGTCGACTGGCTGGTGGAAGATGCCCCCGTTGACCGCCTGCAGGAGTTTGCCGCGCAGCAGGCAGCACGCGAGCAGGTGCGCCGGGCACAAATTCCAGTACCCGCCCAACCGGCCGAGCGCAAAGCGTCATCGCGCGCCGTGGCTTCGGCGCCCTTGAACCCTCCTCCCGCCGTCGCTGTACCCGATGATCAAGCCGTCGCGGCCGCACGTTTTGCAGCCGAAAGCGCCCGCTCGCTGGACGAACTGAAGACTGCCGTGGAAGCGTTTGGAGGCTGCAATCTCAAGAACAGCGCGCGCTCCACGGTCTTCCTGAGCGGTGATCCTGCATCGAAGATCATGGTCATTGGGCCCATGCCGAATGCCGACGACGACCGGGATGGTCTTCCGTTCTCCGGGCGGCAGGGTCAGTTGCTCGACCGCATGCTGGCATCGATCGGCCTTTCGCGAGAAACCGTTGTCCTGACCAACATCATCCCCTGGCGGCCGCCGGGAAACCGCATGCCGTCGCCGGCGGAAACAGCCATCTGCCGTCCCTTTATCGAGCGGCAGATCGCGCTTGCCGAGCCTCAGCACCTGCTGCTCTTGGGCAATTTCCCTGCTCGATTCTTCTTTGGCGAGAACGGCACGATCCACAGTCTGCGCGGTCAATGGCGGGAGATGGCCGTAGCCGGGCAAAGCCTGCGTGTGATTGCGACACTTCATCCGCAGGAACTACTGACAGCGCCAGCCAACAAGGCGCTTGCTTGGCAGGACCTTCTGCTGTTTTCGCAGGCGCTGAGGCCGTAGGCGGAACGGGCCTGCCCAAAAGATGACCAATGTGAACGGATTATGAAAGCAGCCATGCGGGCTCCGCATGGCAGTGCGGCCTTTTGCTGCATTGCCGAATCGCTACCGCACCGCAATATTGACAGCGTGTCTTGGGAGGAACTCTAGGTCAAGGAACCAAGGCCATGTCGACCCGCTCCCGCCCGATCCATTCGGGCTTTGAAAGCCTCCGCATCACCGGCCTGTCGCCGCGTTCGACGCAGGGCTACCATCACTTCGGCTCAGTCACCAATGAGCAGCTCTCGGCCCGGGGGCTGGCGGGTGTCGGCAGGATCACGCGTCCAGCCGTGATCTTTAATGACTTCCGTGAGCGCTAAGTAACAAGCTTTCGAACAAGGATGATCCCGATGACCCGCATGAACCCATTGCGCGCAGTTCGACAGACGTGGATCGACATTGGCACGGCGGTGAGCGCTGCACGCGAATATCGCCAGGACGGCGCCAATTGCAGCGTGACGCCTGCAGCCAATCCGCAGACGGCTGCCATCGTTCTCTAAGGTCTAGGTTGGCGGCGCCGATGCCGTCCGTGCCGCTTTGCGCTCGAGGCCGAGCCGATGCTCGCGGTAGACGATGAATATCCCAGCCGCCATGGTGATGCCCGTTCCGATGAGCATCGGTAACGTCGGAGCGTCGCCAAACAGGACGAAAGCGATCGCAATCCCCAACAGGAACGACGTGTATTCGAACGGAGCCACCGCCGACACGTCCGCATGGCGATAGCTTTCCGTCAGGAAGATCTGCGCAATTCCTCCGAATATTCCCGATGATATCAGCAGCACGGCCTGCTGCACCGATAAAGTGGCCCAGCCGAAGGGCAGGCTCACCAGCGAAAACAGCGCTCCGCTGAGAGAGAAATAAAAGACGATGGTCGGCGTCTTTTCCGTCCGCACGAGCTGGCGAACCTGAACCATCGCCAAGCCGCTCAACACCGCGGCGAGCAGTACTGCCGCCGCTCCCAGCGCCTGCGAGGATTGAAAACCGCCGTCCTGGAAGAGTGTCAGCTTCGGCCATGACACGATCAGGACGCCCAGCATCCCGGCAACCACGGCGCTCCATCGATAGACACGTACTTTCTCACCAAGGATGATTGCTGCAAAAACCACTGCCATCAAAGGCGAAGCATAGCCAATGGCAATTGCCTCCGGCAGTGGCAGGTGAACAAGACCATAAAAGCCGAAGGCCATGGACAGGATACCAAAGAAGCCGCGCTTGAGATGGCCGAGCGGCCTGTCCGTCCTCGCTGCGGTGCGGAGGTCATTTCGCCAGGCAAGATAAGCGATGATCGGGATCAACGCGAAGGCGGAGCGGTAGAAGGTGATCTGCCCGGCCGGCACATCCGCACCTGCTGCCTTGATGCAGGTCTGCATCATCACGAAGATCATGACAGAGATGATCTTGAACATAATTCCGCGCAGCGGACTGGCCGCATCAACGGTCATTCGAAGCTCATGGATGATGGGCCTTGGTCACAGACGGCGGGTAAGCGGAATGGCTATATGAGACGAAGCCTAAAGCAAATCTTCCCGGTGCGGCATCAATACTGATGATAGGTCGATCAAAAACCTTGCTCGAATGGATTGAAAGCGGCTCCTTTTCAGAACACCCTCGAGATGCAACTTGCGTTAGCATCATGTTAGCATCCCTTTGATAGCTTCGGCTTCATCCCGCCATGAAAGGACCGCCGCCGTGACTTCTTCTGCTGAACGCCCGAACCATCCGCCGGCGCGCTCAACCAGACAGAACTCTGCACCATGGGCAGGATCCGGACCGAATTTCCGCAGCTGACGCCGCCAGACCGGCCTTCAATCCCCTTTTCATCTACGAATAGGAAATCGTGTACTGATGGGTACATCTGAAAACAAAGTCGTCGAACTGGCCGATTATCGTCCTACGGATTTCGTTCTAGAACGGGTGGATCTTACCTTTGAACTGGATCCCAGCAACACCAAGGTCGAGGCGCGGCTGATTTTTCACCGCCGTGAGGGCGCCGATACGGCTGCTCCCTTGATGCTCGATGGCGATGAACTGGTGCTATCTGGTCTGCTCCTTGACCAGAACGAGGTTCCCTCCCACCAATATAGCGCGACGGCGCAATCGCTCACGATCCGGGACCTGCCGGAAAGCGGGCCGTTCGAGATTACCGTCACCAATTTCGTCAATCCCGAATCCAATAGCCAGTTGATGGGGCTTTACCGCACCAACGGTGTCTACTGCACGCAGTGCGAGGCTGAAGGCTTCCGCCGCATCACCTATTTCCCCGATCGCCCGGATGTGCTGGCGCCCTACACGATCACCATCATTGCCGACAAGGCTGCGAACCCGCTGCTGCTCTCCAACGGCAATTTCCTCGGCGGTGGCAATTACGATGAAGGCCGGCACTTTGCCGCCTGGTTCGACCCGCATCCAAAGCCCTCCTACCTGTTTGCGCTCGTCGCCGGTGATCTCGGCGTTGTGGAAGACACGTTCACGACGATGTCGGGCCGCGAGGTGGCACTGAAGATCTATGTCGAGCACGGCAAGGAGCCGCGCGCGTCCTATGCCATGGATGCGCTGAAGCGCTCGATGAAATGGGACGAGGATCGGTTCGGTCGCGAGTATGATCTCGACATCTTCATGATCGTCGCCGTGTCCGACTTCAACATGGGCGCGATGGAGAACAAGGGGCTCAACGTCTTCAACGACAAATATGTCCTGGCCGACGAGGAGACCGCGACCGACGCCGACTTCGCCAACATCGAAGCCATCATCGCGCATGAATATTTCCATAATTGGACCGGTAACAGAATCACTTGCCGGGACTGGTTCCAGCTGTGTCTCAAGGAAGGGCTGACGGTTTTTCGCGACCACGAATTCTCGGCGGCCATGCGCTCGCGCGCGGTCAAGCGCATCGCCGAAGTGCGCACGCTCAAGGCGCACCAGTTTCCCGAGGACCAGGGTCCGCTCGCCCATCCGGTGCGTCCGCGCCGCTATCGCGAGATCAACAACTTCTACACGGCGACGGTCTATG
>CAYNED010000106.1:0-8802 GCA_964396135.1 uncultured Neorhizobium sp.
GAGGGCGGCCCTGACGGCGTGACCGTGCTGAAGCAGAGCTTCGACGTGCAGCCGCTGATCCAGAAGCAGGCCGACTGCATCTCGGTGATGACCTATAACGAATATTGGCAGGCGATCGATGCCGGCTTCAAGCCGGAGGACCTTGTCGTCTTCAACTACACGGAGATGGGCAACGACCTGCTGGAGGATGGCCTCTACGTTCTGGAAGACAAGCTGGCCGATCCGGAGTTCAAGGAGAACATGGTGAAGTTCGTCCGCGCCTCCATGAAGGGCTGGAAATACGCCATGGAGAACCCGGATGAAGCCGCCGAGATCGTGATGGACAATGGCGGCCAGGACGAGAACCACCAGAAGCGCATGATGGGCGAAGTGGCGAAGCTGATCGGCGACGGCACCGGCAAGCTCGACACGGCCGTCTATGAGCGCACTGCCAAGGCGCTTCTCGACCAGAACATCATCACCAAGGAGCCGGAAGGTGCCTATACGGCGGAGATCACCGACGCCGCTGCGCAATAACGGTTTCGGTATACTTTGGCACATCAAGAAACGCGCGGCCATGAGGCTGCGCGTTTTACGTAAATCATAACAAAATGTAATCTAAGCCATTCCTGCTCCCGATTGATTTGTCGTGACCGCCGACATAAAGATGCACAAAGAGCGCGCCATTGCTGCTGGTCTTGCAACCTTCTAGATCAGCCACCAACTGTGCATGGATATCGGCATGAGAGGGATGGCAGCGCTCGGTTGACGAGCGGGTCCAGGTGACCTCTCCATTTCATTGGATTTAGTAACGCATGCTTCGCAAGCTTTCCTCTCTTGCCGCTTTCATACCGGCTGCCGCGCTGGTTCTCCTTGCCGTGCCGGCGTTTGCGCAGGAAGAGACTGCTGCGCGTGAGCCCATGCTGCCTGCGATCGTAGTGACGGAGGCCGTGCAGAAGCCGCTGACCGACAGGGTACTTGCGACCGGAACCATTCGCCCTGTCCAGGAAGTCTATGTTCAGCCGCTCGTCGACGGCCTCTCTATCCGGGAACTGGGCGCCGACGTCGGAGACCAGGTTTCGGCAGACCAGGTTCTCGCAACATTGAACGATGACACGCTGATCCTGCAGAAGAGCCAGTTGGAAGCCAACCGGACCAAGGCCGAAGCCGGCCTAGCGCAATACAAGGCGCAAGTGATCGAGGCACAGGCAAACCTTGATGACGCGGTTCGCCAACGCGACCGTCTTACCCGCCTCCAGAGATCGGGAACCACGACAGCGTCCCAGGTGGAGCAGGCGACTGCGGCAGCCGAGGTAGCACAGGCGCGGCTTCAAGCGGCCCAACAGGCGGTGGGCGTCGGAGAAGCCGATATCGAAGTGGTCAACAGCCAGATCGCCGATATTGACCTGAGGCTTGCCCGCACTGGTGTAAAGACACCGGTTGCCGGAGTGGTTTCGGCCCGCAACGCCAAGGTGGGTGCAATAGCCAGCGGCGCCGGCGAGCCGATGTTCACCATCATCCGCGACGGCGCTCTTGAGCTTGTGGCCGACCTTTCGGAAACGAATATCCAGAAGGTCGAGCCGGGCCAGAAGGCCCTTGTGACGATCGCAGGCGGGACGAGGACGATAGAGGGCGTGGTACGTCTGGTCTCGCCAACCGTGGATCCCACAAGTCGGCTCGGCTATGTCCGCATCGACATCGACGAGAAGAGCGGCGCACGGGCCGGCATGTATGCCAGCGCTCAGATTATCGTCGCCGAGAAGAATGCGCTTGCGCTCCCTTTGTCAGCCGTCACCTCCGGCCGCGAAGGCTCCTACGCCCGCAAAGTCGAGGACAATGTGGTGAAGCAAGTTGAAGTCGAGATTGGCATCCAGGATGGCGGTTTTGTAGAAATCGCAGCCGGCCTTGAGGCCGGTGACGTGGTGGTGGAGAAAGCGGGCGCCTTTGTTCGTGACGGCGACCGGATTTCGCCGGTGGTCGCCGAACCAGCCGCTTCGAATTGATCGAGGACGTAAGATGAACTTCTCCGCCTGGTCGATCCGCAATCCAATTGCTCCGCTGCTCGGCTTCGCGCTGCTGCTGTTCATGGGGCTGCAGTCTTTCTTCTCCCTGCCGATCACGCGATTCCCCAATATCGATGTGCCCGTGGTTTCGATCAACGTGGTGCAAAGCGGCGCGTCGCCCGCCGAACTTGAGATGCAGGTAACGAAGGAGATCGAGGACGCAGTCGCTTCCATCAGCGGCGTGGACGAGATCACCTCGACGGTGACAGACGGACAATCGCAGACCGTCGTGCTGTTTCGCATTGAAAAGCCGACGGACGAGGCGGTCCAGGATACCAAGGATGCGATCGACCGTATCCGCAGCGACCTTCCGGCAAGTGCTGAAGAGCCTGTGGTTTCGAAGATCGATGTTGAAGGTCAGGCAATCCAGACCTTCGCGGTGTCCTCTCCCAACATGACCCTGGAAGAGCTGTCCTGGTTTGTTGACGACGTCATCAAGCGCGAACTTCAGGGGCAGCCGGGAATCGGTCGTATTGACCGTTACGGCGGTGCCGACCGGGAAATCCGCATTGCCCTCAACCCGGACAAGCTCGATGCCTACGGCATCACGGCTGTGGACGTGAACAACCAGTTGCGCGGCACCAACCTTGATCTCGGCTCCGGCCGCGGCCAGGTAGCCGGCAATGAGCAGACGATTCGTACGCTCGGGGATGCCCGCACCGTCGAGCAACTCGCCAACACCACGATCGGGCTCTCCAGCGGCCGTTTCGTCACGCTCTCCGAACTTGGAACCATCACCGACACCTTCGAGGAACAGCGGTCTTTCTCTCGCTTCAATGGCGCCCCGTCCGTCACCTTTGCTGTGTTCCGCGCAAAGGGTGCAAGCGAAGTCTCCGTGGCTGAAACGGTCGAGGCCAGTCTGACCACCGTCCGGGCGCAACACCCCAACGTCAACATCGACATGGTCGATGACGCGGTCTACTTCACCTACGGCAACTACGAGGCGGCACTGCACACGCTGACGGAAGGGGCTCTGCTCGCCGTCATTGTCGTGATGCTGTTCCTGAAGAACTGGCGCGCGACGCTGATTGCGGCTGTTGCCCTACCCCTTTCGGCAATCCCGACCTTTTGGGTCATGGACCTGCTCGGCTTCTCGCTCAATCTGGTGAGCTTCCTGGCGCTGACATTGGCTACGGGTATCCTCGTGGACGATGCGATCGTCGAGGTGGAAAACATCGCGCGGCACATCAAGATGGGCAAGACGCCCTATCGCGCAGCACTTGAAGCGGCTGATGAAATCGGTCTCGCCGTTATCGCGACCAGCTTCACCATCATTGCCGTCTTTGTTCCGGTCTCCTTCATGCCGGGCATCCCCGGCCAGTACTTCATCCAGTTTGGCCTGACGGTCGCTTTCTCCGTCTTCTTCTCCCTGCTGGTGGCGCGCCTTATCACGCCATTGATGGCGGCCTACTGGATGCGTGCTGAAGACGCGATGGACGACCATCAGGACAATGACGGCTTGCTGATGCGCAGCTATACGCGCCTCGTGACAGGAACGACACGCAAGTGGTACATGCGCTACGCGACGCTGCTCGGCGCCATCGCCTTCTTGGTCGGCTCGCTTGCCCTTCTGGCCCAGGTGCCGGGCAGCTTCCTGCCGCCAGAGGATTCCTCGCGCATCGTGCTCTCGGTCGAGCTGCCGCCAAATGCGACTCTTGACGAAACAGCTGCGACCACCGACCAGATCCACGCTGCCGTGCGTGACCTTGAAGGCGTCGAAAGCGTCTTCATCCTCGGGGGTGCTTCGCCGAAGGGCGATCTGGAACTGCGTCGCGCAACGGTTCGCGTGATCCTCCAGAACATCGACCACTCGCTGTTCAAGACGCTCGTCAACAAGGGGCTTGGGTCGATCCCGATCCTGGGCGATCTGATCCCGAAGGTGCCTGACCATGGCCGCACCCGGCCGCAGTGGGAGATCGAGCGCGAACTGTTCGAGAAAGTGCGGAGCATTCCGGACGTCCGGATCTCCAAACTCAACGATCGCGCCGAACGGGAACTCAGCTTCAACTTCCTGTCTTCCAGTGAGGAAGACCTCAACCTGGCTGTGAGCCGGCTGGAATCACAGCTTCGTACTTCGCCCATTCTTGCCAATGTGAGTTCCGAAGGCGCCTTGCCGCGGCCGGAACTGCAGGTCCGTCCTCGCAAGGACGAAGCGGCGCGCCTGGGCATCACACCGCAGCAGATCTCCGAGACGCTGCGCGTGGCAACAATTGGCGACATCGATGCACAACTGCCGAAGATGTCGATCGACGACCGCCAGATCCCCATCCGCGCTCAGGCGTCGCTTGATCTGCGTCGCGACCTGTCTGCCATCCGCGCCTTGAAGATCAAGACGGCTACTGGCGAAATGGTGCCGCTCTACAGCGTGGCCGATGTGGATTACGCCGAGGGACCAAGCTCCATCCGCCGCTATGACCGCAGCCGCGTCGTTTCGATCGGCTCCGACGTGCCCTTCGGCACCGCTCTCGACACGGCAACCGAGGAGTTCAAGCGGATCGTCGAGGAAACGGAATTGCCGCCAACCGTTCGGCTGGTCGAAAGTGGCGACGCCAAGGTTCAGGCGGAGATGACACAAAGCTTCGGCAACGCCATGCTGCTTGGCCTGCTGCTGGTCCTGGTCGTGCTGATCCTGCTGTTCAAGGACGTCATCCAGCCCTTCACCATCCTGTTTTCGCTGCCACTTGCTATCGGTGGTGTGGCGATTGGCCTGATCGTCACACAGAATTCGCTCTCCATGCCCGTTCTGATCGGCATCCTGATGCTGATGGGTATCGTCACCAAGAACGCGATCCTTCTGGTGGATTTTGCAATCGAGATGCGCCGCCACGGGATGGAACGGGTTCATGCGATGGTCGAAGCCGGCCGCAAGCGCGCGCGCCCGATCATCATGACATCGATTGCGATGTCGGCCGGTATGCTTCCGTCGGCGCTGGGCGTCGGCGAAGGCGGATCGTTCCGCGCACCCATGGCCATTGCCGTCATCGGCGGCATTATCGTCTCGACGGTTCTGTCGCTGATCGTCGTGCCGGCCTTCTTCCTGATCATGGACGACCTGTCGCGCCTGCTGAGCCGGGTCTTTGGCGGTCTTGTCGGAAAGAAGGAAGAGGAAGGCGAGACCTTCTCCGCCGAAGAGCTCAGCCGTCATGCTCAGGAAGCGTCTCAGAGCCTTGCTTCGCTGGAAGAGCGTGTTGCGACGATCGAGAAGCAGAACAACGCTGGCGACGATCGATCCAAGGGCGAACCAGGCTCCAATGTCCTGCGGCTCACCCCATGGGCGGCGGAATAGCAACTCGATCGGCAACAGCAGAACGAACAGAAAAGGCCGGGCCATCGCCCGGTCTTTTGCGTTTCCGCAGATTCAGAGGGTGTTTGATCGATGTCAAAGGCTTTCGCGCCGCAGCTGTTACATCTCCTTCATCACCGGTCTCTCCACCAACCGGATGCTCCGATGGAAAAGCCGACGGTCCAGATGAACAAGAGCTTGAAAGTGAACAGCCGCGACAAGGCGCTTTTGCTGCGAACACCGTTCATGACGGCATTGAGCGGCGAAGCCCTGGTCAAGATGTTAAACGCGGCAACGATCACCAGTGTTACGGCCCGTCACCTCGTGTTCCGGGAAGGCACGCCGGCCGACCATTTCTACTGCGTCCTTGGCGGCTATGTGCGCCTTTACCGCCTCAACAAGGAAGGGCGCGAAGCCGACATCCGCGTCTGCGGCCCCGGCGACACATTCGCGGAATGCTTGATCTTCGGCGACGACATGTATCGCTTCAACGCCCAGGCGGCCGAGAACGCGACGCTCGCTCGCTTCGAAACGCGAAGCGTCCGCCTGCTTGCCGAACAGGAGCCTGATGTTGCCAGGGCCATCATGGCCTGCCTGTCTCGGCACCTGTTAAGCACTATGGACTGTGTGGCCAATGATCGGCTGCACACGGCTCAACAGCGTGTCGCGGACTATCTTCTGAGACACTGCCCAGTCGATGGCGGCCCAGCTTCGCTCCGCCTGCCGTTCCAGAAAAGCCTGCTGGCCGGCATGCTCGGTCTGGCGCCCGAGGCGCTGTCGCGGGCCTTCTCCTCGCTGCGCCGGATCGGCGTTACGGTTCGCGGTCGCATTGTGCAGATCGGCGATGTGAGCGCATTGCGCGAAATCTAGAGGCCACCGTTCTCCTTCAGGAAACGCACCACCTCATCCGTACCCTCGCCACGCTTGAGGTCGGTGAACAGATGTGGCTTGGCCTCGCGCATGCGCCGCGCATCGCGATCCATGACGTCGAGGTCGGCGCCGACATAAGGCGCAAGGTCCTTCTTGTTGATCACCAGCAGGTCGGAACGGGTGATCCCTGGCCCACCCTTGCGCGGGATCTCCTCGCCCTGGCAGGTGGAGATGACATAGATGGTGATGTCGGCAAGATCGGGTGAGAAGGTGGCGGCCAGGTTGTCTCCGCCGGACTCAATGAAGACGACATCCAGGTCGGGGAAGCGCTCGTTGAGACCTGCGATCGCCTGCAGGTTGATCGTCGCATCCTCGCGGATGGCGGTGTGCGGGCAACCCCCGGTCTCCACGCCGACGATCCGGTCCGATGACAGAGCCTGCATGCGCACCAGTGCCTCGGCATCTTCACGGGTATAGATGTCGTTGGTCACCACGGCGACGGAATACTCGCCGCGCATTGCCTTGCAGAGCTTTTCCGTCAGCGCGGTCTTGCCGGAACCGACGGGACCGCCAATACCGACGCGGAGCGGCCCGTTCTGGGACTTCATTGTGTTTCCTTTCATCTGCGACGGCCCCGACGCTTAGGAGCGGAAGAGCCTTGAATGCTGTGTTTCGTGTCGGAGTGAAGCGATGTCCGCCTGGATACAGGAAGTGCCGATATCATCGACAGTGGCGAATGCGGCACGGTCGGCTGCGGCGAGAATATCGTGCTCAAGCGCGGCCAGCGTTGCCACCCCCTCCGCCTGACCGCAGGCACCGAGGCGTATCCCGGCGGAAACCGCCTGTGACAGCGCGGCATGAAGATAGGCGGCAAGCGCATCTCGGAGCGGAACGTTGTGAGCGGCCGCGACGGCACCGACAGCGACGGGGAATGGGACGTCGGAGGGCAGACAGTCAAACACCGCGCCAGGCCAAGCCCGGGCTGCAGCAACAAACGCCTTGCCAAGCGACAATGTCTCCAGATGACGTTCAGCTGAACCCGCAAGCGCCAGAGCAAATTCCGAAAGTTCCGCAAGTCCCGCTTCGCTTTCGTGCTGCCGCCATGCCTCGGCAAGCAGCACAGCGTCGTTCCAGACGCTGCCATGCCGTAGGATCGTGGCAAGCCATCCCTGTAGCCCGGGCGCAGCCGTCACCAGCCGGTCATGCACCGCCCTCTCCAGCCCGCCGGAATAGGCAAAGCCGCCAATAGGAAAAGCCGGCGACATCCATGCCATCAGCCGAAGCAGTGCCTGGGTAGAGAGCGCCTCACCCATTGCCGTCAGCCATGCGCATGATGATCATGGCCGCCATGGGCGTGATAGGCGCCGCGCACCGGATGGAAGGGCTCCTCGATCTCGGCCACGGTTGCCCCGAGGCCCTCGAGCATCTGCCGGATCACGTGGTCGCGCAGGATCAGGATACGTCCCTCCTCGACCTGAGCGGACAGATGGCGGTTGCCGAGATGCCAGGCGAGTTCGATCAGATGCAGCGGGTCGCGAGACTTGATCTCGAAGAGCTTTTCCGGAGCCGCCGCAATCGCGACATTACTGCCGTCCTCCAGCATCAGTCGGTCGCCATCCGCAAGCAGGACCGGCTCCTTCAGGTCGAGCATCACCATCTCTCCGTTGGACAGGTGCAGCACCTTGCGCCGCAGGTGGCGGAGATCATGCGGGAGCGCGATGGTATCGACCGGCGGATCCGTGATGGCGCCGGCGCGGTGGTAGGCGGTGATGCGTTGCATACAGTTTAGCCTCAAAACAGGAAGTAGCGCTGCGCCATCGGCAGCACGGTGGCGGGTTCGCAGGTAAGCAGCTCGCCATCGGCGCGCACTTCATAGGTCTCCGGATCGACCTCGACCTTCGGTGTCAGCGAATTGTGGATCATCGAGGCCTTGGAGATGGACCGCGTGTTCTTCACCGCCAGCAGCTTCTTGGCGACCCCGAGGCGCTGCGCGAGGCCGGCGTCGAGCGACGCCTGAGAAACGAAGGTGACGGAGGAATTAGTGCGGAGTTTTCCATAGGCGGCAAACATCGGCCGGTAGTGCATCGGCTGCGGGGTCGGAATGGAAGCGTTCGGGTCCCCCATGGGAGCGGCCGCGATCGAGCCGCCGAGCAGGATCATCTCCGGCTTGACGCCGAAGAAGGCCGGACTCCAGAGCACCAGGTCCGCACGCTTGCCGACCTCCACCGAACCGATCTCATGGGAGACACCATGGGCGATCGCCGGGTTGATCGTGTACTTGGCGATATAGCGACGGACGCGAAAATTGTCGTTCTCGCCTTTTTCCTCGACGAGCCGCCCGCGCTGGCGCTTCATCTTGTCTGCCGTCTGCCAGGTGCGGATCGCCACTTCGCCGACGCGACCCATGGCCTGGCTGTCTGAAGAGATGATGGAGAAGGCGCCGATATCATGCAGGATGTCCTCGGCCGCGATGGTTTCCTTGCGGATGCGGCTTTCGGCAAATGCAATGTCTTCCGGAATCGAGGGCGACAGGTGGTGGCAGACCATCAGCATGTCGAGATGTTCGGCAAGCGTATTCACCGTGTAGGGCCGAGTCGGGTTGGTCGA
>CAYNED010000107.1:0-8754 GCA_964396135.1 uncultured Neorhizobium sp.
TGACGATCCTTCGCCCGCTACTCGCTGCCACCGGCGCGCCCAAGCAGGGCAAGATGGTCATTGGTACCGTCAAAGGCGACATCCACGATATCGGAAAGAACCTCGTCGGCATGATGATGGAGGGTGCGGGCTTCGACGTCATCGACCTTGGCATCAACAATCCCGTCGAGAATTATCTTGAAGCGCTGGAGCGTGAAAAGCCGGACATTCTTGGCATGTCCGCCCTACTTACCACCACCATGCCTTACATGAAGGTCGTCATCGACACGATGAAGGAAAAGGGCATTCGCGACGATTATGTCGTGCTTGTCGGGGGGGCGCCGCTCAACGAGGAATTCGGCAAGGCAGTGGGCGCAGACGCCTATTGTCGCGACGCAGCCGTAGCAGTTGAAACCGCCAAGGATTTCGTGCGCCGCAAGCATAATTCACTCGCGGCCAGATAGAACGAAAGAAGCCGGCACAGGGCCGGCTCATTCCTATTTCAGATCAACGCGCAGCGCGTTCTACGTTGCGTCCGGCATCCTGTGTGGCGTCAACGGCATTGGCCGTATCCGCGCCGACACCGCGAATGGTGTTACCGCAGGAGCTGAGGGCAGCGGCCGTGACGAAAAGAGCGGCGATGACCGAGACTGACTTAGACGTCATGAGAGATTACTCCGATGGTTGTCGACGATAAAAATGCGGAAAATGACCTTCCGCCACAGGAACGCCTCAAAGGCGAAAAGGTTCACGTGGTTGCGTGCGGCGCGATCGCGCGAGAAATCCTGGCCGTCTGCGCCCAGTATGGCTTGCATCATATCGACATCCAATGCCTGCCGGCGATCTGGCACGCCTATCCGCAGAAGATCGTACCGGGGCTGATCGAGGCTCTGCAGAATGCAAGAGCAAGAGGCTTTGAAAAGATCTTCTTTGCCTATGCGGACTGCGGGACGGGCGGAGAGATCGACAGGCTTTGCGAGCGCGAGGGCGTGGCACGGATCGAGGGCCCCCACTGCTATTCATTCTTTTCCGGCAACGACACATTCGAAGCGCAGGCGGACGATGATCTAAGGAGCTTTTTCCTCACAGACTTCCTTGCCCGGCAGTTCGACGCTTTCATCATCGAACCCCTAGGCCTCGATCGCCATCCGCAATTAAAGGAGACCTATTTCGGCAATTACCGCAAGCTGGTCTACCTTAGCCAGGAGAAAGACGAGACCCTTCAAGCTAAGGCGCAGGCAGCGGCGGGGTATCTTGGGCTGGAATACGAATATCGCTTTACTGGCTACGGTGACCTGACGACGTCGCTGCAGCGCCTCTAGCATGCCAGTCGCGCGTCACTTGCCGCGTCGCTTTTCGCGCTATGCGACGTCGTGGCAAGCGCAGTCCCAACCTCACGCCGCGTGCATGCTGCCGGAAAACAGGAGCATGGCATGGCCGACCGCATCACCGTTTACTGGCGGGACATTCCAGCGCAGGTGATCATCAAACAGGGACGCAGAACTGCAAAGCGCGAGCTTTCGCTGCGCTTCACCGAGGCGATAGACATGTGCGCGATGCGAACCGGCGCCGCTGAGACTGACGATTACCTAGCCGATTGGCGCAAGGCTGATCCCCTCCCTGTTTCCGATGATCTCGAGGCTGAGGCGGAGAAGGCAGCAGCCGAGCTCGAAGCAGCCTATCACAAGGAACGTCTGGTCGCGTTGGTGAAGGCAGGAGGTCGCGAGAGTGTCTGACCTGGATGCCACCAAACCTCCGAGTGCCCCGGCTCAGCCTCCTGCCGCCGGCGTGGCGACTAGGCCAGCCATAGGGAATGCCGGCGCGGCAAAGAAGGCTGCAATCGGTGCCTATATTCCCGGCGACGTTTCTCCCAATCGTCGCGTTCAGCGCCGCTATTCCATTCGTCTGTGGTCGATCCGACACTCACGGCTCCTGGAATGGTTCTACGGCCGTTTTGCGAGCGCCTTTCTCCTGCTGCATCCACTGTGGAAGGCAGTTGGCTACAGCCGCGCCGAGGTGCCGGTCACCTTCGTCGAAAAGCGAGTGAAGGGCCTGCTCTTCGACTGCCGCATGTGCGGGCAATGCATCCTCTCGTTCACGGGCATGTCCTGCCCGATGAACTGTCCCAAGCAACTACGCAATGGGCCGTGTGGCGGTGTCCGCGCCAATGGTAATTGCGAGGTCGAGCCGGACATGCCTTGCGTTTGGGTCAAGGCATGGGAAGGATCCCGCCAGATGGAGAACGGAAACGCGATCCTGAACGTCCAGACACCGGTGAACCAGTCGCTGCGGGAAACCTCCTCCTGGCTTCGGGTAACGGCCGAAGCGGCTGCGCGCCGTGAGGCAGCCGGAGAATCCCGATGAGTCTCGACATTCATCCCCATGATCCCGGCGCACCGCTTGATCCCCTTCCCGGCCATTCCTCCCATGGCAGGCTGGAGCGGGTGCTGAGGCGCGGGGAATTTGCTGTTACCGCTGAGCTCAACCCTCCCGATAGCGCCAACCCGCAGGATGTCTATGAGCGCGCCGCTGTCTTCGACGGCTGGGTGGACGGCATCAACGCGGTCGATGCATCGGGCGCCAACTGCCACATGTCATCCGTCGGCATTTGCGCCTTGCTCACCCGCATGGGCTATGCACCGATCATGCAGATCGCCTGCCGCGACAAGAACCGCATCGCGATCCAGGGTGATGTCCTCGGGGCGTCGGCCATGGGAGTGCAAAACATCATGTGCCTGACGGGCGACGGGGTGCAAGCGGGCGACCAGCCGGGTGCGAAGCCTGTCTTCGACCTGGATTGCATGTCGCTCCTGTCGACCGTCCGCACCATGCGCGACGAATCTCGTTTTTTATCGGGGCGAAAGCTCACCTCTCCGCCGAACGTCTTCCTCGGGGCGGCGATCAATCCCTTCGCCCCACCTTATGACTTCCGCCCCTTCCGCCTGGGCAAGAAAATCGAAGCTGGCGCACAGTTCGTACAGAGCCAGTACTGCTTCGACGTCCCGATGTTTCGCGACTACATGGCCAAGGTTCGAGATCTTGGTCTGCACGAAAAGTGCTTCATCCTGGTCGGCGTCGGGCCGCTTGCCTCAGCCAAGACTGGCCGCTGGATCCGCTCCAACGTCCCCGGCATCCACATCCCGGACCACGTTATTGCCCGCCTCGAGGGTGCCAAAGACCAGAAGCGCGAGGGAAAGCAGCTCTGCATCGACATCATCAACGAGGTTAAAGAGATCGAGGGCGTTTCCGGCATCCACGTGATGGCCTACCGGCAGGAGGAATACGTCGCCGAGATCGTACACGAGTCAGGCGTGTTGAAGGGTCGCCGGCCTTGGAAGCGTGAGGCCAATCATGGGGACACGGCCGTTGCCGAACGCCTTGAAGAGATCCGTCAGGAAAAAGAAGAAAACCAGCAGCAACTCGCCGACATCGCAGCCCATAAACCTCACTGAACAGCTGCGCCGGCGAAGGCCGCCGCTACAACAACAGACATCGCCGCCTCAGGCACCGGAGACCCGCATGACCCGCACCATCGTCGCATCCGCCACACGCGAAGTGATCATCGGTTTCGACCAGCCCTTCTGCGTGATTGGCGAACGCATCAATCCCACCGGGCGCAAGAAGCTGGCCGCGGAAATGATTGAGGGCAACTTCGACACCGTTATTCGCGACGCGCTGGAGCAGGTGGCGGCAGGCGCCACGATGTTGGACGTCAATGCCGGCGTCACTTCGGTTAACCCGAACGAGACCGAGCCGGGCTTGCTCGTCCAGACGCTGGAGATCGTGCAGGGTCTGGTCGATGTGCCGCTGTCCATCGACTCATCCGTTACCGCTGCGATCGAGGCGGCGCTGAAGGTCGCCAAGGGCCGCCCTCTGGTCAATTCCGTCACCGGAGAGGAAGAAAAGCTCGAGGCCATCCTGCCGCTCTGCGCCAAGTACAACGTGCCCGTCGTCGCGATCTCCAACGACGAAACGGGCATTTCCCAGGATCCGGACGTCCGTTTCGCCGTTGCGAAGAAGATCGTCGAGCGGGCCATGGACTACGGCATCAAGCCGCATGACATCGTCGTAGACCCGCTGGTCATGCCAATCGGTGCCATCGGATCGGCCGGCCTGCAGGTCTTTGCGTTGATCCGGCGCCTGCGCGAGGAGTTGAAGGTCAACACCACCTGCGGTCTTTCCAACATCTCCTTCGGCCTTCCGCACCGTCACGGCATCAATGCGGGTTTCATTCCAATGGTCATCGGCGCCGGCATGACGAGCGCGATCATGAATCCCTGCCGTCCGCAGGAGATGGAGGCCGTGCGCGCTGCAAACGTGCTGAACGGCACGGATGAGAACTGCTACAACTGGATCAAGACCTACCGCGACTACAAGCCGGCTGAAGCGGGTGCCGCCGCAGCGCCCTCCCCGGCCTCTGCCGCAAGTGGTGGAGGTCGCCGCGGTGGTCGAGCAGCGCGGGTGGGCACGGGTACTGCGAGCGAGTGAACAGAGCATCATGACAGAACAGTCCGACAAGGCCCCCCTTGTTCTCTTCATGCCGTCCGGCAAGCGCGGACGCTTCCCGATCGGCACCTCCGTTCTGGATGCCGCCCGCTTGCTTGGCGTTTATGTCGAAAGCGTCTGCGGCGGACGCGCCACATGCGGGCGCTGCCAGATCGAAGTGCAGGAAGGCCATTTCGCCAAGCATCAGATCAGCTCTTCGGCAGATCATATTTCTCCGGTTGGCGCGAAGGAGATGCGGTATGCGGAGGTGCGGACGATCCCGGAAGGTCGAAGGCTCTCCTGCTCCGCACAGATCCTCGGGGATCTGGTCATCGACGTGCCGCAGGACACCGTCGTTAACGCGCAGGTCATCCGCAAAGCGGCGACCGACCGCACGTTTGACCGCAATCCTGCGATCCAGCTCTGCTACGTCGAAGTCGATGAGCCGGACATGCACAAGCCGCTCGGCGATCTCGACCGGCTGAACCTCATGCTGGAGAAGGACTGGGGCTGGAAGGACATCCTTGTTGCCCAGCATCTCCTGCCCGACGTCCAGAAGATCCTGCGGAAGGGAGACTGGGGTGTTACTGCGGTCATCCATAGAGACTTGGAAGGGGCGCGGCCGAACCTGATTGCGCTCTGGCCTGGCCTTCACAATGAAGCCTATGGCATCGCCTGCGACATCGGGTCGACAACGATTGCCATGCACCTGGTGTCGCTGCTCTCCGGGCGCGTCATCGCTTCGTCAGGCACATCCAATCCGCAGATTCGCTTCGGCGAAGATCTGATGAGTCGCGTGTCCTATGTGATGATGAACCCGGACGGACGCGAGGCCATGACCAAGGCTGTGCGTCAAGCAATCAACGAACTGACGGCCAAGGTTTGTGCCGAGGCCGGCGTCGACCCAAACAACATCCTGGACGCCGTCTTCGTCGCCAATCCGATCATGCATCACTTGTTCCTTGGCATTGACCCGACGGAACTGGGACAAGCACCATTCGCATTGGCCGTCTCCGGCGCCGTGCATACCTGGTCACGAGAAATCGACCTCGCAATAAACCACGGCGCACGCGTCTATCTCCTCCCCTGTATTGCTGGCCACGTCGGAGCCGATTCGGCGGGCGCGACGCTGGCGGAGGGACCGCATCGCCAGGACAAGATGATGCTGCTGGTCGACGTGGGCACCAATGCGGAGATCGTTCTCGGAAACCGCGCACGAACCGTTGCCGCCTCCTCACCCACCGGCCCCGCTTTCGAGGGGGCGGAAATCTCCTGCGGCCAGCGGGCCGCACCCGGCGCCATAGAGCGCGTCCGAATCGATCCCATAACGCTTGAGCCACGGTTCAAGGTGATCGGCGTCGAGGAGTGGTCCGATGAGCCGGGGTTCAATGAGGCTGCGGCAACGACAGGCGTCACCGGCATCTGCGGCTCGGCAATCATTGAAGTTGTCGCCGAAATGTATCTCTCCGGCATCATCTCCTCCGATGGTGTGGTGAGCGGTGAAATGGCTGCGAAAACGTCGCGCATCCTGGAGAACGGTCGTACCTTCTCCTACCTGTTGCATGACGGCGCCCAGCGAATTGTCATAACGCAAAACGACGTGCGCGCCATCCAGCTCGCAAAGGCCGCCCTCTACGCCGGGATCAAGCTACTGATGGAAAAACAGGGGGTGGAGACGGTCGATACCATCCGCTTCGCCGGCGCCTTCGGCTCCTTCATCGATCCGAAATACGCCATGGTGCTGGGCCTCATTCCCGACTGCGACCTTGCAGAGGTCAAGGCTGTGGGCAACGCCGCCGGTACGGGCGCATTAATGGCCTTGCTGAACCGCGGCTATCGCCGGGAGATTGAGCAAACGGTGAGCAAGATCGAGAAGATAGAGACAGCTCTTGAACCGAGGTTTCAGGAACTCTTCGTCAATGCGATGGCGCTACCGAACAAAGTGGATGGCTTCCCGAACCTTGCGACTGTGGTTTCTCTTCCCGAGCGTAATGCTTTTTCAGACGCCGGGGACACGGGTGGGCGCCGACGCAGGCGGTCGCGGGAGTGATCACGCCGCCGCGCGCGTCATCTGTCCGTAGAAATCTCGTATGCTGTCGGCGACCGCCCGCGCCGGGACTGCGAGCTGCGGCGTTGTAAGCAGCCGCACATCGAAACTGAAGAGCTCCGGCAATCCCTCCTGAGGTCCGAGCACCACCATATCTTCGGTCAGATACGACCGCGGGAACGGCGCGATCGCAAGATCAGACAGCACAGCAGCGCGCTGCGCCATGGAATGGGCGCTAGCATAGGCGACCCGATACGGCCGCTTCTGCTTCTCAAGCTGAGTGATCGCGTCCTGCCGCCAGACGCAGCCCTCCTCCCACACGGAAATTGGCAGTGGATCTCGCAAGTGGGCGTTCCCGCATTTGGCGCCGGCCCAGACCAGCTTTTCCGTGTGGATCACCTCGCCGAAGTTCGGGAAGGAACGCGGGTGGCAGTTAAACAAGGCCAGATCGAGTCGCTGCTCCTCCACGCGCTTACGCAGCGCAGAGCTCATATCGACTGTCACATCCACCATGATGCCTGGGAAGCTGTCGGCGAAATCCTTGAGAATGCGCGGCAAAAGGCGCTCGGCAATGTCATCGGGGGCGCCTAATCGAACTATGCCGGCCAAGTCAGGCATCACGAAGCGAGAGACGGCCTCGTTGGACAGCGCCAACATGCGGCGCGCATAGGTCAATAACATTTCCCCATGCTGCGTCAGCGAAACAGAACGGGCGTCGCGGAGGAAAAGCGTTGTCTTCAACTGTTCCTCAAGCTTCTTGATCTGCATCGAGACTGCAGAAGGCGTACGCAGCACCACCTCCGCTGCGGTGGAGAAATTACCTGTATCGGCAATCGCAACGAACGTGCGCAGCACGTCATTGTCGAGCAGCGGCAATGGCGGGCGGAACGAAACGGCCATGGCTTCCTCTATCAACGAAATTCAATTTAAGCACCATATCATTTCGTTTGATTGAACGTCAACGTAGTCGCACGATGCACACGGTTGAAACTCGTGATCCACACAATCCATCACAATAAATCATGAGCTTCATCATCGCCATCATCTTGTTTGATGCAGGAAGAATGAGACCCTAGCCTCTCAAGGAGAAACACCATGTCCTCAGAGTTCGCATACTCGCACACCCATCGTTGGCAACTTCGCAACCTCGGCCGACCCTTCGCCCGACTCGCGTTGCATGTTCAAGAAGAGTGGAGGCATCGCCGGACCGAGAGACTGCTG
This sequence comes from uncultured Neorhizobium sp., assembly GCA_964396135.1. Classification (GTDB taxonomy): domain Bacteria; phylum Pseudomonadota; class Alphaproteobacteria; order Rhizobiales; family Rhizobiaceae; genus Neorhizobium. The sequence continues at coordinate 7,733 of CAYNED010000107.1, forward strand.
GAATCGCTTCCACCAGAGATCAGAAAAGACATCGGCTGGCCAACACGCGACGCCGAAGCTCATAGCTCTGACCGACTTCACTGAGTATGGCCCGAGGCGTGGAAGTCGCTGGCGTATCCACCCTCCGGACAAGGATCCGGAGGGAGTTTACCTGAATCAACCTGTCGCAAATTTAGGAGCCGGGTCCAGGGCAGAACCCCTTTCCGGAAGCACTATTTCATGTCAGTGTCGCAAATGAAGTATTGGCCATGGCGAGCGAGCGGAGAGCCGAGGCATGATCGCGACCAGCAGCAAACCGTCTGTCAAGCGGACACTCGTCTTCTTCCTTGTCCCCAATTTTACCATGCTGCCCTTCACGGCCGCAGTGGAAACTTTGAGGATCGCCAACCGGATGCTGGGCTACCGGGCCTATGATTGGAGGCTCTGTTCCTCTGACGGAGAGAAAGTAGCCTCTTCTGCGGGTATAGCCGTTGAAGTCAACACATCCGTTGCTGACGAACGCAGGAACCTTGGCGGTGAAAACCGCCCGAACATGGTGCTCGTCTGCTCTGGCATCGATATCGAGCAATACAGCAACAAGACCGTGAATGCGTGGCTGCGAGAAACCCACAATCGCAGCGTCGCTTTAGGCAGCCTGTGTACGGGAGCACATGTTCTGGCACAGGCTGGCCTGCTCAACGGCAAGCGCTGTGCCATCCACTGGGAAAACCTCCCCGGCTTTTCGGAAGCCTTCCCGCAGGCCGAGGTTTATGCCGACCTCTATGAAGTTGACGGCAATATCTATACCTGCGCCGGCGGCACCGCTTCCCTCGACATGATGCTGAACCTGATCGGCCAGGATTTCGGCGAAAATCTCGTCAACCGCATCTGCGAACAGCAGCTGACCGACCGCGTGCGTAACCCCCACGACCGCCAGCGCTTGCCGCTTCGCGCCCGGCTTGGCGTGCAAAACGCCAAGGTGCTTTCAATCATCGAGCTGATGGAGAACAATCTGTCGGAGCCCTTGTCGCTGCTGGAGATTG
>CAYNED010000108.1:0-8606 GCA_964396135.1 uncultured Neorhizobium sp.
TCACTTACCAGCCGCTCGACATCTTCCTGATCGAACTCCGCGACCTGCGCAAAATCGAAACTTGCAAAGGCTGCACGGAAGTTTTCCCGCTTGCGAAGGATGGTGAGCCAGGAGAGGCCAGACTGGAAGCCTTCAAGGCAGATCTTCTCGAACAGACGGACGTCATCCGTCACCGGGCGCCCCCATTCCTCATCGTGATAGCGCCGGTAGTCGTCGAGACCGCCGTGCCAGAAGCAACGATGACGCCCGTCCTCGCCGGTAATAATGCCCGTGTTTTCCATCAGTCCCCTGATCGTTAATGGCAGCCTGGCGACCTTCAGCTCCGGTCAACCATCTTTTCACACCAGCAGGTAACCCTGCCGAAAGGTTTATCTCACCGGCCGCAATTGAATCGCCACCCGTTTACACTTCCCTCGCGTTCCATCGGCAGCGTGATCTGCAAGGGCGAGTTACGCTCATCGGTGCATATGTAGCGAGTGGATCCGACTATGAACAAGATGCTTCTTCTGGCCCTCGGCCTTCTTCCTGCGTTCTCGACGCTGGCGCACGCCAATGACCGGTATCGCGAGCGACCGCCCGTGATCGTCAGCCCCGACCTCACCGCGCCATGGGTGCTGCAGCTCGGGGGCCAGGTGCGGCCCAAGGTTTATGCGGCAGGCCCGTCCACGCCACGCGCCTTTTTCCAGCCCCGCGTGCGCCATAACGGAAGCGCTCGGCGGGGACAGGCTCAGCCGGTCAGTATGCGACCAAACAAGGTGGTCCGCAGCGAGATCGAGCCGCAGTTCCTGCCGCAGACCGTGGCATACGAGACGAGGCACGCTCCCGGAACCATCGTCATCGATACCAACAACCGGTTCCTTTACCTGGTCGCGGGGAACGGGCAGGCGCGTCGCTATGGCGTGGGCGTCGGCAAGCCCGGCTTCGAATGGGCTGGCACCCATACCGTCACCCGCAAGGCCGAATGGCCCCGCTGGACGCCGCCGAAAGAGATGATCGCGCGCGAGGCCGCCAAAGGGCACTACCTCCCGGCAAGCATGGAGGGTGGCCCGGCGAACCCGCTTGGTGCGCGTGCCATGTATCTCGGATCTACCCTGTACCGCATCCACGGAACGAATGCGCCGTGGACGATCGGTAGCGCCGTCTCCTCCGGCTGCATCCGCATGCGCAATGAGGATGTCGTCGACCTTTACGAACGCGTGAAGGTCGGGACGAAGGTCATCGTCATGTGAGGATCTGTGGCCGGATCGACACGATCCGGCGCCAATATCGAGCAGCAGTCGCGATTCGTTCTGCCTCGTCTTGCCGGATAAGGAGAGCAAGGACATCTTGCTCCCCTTTTAGGGCAAACTGAGGAGAGGTGCGCGATGACGTCGCGGAAAATGCTGATTGCGATCGCCGGTCTGGCGGTAGCCATGATGGCGGGAGAGGCTCCTGCTCAAAGCTCGGCGTCTGCACGACAGCAGACAACGGCAAGCGACGTGGCGCCTTCCGTCCGCAATCGGGCGGTGCCGGAAAAGTACAAGCGCCGCATGGTGCGCTTCTCCACTAATGAGGCACCGGGCACGATCATCGTCGATACCCACAACAAGTTTCTCTACTATGTCGAGGGCCGGAACCGGGCAACGCGCTACGGGATCGGGGTTGGGCGCGAAGGCTTCGGCTGGTCGGGCGTGGTCAAGATCGGCCGCAAGGCTGAGTGGCCGACATGGACGCCGCCTGCCGAGATGCGCCGCCGCGAGGCGGCCAAGGGCCACATCCTGCCGGCCGTCCAGAAGGGCGGACCTGACAACCCGCTCGGCGCGCGCGCGATGTATCTCTACAAGGGCGGCCGCGACACGATCTTCCGCATTCACGGGACCAACCAGCCCTGGTCGATCGGCCTGAATCTTTCGTCCGGCTGCATCCGGATGATGAACAAGGATGTGGAGCACCTCTACGCACGGGCGCCTGTCGGTACGAAGGTGGTCGTCATCGGCCCCGGCAACAAGCATGGCGATGTCGCATTCCAGGATCGAGGCATCGACATCTTCCGGACGCTGTTTGGCGGCTGAGGACCACCCATGAGAGCCGGCTCCAGTGCCGGCTTTTTTATTTTACGCGAGCTTGACCGGCTTCGGGCCGCCATAGGCCCAGTCAAGCAGTTCCACCGTGTGAACGATCGGTAAGACCGTTCCGGAGCCGATCTGGGTCATGCAGCCGATATTGCCGGTGGCGATGACGTCCGGCTGCGTCGCCTCGATGTTCTTCACCTTGCGGGCCTTGAGCTGCCCGGAGATCTCCGGCTGCATGATGTTGTAGGTTCCGGCAGAGCCGCAGCAAAGATGGCCCTCCGGCGGATCGCGTACGGTAAAGCCGGCATTCTTCAGCAGAAGCTTGGGCGCCAGCGTAATCTTCTGGCCATGCTGCATGGAACAGGCGGAGTGGTAAGCAACCTTCAGTCCACGGCTTTCCAGGGGGGCGAGTTCAAGCGTCGCAAGGTACTCTGTCACATCCTTGGCGAGCGATGAAACGCGCGCTGCCTTGTCGGCGTAATGCGGGTCCAGCCGCAGCATGTGAGCGTAATCCTTTACCGTCGTGCCACAGCCCGATGCGGTTATGATGATGGCATCGAGCCCGCCCTCCTCGATTTCGCGCATCCAGACGTCGATGTTACGGCGGGCAAACTCCAGCGCCGGATCTTCCTTCCCCATATGATGGACAAGGGCTCCACAGCAGCCCTCTCCCCTGGGAACGACCACTTCCACCCCCAGTCGCGTGAGAAGCCGGATTGTCGCTTCGTTGATACCCGGATCAAGCACCGGCTGCGCGCAGCCGGTAAGGATCGCAACACGACCGCGGCGGGCAATCTCGGACGGGCGGCTGCCGGGATGAGCCGAATCGGAGCGCCTGAGCGAACCTTGAGGGGCAAGTTCCAGCATAGCCGCAACCGGCTTTAGAGGCGGCAGTAGCTTGAACATCGGAGCCAATGGCCGCCCAAGCTTTGCAAGGCTGAGCGCGAGCCGAAAGCGTCGCGGATAAGGCAACACGCTTGCCAGTACCTGCCGGATCAGACGGTCGATCAATGGCCGACGATAGGTCTTCTCGATGTGGACACGTGCGTGATCGACAAGATGCATGTAGTCGACCCCGGAGGGGCAGGTCGTCACGCAGGAAAGACAGGACAGGCAACGATCGATATGGGTCACCACCTGCTCGTCGGCAGCGCGACCGTTTTCCAGCATGTCCTTGATCAGGTAGATGCGACCGCGTGGACTGTCGAGCTCATTGCCAAGCGTGACATAGGTGGGACAGGTGGCGGTGCAAAAGCCGCAATGAACGCAGCGTCGCAGGATCTTTTCGGATTCTGCCACATGCGGATCTGCAAGCTGTTCGGCGGTGAAGTTGGTTTGCACGTCTATACCCCCGCCATCTTGCCCGGGCTGAAGATACCGGCCGGATCCAGCTTTTGTTTGACGCGCGCCGATAACGCGGCAACGGCATCACTTTCAGGTTGAAACGCAGCAATGCGTTCCCTTGCCTTGTCCGGTGCCCGAACAAGCGTGGCGTGGCCGCCACCAAGCGCCTTGATATAGCCTCGCAGCAGTTGCTCCTCGAGATCAGCCTCCATCTGCATCCAGACGAGGCCTCCCTGCCAGTCGTAGAAGGCGTCGATGCCGGCCTCCAGTCGCAGCGCTGCGACAAGCTGATGGCCTACCGACGGTGCGACAGAAACCCGCCAAAGCGGCTTTTGCGGGGCATCAGCGTAAACGCTGACATCGCGGACCTCATGCCACAGCCTTCGGCTCGGTTCGGGCCCGAGCATGGTTACGGCGCCGAGGTTCTTCATCATGACGGCGAGCTTTTCGGCGCGAACCGACACGGAGGCTTCCAGCCCCTCGAGACGCAGCACCGTCGCCTCCCCTTCGGGCAGGTCGCCGCCGAGGACGCGGCTGCGGACGGTTTGCGGAAGGTGCGCTGCGCCCGAGACTTCGACAGGCATGGCCATTGCCACTGCCATCGCCTGCGTCGCCGTTGCATCGTCGAGCCCGGAGATCACGATCGTTTGCACCATTTCGGGCACTGGCAAAACCCGGAACGTCACCTCCGTCAAGAAGCCCAGCGTGCCGTGCGAGCCGGCGAGCAGCTTGACGAGATCGAGGCCCGTCACGTTCTTCATCACCCGACCACCGGCTCGAACGACCTCGCCCCGGCCATTGACGAAGCGGATGCCGAGAAGGCTGTCGCGTGCGGCACCCGAAACGAGCCTGCGCGGCCCCGAAACATTGGCTGCAAAAACTCCCCCAATTGTGGGCTCCCCCGCCGTGCCCATCACCTGACGGTGATCCATCGGCTCAAAGCTCATCATCTGCCGATTTGCCGAAAGCGCTGCCTCGATCTGGGCGACTGGCGTGCCGGCTCTTGCGGTCATCACCATTTCAGCCGGCTCGTAGTCGATGATTCCGGTGAGGGCGGAAGAACTCAGCGTCTCCTCGCATGCCACCTTGTTGCCGAAGCCGCTGCGGGTCCCGCCGCCGATGATCGACAAGGTCTTGCCGTCGCTGGCAGCATTGCGGATGACATAAGCGGCATCATTTTCGGTATGGGGGGTCAGTGTCATGCCGCAGGCCGCCCCTCCAGCGGGAACACCTTCGACGGGTTGAGAAGCCAGTCCGGATCGAAGGCGAACCGGACAGCCATCTGCTGGTTGAGATCGGTTTCGGAATACTGATGCCGCATGAGATCGCGCTTCTCGATGCCGACCCCATGCTCGCCGGTCAGGCAGCCGCCGGCATCCACACAGAGTTTGAGGATCTCGTTGCCCGCCTCTTCAGCCCGGGCAGCGTCTTCGGGATCGTTGGCGTTGAAGAGGATCAACGGATGCATGTTGCCATCCCCGGCATGGAAGACGTTTGCCACGCGTAGTCCATAACGCTCCACGATCTCGGCAGTCCTTTCAAGGACGTAGGAGAGTTTGCCGAGCGGCACCGTGCCATCCATACAGATGTAATCGGAAATGCGCCCCGTGGCGCCAAAGGCGGACTTGCGCCCCTTCCAGATCAGCGCCGCCTCTGTTGCGCTCTGGCTTTCGCGAACGGTTCTGACGCCATGCCGGCCAGCGATCTCGACGATCTTCTTGAGCATCGCCTCCATTTCGGCTTCCGACCCCTCGACTTCCACGATCAGCAATGCGCCGACATCCAGCGGGTAACCGGCCTGTGCGAAAGCTTCACAAATCTCGATCGCCGGCTTGTCCATGAACTCGATCGCGACAGGGATGATGCCGGAGCCGATGATATCGGCAACGCAAGCGCCGGCGGCCTCTGACGTATCGAAGCCGAACAGCACCGGACGGGCGCCTTCAGGCTTGGCGATCAGCCGTACAGTTGCTTCCGTTACGATGCCGAGCTGCCCCTCGGAGCCACAGACGAGGCCGAGCAGGTCGTAGCCTGCCGCATCGAGGTGCTTGCCGCCAAGCTCGATCACCGTTCCGTCGACCAGCACCATCTTCACGCCAAGCAGGTTGTTTGTCGTGACCCCGTATTTGAGGCAATGCGCGCCTCCGGAGTTCATGCCGATATTGCCGCCGATGGTGCACGCAAGCTGCGAACTTGGGTCTGGCGCATAGAAGAAGCCTTCGGGGCTGACGGCATCAGAGATGCTCAGGTTCGTTACTCCTGCTTGAACGGTCGCCGTACGGTTGGCAGGATCAACCTCCAGGATGCGTGTCATCTTCGACAGCCCCAGCACGACCGCATCCTCCTGAGGGATCGCGCCGCCTGAAAGGGACGTTCCCGCACCACGTGGCACGACCGGCACCCCATAGCGGTGGCAATATTTCATGACGGCCGCGACCTGATCCGTAGTCGTTGGCAGGACGACGGCCAGCGGCAGCCGGCGATAGGAAACGAAGGCATCGGTTTCGAAAGGCACCAGTTCGCGCGCCTCGTGCACCACACATTCGGGCGGGAGCAGATCCAGAAGATCTTTAACAATGGCCGCACGCCTCGTCAGGACGCCGTTGCGCGGCTCCAAAAACTTGATCGGTTCCGACACGGTTATCCTCCCCGTCGTCTGCCGCCGTACATATTCTGCGACGACATCTGCGCTTACCATGCCTCGCATGCCAAAACCATGCTGATGGATGGGGAAGGCAGTCTGACAAGCTGGAGCGCGCCATCAGATTTCGGTTATTTTGCCCCGTTCGACCTCCTCAAGAGCCGTGACAGCACTATATCTCGATTTCGGAATAAAAAGATCGGCGCAGTGCCAAGCCCGGATTTATGGTAGAAGAATCAGTAGAAAGGACCCTGGCGTTTTGAACCTTCTCGCCCGCCTCAAGACAGATTTCGGCCTCATGCTACGGCGCCCGCCAAAGCATCAATATGCCGCGCTCTGTTACCGGATGAAGAAGAAGCAAGGCGAGGTCGAGATCCTGCTGCTGACCAGCCGCGATACGGGCCGGTGGGTCATCCCAAAAGGTTGGCCCATGCCGGCAAAGAAGGCCCATGCCGTTGCCGAGCGCGAAGCCTTCGAAGAAGCCGGGGTCAAAGGCAAGGCAGAAAAAGAAGCTCTCGGGCATTACCACTACAGCAAGGCATTGCGCACCGGTCTTCGCATTCCTGTGCGCGTGCAGGTTCACGCGCTCGAGGTACAGGAGATGGCTAAGAACTTCCCGGAGAAGGGAAGCCGGCAACTGGAATGGGTTACGCCGCAGGAAGCAGCGCGCCGCGTCAACGAGCCGGAACTCAAGGCCCTTCTCGCAGTTTTTGCAGCCAAGCCGCTCCCCAGGAACGTCAAGATCGCAGCTGCAAGCTGATGTAACGACTGTCGCAGAACTGTCATATTGCAATCGGGCGTTATTGCCAGTAGGCCCTGCACAGCTTGGCCTGCGCATGCGCAGCCTCTTCTCGACTGACAGCCCGATGCGGCGGCATTGCGTTCGGGCAAAAGGATACATTGATGGCACAGCAGCCACCACACCTCGTCAAGCAAACGCTCGACAAGGACCTTGACAAGCTTACCTCGGTGGAGGCTGCAACCCACAATGTTTCCCGCGGTTTCGCGGGCCCTGGCATTGCGCTGATCTTCCTGGTGGCTGCGACCATGTTCGCAGCGGTCTATGTGATCGGCAAACCAGGTGCCGTTGTTGTCATCGCTGCTGCCGCCATCGGCGCTTACATGGCGATGAACATCGGTGCCAACGACGTCACGAATAATGTCGGGCCCGCTGTCGGCTCGCGGGCAATGTCCATGGGACTTGCCCTTGCCATCGCTGCCATATTCGAAACGGCAGGTGCGATGATCGCAGGCGGCGACGTTGTCGAAACCGTCTCAAAGGGCATCGTCAATCCGGCGCTCTTCGGCAGCACCGACATGTTCATCTGGGCGATGATGGCGGCACTTCTTTCGTCGGCTCTTTGGGTGAACCTCGCAACCTGGATCGGCGCACCCGTGTCCACCACCCATGCAGTGGTCGGTGGCGTTCTCGGTGCGGGCATTGCCGCGGCTGGGGCATCGGCGGTGGATTGGCCGCAAATGGCCGGGATTGCCGCCAGCTGGATAATCTCCCCTGTTATGGGGGGTATCGTGGCTGCTCTCTTCCTTGCCTTTATCAAGGAATTCATCATCTACCGCCCTGACAAGATTGCCTCTGCGCGAAAATGGGTTCCCGTCCTGCTTGGCGTCATGACGGGAGCCTTCGCTGCCTATCTTGCGCTCAAAGGCCTTCGTCAGCTCTTCCATCTGTCGCTGGGAACGGCCTCGGGGATCGGCCTTGGCTGCGGTCTGCTGGCCTGGGGCGTGGCAATACCTTTGATCCGGCATCAGTCGGAAGGGCTGGAGAACCGCAACCAGTCGCTGCGGAAGCTTTTTCAGATCCCGCTGATCTGCGCAGCAGCGCTGCTTTCCTTCGCCCACGGCGCCAATGACGTGGCCAACGCAATCGGCCCGCTGGCGGCGATCGTTTCCGTTGCCCAAGGCAATGGGCTAGAAAATGCGGTAGCCATTCCGCTTTGGGTCATGGTGATCGGTGCCTTCGGCATCTCAGTCGGCCTTCTTCTGTTTGGTCCCCGGCTGATCAAGCTCGTCGGTGAGCAAATCACCAAGCTCAATCCTATGCGCGCCTTCTGCGTGTCCTTGTCTGCAGCCTTGACGGTGATCGTTGCCTCATGGCTCGGCCTGCCTGTCAGCTCCACGCACATTGCTGTCGGCGCAGTGTTCGGCGTCGGTTTCTTTCGTGAATGGTATACCCGCAATTCCAAGCGCCGCATGGAATACATGAAGATGAAGGCGGATCGCTGGGAGATCGAGGAACGTGCCGAGCGCAACGCAGAGGAATTGCGACGTCGCTATCTCGTTCGCCGCTCACACTTCATGACGATTGTTGCTGCCTGGGTCATTACCGTTCCAGCCGCGGGCGCCCTTGCGGCGCTCCTGTATTGGGTTATGTCTCTGCTGTTCATCTAATCAGGCCGGGACCTTTCGACATGCGCGCTAACTTCCGGATGCAGCGACTTTTTGTCGAAGCAGCCCTTTCCCCGGGTGCCACTGTCGAAGCTAGTTCGGAGCAGTTCAACTACCTCGTCAACGTGCTGCGGCTCAGCGAAGAAGCGCGGATCCTTGTCTTC
>CAYNED010000109.1:0-8599 GCA_964396135.1 uncultured Neorhizobium sp.
ATTTCCTTCGAGGTGATCACCGACACCGAAGCCGGCGTGGTCAAAATCTCGCCCGGCAACTTGCCGGCACCAGTCGTTTGCGTCGCAACGATGGTCCGAGCATCGTCGTCTGCGCCGTTGCCGCTGCCTTCGATGACAATCGTTTCAAGCTCTGTCCCGGAGGACGAAGCGGCGGCGTCTTGCGCCATGGCAGAGTTTGCAGAAGCGGCTGCCAATGCCGTGCAACTCAGAAAGAGCGTGCGCCACGCCTTGCTGCCAATTCCCCTGACATTACCGCCCCGTCTATCGATCTTCATGGTCGCAAATCCGAACTGACTATTGCTGAAGGTCGGTTTTGCCGACCGCTTGATTGAACGCCTTCATGTGCGGACCTTGAATTGGATTCCCCTCGAACCCGTCTCCACACAGCCCCTCCTTAACTTGAGCATCTTCATCCAGTATTGTAAATTTCTCCGCCTTTGTAGGATTCTACGGAAACTTAGTCAGTTCCCGTCGAGAAGCGGGCCGCGGACTTGACGCCACCCGCTGAACCTGAAAGCAGAACTCCACTTAACGTGTCAGAGGTTTCCCGTATGCTGCGGTACATTCGAGTTCCTGCGCTTCTTGTGGTCATCTGGTCAGGACTGGCGGTGCAGAGCTGGGCAGCGCAGGAGACGACGTACCCGATCACGATCGAGCACGCCTTCGGGAAGACTATCATCAGCAAGAAACCGGAACGGGTGGCGACTGTGGCCTGGGCAAACCACGAGGTGCCCTTGGCGCTCGGTATCGTGCCCGTCGGCTTTGCCGCGGCAAACTTCGGAGACGACAACGGCAACGGCGTCCTTCCGTGGGTGGAAGAAAAGCTGACGGAACTGGGCGGTGATGAGCCAGTGCTTTTCGATGAAGGAGACGGCATTGATTTCGAAGCCGTCGCCGCCACCCGACCTGACGTCATCCTTGCTGCCTATTCTGGGCTCAGTCAGGCCGATTACGACACGTTGAGCCAGATCGCACCAGTTGTCGCCTATCCGGAAGGGCCATGGTCGACCGACTGGCGCGAAATGATCCGCCTCAATGGGGCGGGGCTCGGGATGGCGGAAGAGGCTGATGCCCTTATCGTCAAGATTGAAGCAGACATCGCTACGGTGACGTCCGCCCACCCGGTTCTCAAGGGAAAGTCCGCGATGTTCGTGACGCATCTGGATGCGACGGACCTCAGCATCGTCAATTTCTACACCACCTACGATACGCGGGTCAGGTTCTTCGAAGAACTGGGGCTAACGTCGCCGAAAAGTGTTGTGGAGGCGTCTGCCCCGGGCCGATACTCGGGCTCCATCAGTGCCGAACGTGTTGATGCGTTCGATGATGTCGATATCGTCGTGACCTACGGCAGCCAAGCGCTCCGTGATGCCATGGCAGCAAACCCACTGCTCTCGCGGATGCCTGCGGTCGCGCATGATGCCGTCGTTCTGCTGGGACGCGACCCGCTGGGCACCGCCGCCTACCCCACGCCGCTCTCTATTTCCTGGGTCCTTGAGGATTACGTGGCTCTCCTCGCAGAAGCCGCCACAAAATCGGAATGACGGGTACTCATCAACAGTCACAGCCTTTCTGGACAGGTAGTTTCGGCCACAGCCGGCAGCTTTGGCTGGCGGCGACGCTCACGCTCCTCGCTTCGCTCTGCATGTTGTCGGTTGCGGTTGGAACCCGCACCGTAGGCTGGAGCGATATTCTTGCCGCGCTTGGCGGACATGTGGAAACTATAGATCAGGCGGCCGTGGCAGTGCGTGTCCCTCGCACGCTGCTCGCACTGCTGGCCGGGGCAGCTCTCGGATTGGCCGGCGCTGTCATGCAGGGTGTGACACGCAACCCGCTAGCTGACCCGGGCATCCTCGGAATCAATATGGGCGCCTCACTTGCCGTCGTTATCGGCGTTGCTTGGTTCAACATCGCCTCCGCCTATGCGTATATCTGGGCTGCTATCCTCGGCGCCGCAGGCGCAGCCATCTTCGTTTACACGATCGGGTCCTTGGGGCGCGGTGGCGCGACGCCACTCAAGCTGGCACTGGCGGGTGCCGCCACTACGGTCGCGTTCTCCTCTCTCGTCGTCGCTGTTGTCCTGCCGCGCGCCGACATAGCTGGCGGCATCCGCACCTGGCAGATCGGCGGCGTTGGCGGTGCGACCTTTGATAGGCTCTGGCCAGTCATGCCTTTTTTTCTTGTCGGATTCGCTGTTAGCCTCCTGTCTGCTCGAAAATTGAACTCCCTTGCTCTGGGCGACGAACTAGCAGCCGGACTGGGAGAGCGGGTAGCGCTTGCGCGTGCAACGGCAGCATTCGGCGCCGTGATGCTTTGTGGTGCGACTACCGCAATCTGCGGACCAATCGGCTTCGTTGGGCTCGTCGTGCCACACCTTTGCCGCGTGCTTGTCGGAGTTGACCACCGTTGGCTCCTCCCTTTTTCGGCGCTCAGCGGTGCTTGCCTTCTGCTCGCCGCCGATGTCGTCGGCCGCCTTGTGGTGAGACCGTCGGAACTCGACGTCGGGATCATCACCGCTCTGGTGGGCGCACCCTTCTTTATCTGGATCGTCAGGCGTCAAAGGGTGCGCGAGCTGTGACAGAGCTTTCTGCTACCATACCGATAGTTCTCGCAGGCCGCCGCGCCCGTGCGCAAAGGCAGCGGCTGGTCATCACCCTGCTGCTGGTCATGGTCGTTTGCCTCTTCCTGCTGACGCTTTCGCTGGGCCAATCCTTTACGCCACCAGCCGACATCCTACGCGTATTATGGGGCGAAGATCTGCCCGGGATTAGCTTCACCATATGGCAGTTGCGCCTGCCACGCGCACTCTTAGGCCTCGTTGCCGGCCTCAGCTTCGGGCTCGGCGGAGTTGCGTTTCAGGTCATGCTGCGCAATCCCTTGGCAAGCCCGGACATCATCGGCATCAGTTGGGGTGCAAGCGCAGCCGCGGTCTTTTGCATTGTCGTCCTGTCTCTCGGCGGCGCCATCGTCTCTATCGTGGCAGTTCTTGCCGGCCTGGCTGTGGCACTCCTCGTTTACGTGCTGTCCTTCCGCAACGGAGTTGCCGGAACCCGCTTCATCCTCATCGGCATCGGAGTTGCGGCAATGCTGGAAAGCTGCATTGCCTATATCCTCTCAAGCGCTCCTTCCTGGACCCTTCAGGAAGCCATGCGCTGGCTGACCGGCAGCCTCAACAGCGCCCAACTTGCACAATCGCTGCCCCTTTCGATTGTTCTGGCCGGTTGTGGTGGTCTGCTACTGTTACGCGGACGGGACTTGGAAGCGCTCCGACTGGGTGATGACACCGCGTCAGCGCTCGGCGTGCGGGTAGCAGCGACGCGCGCAGTGATCATCATCACCGCAGTCGGGCTGATTGCCACCGCTACGGCGGTAACCGGACCAATCGCTTTCGTCGCCTTCCTCTCCGGCCCTATTGCAGCAAGATTGGTCGGAAGCAGCGGATCCCTGCTGATTCCATCGGCGCTTGTTGGCGCGGCACTGGTGCTGACAGGAGATTATGTTGGTCAGTTCATGCTGCCGAGCCGCTATCCCGTGGGTGTCGTCACGGGCGCTCTCGGCGCGCCCTATCTCATCTTCCTCATCATTCGCCTTAACCGATCCGGAGGCTCGCTTTGAGCACCCCCTCCCTCACAATCAGCGCGCTTTCAGCAGGATATGGCGATACGCAGGTGCTGAGCGATCTCGCGCTTGCCATTCCGCCAGGAAAGATCACTGCGATCGTCGGCGCCAATGCCTGCGGGAAATCGACACTGCTGCGCACCATGTCTCGGTTGATCACGCCCACGGGAGGACACGTCCTCCTTGATGGCAAGTCGATCCACCGCATGCGCTCAAAGGAACTGGCGCGGATCATGGGGCTCCTGCCTCAATCTCCGATAGCGCCCGAAGGGATCACGGTCGCCGATCTCGTCAGCCGCGGCCGGCACCCCCATCAAGGAACATTTTCGCGCTGGACCCGCAAGGACGAAGAGGCCGTGGCCAATGCCTTGTCGGCAACTCGGACGGTTGAGCTTGCCGATCGCCCTGTTGACGAGCTTTCGGGAGGACAACGCCAACGCGTGTGGATCGCCATGGCTCTTGCGCAGCAAACGGAACTCCTACTACTCGACGAGCCAACAACCTTTCTCGACATTAGCCACCAGGTAGACGTTCTTGATCTTCTGGTGGATCTCAATCGCGCGCAGGCAACCACGATCGTCATGGTGCTCCACGACCTCAACCTTGCGGCGCGCTATGCTGACTACCTGGTTGCCATGGTTGAAGGCCGGCTTCACCTAGCCGGCCCACCGCAAGAGGTTTTGACGGAGGAGACCGTCCGGCAGGTCTTTGGGCTTCAAAGCCGTATCATCACCGATCCCACCTCAGGGCGACCGATCATGCTGCCGATCGGGCGGCATCGGATGAGCACCGACACAGCTGAGGATCACATTGCCGAAACCATTGGGCAACGGCATCTTGCAGGAGATAATTCATGAATGCAGTTCAGGACTTCAAGCTCTCTGGCATCGCTTTTCCCAAGGACGCCCTCTTCATGCTCGACGAAGTCTGCGAGCATTTTGTTGAGCACTCTGAGGTTCACCGCACGGACGACGTGGTCATCCTCAAAAGTGACATCGGCACCGCCGACATCCGGCTGGCAGACAACCGCCTGATGATTGACCTCTCCTGCCCCACCGAGGAGGCGCTTCATCTAACCCGCAACATGATCGCCGAGCACCTGTTCTATTTTGCTGGGGAAGAGCCGTTCGAGCTTTCTTGGACAGACCCACGTCCTGTCGCCCGCCTGCCCAACCTGCATGAAGTCACTGTGGTTTCGTCCGAGGACGTCACCCCCCGCATGCGCAGGGTCAAATTCACCTGTGACGACCTCGCCCCGTTCATCGGAGGGGACATGCATGTCCGCCTGCTCGTTCCGCCAAAAGGAAGAGCACCCGTCTGGCCAGGCCTTGGCGATGATGGTCGCATCGCGTGGCCGAAGGGCGAGGACGAAATCCTGGTGCGGGTTTACACTATCCGGGCGGTCGATCTGGATCGTCGCGAACTGTGGATCGATTTCCTGCAACACCCTGCTCCGGGCGTTGTGACCCCGGGTGCCGATTTCGCTCGGGACGCAAGGCCGGGAGACAAGGTCGCCCTGATCGGTCCGGGCGGAGGCGACCTTCCGCAAGCAGGCGCGATCTTGCTTGCCGGCGACGAAGCAGCTCTTCCCGCAATAGCGCGCATCGCGGCCGAAGCGCCTGCCGGCGCCCGCATCACCGCAATCATCGAAATCGAGGATAAGGCGGAAGAGCAGCCGCTGCCAACCAAAGCAGAGATCGATGTGCGTTGGCTGCACCGGACCAGCTACCGGGACACGTCGTCCAACCCTCTCCGTGAGGCGATCAAGGAAGCGATTGTGGCGAGCGAACCGGGTTGCTACGTCTGGGTGGCTTGCGAAAAGGACGACGTTCGCAATATCCGCGCCTTTCTGAAAGACCGTGGGCACGATCGCAGCCGCAGATATGCGGCCTGGTACTGGGAGCGAGGCAAAGCCGCCAGCTAACGCGGCCTCGCCTGCAGTCATTCCCGTTCTCACTCCTAGAGAGCAAGAGCTTCCTTCAGCCGCGTGGCACTTCGCACCTGCAGGTCTAGGTCGGCTTCAATGTGGTTGATGTGCTGCAGCATCAGGTGCTGCGCGACCTCGCCGTCGCGTCGCTCCAGTGCCTCGACAATCATGAGGTGCTCATTGTGTCCGCAGCTCGATACGCCGGAGCGACCATAAAGAGCAATGACGAGGGAGGAACGTGCAACCAGTTCCTCCATAAATCGCTCAAGGATGGCGTTTCCGCTCATCGAAGCGAGGAGAAGGTGAAAGTCGCCGGAGGCTTTTATCTCTGCACGTCTCGCAATCGGCCCGCGTTCGTTAAGGTAGCAGCTCTCCTCTTGCAACTGCCGCCGGAGTGCGCTCATCTTCTCGGCATCCAGGTGATCCAACGCCGCCGTAACTACGCCCGGCTCGATCAGCCGTCGCGACGCAAAAAGCTGGCGCGCCTCTTCCGGCGTGGGATTGGCGACGAAAGCACCCCGGTTGCGCTCCATCCGGACGAGCCCCTCGAAAGACAGCATCTGAAGCCCGGCTCGGGCGACGGTGCGACTGACATCGAACAGAGACCCGACCTCGCTCTCTGTAAGCTTCGTCCCAGGTGCAAGGCGCCGATCGATGATCGCATTCCTCAGCGCGTCGCGAATGGCGAGCGAACGATCTTCGTTCGAGTTCGAGGTGATGTTCTGGATGTTCATCGGCGCTTCCGGATCGGCTTGTTCTAGCGACTGGCTTCTCTCCTGCCAAGTGTCTGCAGTCGAAAGAAGAGATTGCATACAATTTCACCAAGCGCTTGTCTCCATTTTGCGCAGGCGTTGAAGGTGCTGCGGTGAGATCCATCTCGCGACTGCCCAATCACGCTGAACCGCTCGATTTTCCGATTTGGCACGATCCCTGCATAGCTGTGTTGGCAGGGGTATCAGACATGAGCAAAGCATCCGAGATCGACATCGTCTCCGTCAGTAAAGTCTACGGCACAACCACCGCTGTGGAAGCAATTAGTCTGAAGATACCGGGCGGTACCTATTGTTGCCTCCTCGGCCCATCCGGATGTGGAAAGACGTCGACCCTGCGAATGATTGCAGGCCACGAGACGATCAGCAGCGGCGACATCCGGCTTGGGAATACCGTCGTAACGGACCTCCCGCCGGCCCGCCGTGGCACGGCGATGATGTTTCAGTCCTATGCGCTCTTTCCCCACCTTGATCTCGCCGACAACGTAGCATTCAGCCTGAAGATGAAAGGCGCGCCCAAAGAGGAGCGCCGAGCCAAGGCAATGACCATGTTGGAGCTCATGGAGTTGCAGTCCTACGCGACCCGCAGACCAGCCCAGCTTTCAGGTGGACAGCAGCAGCGCGTGGCTTTGGCTCGCGCACTGGTCACCGACCCGCAGGCACTGCTTCTCGACGAACCACTCTCGGCGCTCGATCCCTTCCTGAAAGTGCGTATGCGCGCGGAGTTGAAGAAGCTCCAGACATCTCTGGGCATCACCTTCGTGCATGTCACCCACAGCCAGGAAGAGGCGATGGCGCTTGCTGATTTGATCGTCGTGATGAACGACGGTCGAATCGAACAGGCAGCGGCACCGCGGGTGGTGTTTGAGCAGCCGGCAACCGCGTTCGTTGCCCGATTCATGGGCGATCATAATGTCGTCTCAGGTCGCGTCACCGCGCACCACGACGGTATCGCTACCGTCGGCGTGTCTCCCGATACCAGTTTCATCGCCGTTGATGGCGTGAACTCTTTGGATGAGGTCGCCGATCTCGCCATCCGCACCGACCGCGTTCGTGTCGGTCACGGGGATGGCCGCGGCCTCGGCTTTACCGGCGAGGTCACCAATATCGAGTATCGCGGGGCTTCGGTGAAGCTCTCGGTCGCCGGAGCCGGGATCGATGATTTCACGGCCATACTGCGCGACAGCGAATTCTTCGCCAACCCCATTCGCGTGGGCGAACAACTGCCTCTTTGCTGGGACAAGGAGGACGTCATCCTCCTTGGTCGCACCCGGCACTGACACCAAAAACGACAAGAACAGGCCACGGCCAACAGAGGAGAACGGATATGACGAAAACAGACACGACAGCCAAAGGAATTTCGCGCCGCGCCTTGTTGAAGACGGGCGCCGCAGCAGCAGGCCTGGCCGCCGGATCAGGCGTCATCACAGGCTTCCCTACGATATGGGCGCAGTCCAACATCACCCTTCGCCAGTTCGGCACCGGTGTTTCCAACCTCAATGCAATCGCAGAGCAGTGCAAGAAGGACCTCGGCATCACGCTGGAAATGACGGCTTCCGATTCCGATGCCGCAGCCCAGCGTGCAGTGACGCAGCCGAATTCCTATGATATCGCCGATGTCGAGTACTGGATTCTTAAGAAGGTCTTCCCAACCGGCGTGATCCAGCCAATGGATGTGACCAAGCTGAAGCATTACGACAGCGTGGTGCCGCTGTTTAAGACAGGCAAGTTGACACCGGACACCGCGATCGCGCAGGGCACTGCCCCGCACACGGTGGGATATGTCGAGAAGCCGGGCGACAAGACTTTCGCGAGCGGCGAAACCCAGTGGTTCACCATGATGCCGACGATCTACAATGCCGATACGCTCGGCATTCGTCCTGACCTCGTCGGCCGCGAGATCACGAGCTGGGCCGACATCATGGACCCGGCCTTCAAGGGCAAGACCTCGATCCTCAACATTCCGTCCATCGGCATCATGGATGCCGCCATGATCATGGAGGCGATGGGCAAGATCAAATACGCCGACAAGGGCAACATGACGAAGGAGGAGATCGACCAGACGATCGACTTCCTGATCCAGGCAAAACAGGACGGCCAGTTCCGCGCCTTCTGGAAGTCCTTTGACGAATCCGTCAACCTCATGTCGTCGGGTGAAGTGGTGATCCAGTCCATGTGGTCGCCAGCCGTTGCAGCCGTTCGTGCCAAGGGGATCGACTGCAAATACCAACCACTCAAGGAAGGCTACCGCGCCTGGGGTGGC
>CAYNED010000110.1:0-8541 GCA_964396135.1 uncultured Neorhizobium sp.
AGATTTCTCGGGGATGAAGGTCCGCGTCATGCAGAACAACATCTTCCTCGACACCTTCCAGAACCTTGGTGCCAACGCAACGCCAATGGCATTCGGCGAAGTCTTCTCGGCTCTCGAAACCAACGCGATCGATGCACAGGAAAACCCCTATGTGACGATCGACACGTCCAAGTTCTACGAAGTGCAGAAGTACGTCACTGAAACGAACCACGCCTACACGCCGTTCCTCTTCCTCTTCTCCAAGGCGATCTTCGACACCTATACGCCGGAAGAGCAGGCAGCCCTGCGCGAATGCGCGACGGTTGGCCGCGATGAAGAGCGCAAGGTCATCCAGGACCTCAACAAGAAGTCCCTGGAGAAGATCAAGGAAGCTGGCCTGGAAGTGAACGTTCTGTCCCCGGAAGAGCAGGCTCGTATCCGTGAGAAGTCCATGGTCGTTTACGAGAAGCACAAGAACGAGATCGGTGCCGACGTTGTCGACAGCATCCTCGCCAAGCTGGAAGAGATCCGCAAGTAAGCTGGATTTAGCAGGTCGCATCTGCTGCGGCCCGCAACTTGAACCCACAGCCTTCGGGCTGTGGGTTTTTTAGTGTCTGGTCGTGGCGGCGAGGTCGTTCGAAGCTCCCTTGAGTGGCTTACAAGAAAGCCGCCCATGAGGGGCGGCTTTTTCAAACTTGCTCCTGCCGGGACCAGATAGATCAGGCGATCTCCATGGGCTCCGGCTCAATGCGCCTTTTCAGCATCTGCTCGCGGATGAAGATAAACAGGCCAGAGGCGACGATGAGAGCCGCACCCACCATCATGCTGGCCCGTGGCAGGTCGCCGAAGAACATCCAGCCGAAGATCACCGCGTATAGCAGCAGCGTGTACTGAAGCGGTGCCACGGTTGCTGCGTCCGACATTTTGAGCGCACGATTGACGAGCATGTGTGCAGACATCGCAACGACCCCCAGGAGACCCAACAGCAGAAGATCTGTCTGGGACTGGATAGGCGACCAATCGAAGGGGGCAAAGATCAGACCTGCGATGCCGGCGGCGCCAGTCTGGAACAGAACCAGCGTCGTATCTGGCGTGCCGCGCAGGAAGCGCCCGGAGATCATCATGAACGCGAAAGCCCCGCTGCCGATGATCGAGATGATCGCGGGCAGAGTGAACATGGCGCTTGAAGGCTCAAGCGCGATGATCACGCCAACGAACCCGATTGCGATCGCAGTCCAACGTCGCCAGCCGACGCGTTCGCCCAGCAGCAACGGAGACAGGGCTGCGACGTAGATCGGTGCCGCGAGCCAGAAGGTCATCACGTCGGCGAGCGGGAGATACATGACGGCGTAGTAGAAGCAGAACACCTCCGCTGTTGAGAAGATGACGCGAGCAAGCTGCATACCCTTTCGTTCGGCCTTGAGGATGGGCTCGATGCCGGCCTTCCAGAGGAGTGGCGACAGGATGATGAGCGCGGCCACGCTGCGGATCAGGATGACCTGGCCCAAGCCGTAGGAGGAGACCAGCCATTTGCCCATGGCGTCGTTCAGTGCGAACAGCAGCATGCCAAGCAGCATGACCAGCGGCCCTGCCGCAGCCGATGTTCCCAAGCCGGCCGCGGCCGAAGTAATCCTAGACAATTTATTCCTCCAAGAAGCTGAAAGCCGTCAGAGCGTGGCGATGTCAGAGAATCGCCGGCTGACGGTGAAATTCCGTTCTAGATCCGGATGAAGTTCCATGCCAAGCCCTGGACCGGGTGGAACGGTAATCATTCCATTCTTCACCTCGGGCAGTGCCGTCACGAGGTCCCGGTACCATGTGTTGTAAAATGCCCGGACGCTTTCCTGAACCAGCGCATTTGGCGCATTCAAAGAGAGATGGGTGGAGGCGCAGAGGACAACAGGTCCGGTGCAGTCATGCGGCGCCACCGGCAGGTGCCATGCCTCGGCCATCGAGGCAATCTTACGGGCCTCCGACAGGCCTCCGCACCAGGAGATATCGAGCATGACGATTCCAGCCGCGCCGGTCTCAAGGTAGTCGCGGAAGCCCCAGCGCGTCGCCAGTGTTTCCGAAGCCGAGATTGGCGCAGGTGAGACTTCCGCGTATCGCTTCAGGCTGGAGAGACTGTCCATCTTGATCGGGTCTTCGTGCCAGAAGGTGTTATATGGCTCGAGGGCTTTCGCGATCTGCATGGCGGGCAGCAACTGCCACATGGAGTGGAACTCCACCATGATGTCGATCTTGTCGCCTACCGCTTTGCGTATCTTCTCGAAGGGCTCCAGCGCGAGCTTGAGATCCGGCATTGAAATGTACTGGCCGCGGGTCTTTTCGGCAGCTGCGTCAAAGGGCCAGATCTTCATCGCCGTGATGCCGTCAGCCAAGAGAGATTCCGCAAGCTCGTCCGCCCGGTGCAGAAATCCATTGAGATCGTCATAGGCGGTGCCGCCCGTCAAACCGTAATTGGCAGTCGTCTGGCCGCTGTTCTTCTTGATGTATTCCGTGCCGGCGCAGGTATTGTAGGTGCGGATTTCCTTGCGGGTGAAGCCGCCGAGAAGCTGGGCAATTGGCTGACCCGTCGCCTTCCCGAAAATGTCCCAAAGTGCGATATCAAAAGCCGAATTGCCGCGGACCTCGGCTCCGGAGGAGCGGAACCCGATGTAGCCGACGAGATCGCTCGCCAGCAGGTCGATCTGGAGCGGGTCGCGCCCGATGACGCGCGGGGCAACGTATTCGTGGATGTAGCTCTCCACGGTCTCTGCGCCAAAGAAGGTTTCGCCAAGGCCGGTGATCCCCTCGTCCGTATGGACCAGGACCCAAAGGAGGTTCGAGCGCTCCGCGATGCGGACGGTTTCCAGCTTGCTGATTTTCATTTGGGATCCTCTGCCAGACGGCGCAAGTTCCGGAACGATGTGCTACCGGTTCAGTGCCGCATCATAGGCTGTCATTGCCTTACGGCCCCGATCTACGACTTCCGAAGCCGTCATGCCCGGCTTGTAGAGGCCTGATCCGAGACCGAAGGCAGTGATGCCGGCTTTGGTGTAGTCGGCGAAATTCGTTTCGGAGACGCCGCCGACGGCAGCGATGAGGAGATCCTTTGGCAGCACGGCACGAATGGCCGTGATCCCGGAAGGGCCGAGAATGTTTGCCGGGAAAAACTTAAGCCCGGTAGCGCCAGCCCGAGCGGCGGCCAGCGCCTCCGTCGGTGTGAAGACACCGGGAAGAGTGACCATTCCGCGTGCCGCTGCCGCCTTGATCACCTCCGGCTCGACATTCGGGCTTACCATCAGTCTGCCACCGGCGGATGCCAGCTGTTCGATGTCGTCAACCGTCAAGACAGTGCCTGCACCGATCAGGCACTGCTCAGGTGCCATCTTGGCCGCCATCTCTATGGACTTAAAAGGCTCGGGAGAGTTCAGAGGGATCTCGATCGCCGTGAAGCCAATCTCCAACAGGCCTCCGACCACACCCGCGGCCTCGTCGGGTCGCAACCCGCGCAAGATGGCGACCAATGGGTAGCGCATGTCTGGGAAGGGGACGCGGGTCATCATAGCTCCTCGGATGAAACATGCAGGATCTCATGTGCGGCGGCGGATAGACCCTGCCTGACCGCTTCATCTGCATCAATGGTATCGAAGGGAAGGCTCAGGCTTGAGAAGGCTGCCTCGTAAAGCCCACGCAGTTTGCCGGAGGCAACGAGCCGTATCGGTTGGTGATCGGAACGCGAGGCAACCGCGCCGGCGATTTCCAGGCCGATCAACGTGCCGGACAGACGCGCTGCCGCGTCTGTTGCTGATAGGTTGTGCAAGAGGGTTCCGGAGCGAACTGTAAACAACAAGCTGGTCGCCCGGCTCGGTGAGCGAAAAGCGGCTTGAACGGCGTCAACATAAGCTGGCAGATCACCATCGAACGACGCAGCGTTGTTAAGCGAATGGGCCAGCACCGAGTGCGCTGACAGAACGTCGAACAGTTCCCCCGTCATGAAGGTTCTGAAGGCAGACACGGCGCCGCCGGAAACGGTCACCCATTTGGAATGCGTGCCGGGCATGCAGACAAGCCGGGTGCCGCTGGCCTCCTGCTGCAGGGCGCCCAGAAGCTGGGTTTCCTCGCCCCGCATGACATCCGGGGCATTAGGATCGCGCTGCGCCAGGCCAGGCAGAATTCGTACATGGCGTTCAGTGCCTGGCACTGTGATAGCGCCGGCCAGAACAGAAGATAATGGTGCCGGCACATCAATATAACCTGCCTCGACCCAGCCTTGGCGTGCGCCCGCCATGCCACAAACAATGACCGGTAGGTCTTGTGGTGCCCGAAGGGCATTGAGATGCGCCTCCAGAACATCGGAGAAGCCGGTCTTTGCTGCAGCAGTCATGCCTTCGCCGCTCCGGCGTTCACTCAGGACCGAGTGATCCGCGGACATAATCCACAGGCGAAAGCTGCTTGTGCCCCAATCGACGGCGGCATAGGCAGGTTTGTTCACAGCAGTCCTCCATCGATGATCATGGTTTGCGCGGTCATTCCAGCAGAGGCATCTGATGCGAGGAACAGGCAGGGGCCGACAAGATCCTCCGCCTGCAGCTGTCGCTTCAGGCACTGACGACCGACAGTGGAAGCAATCGCTTCTTCCGTAAGCCACAAGCGCTTCTGCCGTTCGGTGACGATCATGCCGGGCAGGATAGCGTTGACCCGGATCCCTTCCGGACCGAGACGCCCGGCAAGGCTCTTGGTGAGCCCTATGATGCCGGCCTTCGCAGCAGCGTAAGAAGGAAGGTCCCCCATGTTGAGGAGATAGGCGATCGACGAAAAGTTGACGATCGCCGCGGTGCTTGCCCGCCGCAAATGCGGTAGCGCCGCTTGGGTGGTAAAGAAGACTTGCTTCAGGTTTACCGACTGGCTTTCGTCCCAATAGTCCTCTGTGGTCGCCTCGAACTCGTGACGATCGTCCCAGGCAGCATTGTTGACCAAAACCGACAATGCTCCCACCGCGCGGGCGCCTTCATCCACTGCAGCCCGCGTCTCTTCGACGCTTCGTAAGTCCGCTTTGATGAAAGTGACGGGATGGGGTGCTGATGCAGAAAGCTGCTCCGCCAATGCGTGCCCGGACGTTTCATCGATATCGATGAACGCGATGCTGGCACCCTGCGCAGCGAAGGCTCTGGTAAGCGCTGCACCAATACCGGTTGCGCCGCCAGTGATCAACACACCTTTCCCGGCAAGGTCAAAATGTTGGGCGATGGCGTCGGCCAAGGAGCGCTTACTTTCGGTATCCACGAAACCTGGCGATCTTGTAAGCAGCCACCCGCGGAAAGACAAGCGGCCCGGGATCAGGATCGATCCCGGGCCTTGCGATGAACGCGGATGCCGCCTTGGTCGCTAAAGGCCCTCTATGCGGCACGGCGCTTACGCGCTTCCGAGGGGGGCGAGCGGTGGCTCGTGGTGCGGAATCGGCTGACGAGCGACGCCAAACGCGTGCTGATTTGCGAAAGGCTTTGCGCAGAAGCGTTGGTTTCCTCCATCAGCGCCGCGTTCTGCTGCGTGATCTGGTCCATGCTGCGCACCGCGGAATTGATCTCCTCTATGCCGGAGGCTTGCTCCTGAGCCGACTGGGTGATGGAGTTGATGTTTTCGCTGATCGAGCCAACACGCCGACCGATCGTCGTCAGCGATTCTCCCGTCCGGTTTACAAGGTCAACGCCGCGCCGGACGTCCGCAGAGGAGCGGTCGATCAGTTCCTTGATTTCCTTGGCGGCGGCGGCGGACCGTTGTGCAAGCTCACGAACTTCCTGCGCGACGACTGCGAAACCCTTGCCCTGTTCGCCTGCGCGTGCCGCCTCGACGCCTGCGTTCAGAGCCAACAGGTTCGTCTGGAAGGCAATCTCGTCGATGACTCCGATGATTTGCGTCATCTTCTGCGACGAGCTCTCGATGTCACCCATTGCAGCGATTGCCTGGCTTACCACCTGGCCCGACTGTTCCGTTTCCTTAGCTGATTCCCGTACGACATTCTGAACGTCGCGTGCCCGCTGGGCAGACTGACCGGAAATTGTGGTAATCTGCTCAAGTGCGGCGGCACTTTCTTCCAGTGCCGAAGCCTGATGCTCAGTCCGCTTCGCCATATTGTCAGCGGCAGATGCAATGCCGTCGACTTCGGCGCGAACCTGAGAGACGTCCTGGTGGATTTCCAGCATGGCGGCTTCCAGCGCCTGTATGGAGAAGTTGAAGTTCTTTTTCAGCCCGTCGAAGTTCGGAGCAAGCTGTTCTCGCAGCTCCGAGGTGAGGTCGCCGTTGGCCAGACCCTCCAACGCTTCTTCAAGCGCCTTGAGTGCTTGAGCCTGTTCCGCCTGTTCCGTCTGCCGTTGCAGCTCTACTCGAGCACGTTCTTCGGCCAGCGAGTCCAGATAGACCGATATGGCGTAATCCATGTCCACCAATGACGCCTTCACCACCGCGGTGATATCGTCCGATAGCTTCTCGGCCTTGCGGCCATGGAGAAAGCCCTTCAGCTCCTCCTTTATGATGGCGCGCAAAATCCCGTCGAGGATAAGCGCATAACCGCCAATATACCAGCGCGGCTCAAGCCCTATGCGTGCATGAACCCGACCGACTGTGGTAACGCCATCAACATAATTCGCTTCATATTTACCGGATGCGATGATGCCCCAATGGGCTGCCTGCCGGCTCTTTGCATGCGCAATGTGGGCTTGGTTTGAGAAGAATTTCGCCGTGTGTGGATGGCGGGATGCCTTGTTGTAGAAGACGTCCAGGGCGGCCTCGACGGAGGCCGATATCACTGGCTTGAGCGCCATTAGATGCTGCCGCTGTTTGCCATCCAAACCGACGAAATCAAGCCGGTCGCGAAGGTCGGAAGTCTTTGTTTGATCGGTCATCGGGGTTCCCTGGCGCCAGCGGAAGGCGGCGGCATCGCATTGATCAACGATAACTATCAGGGAGTAATTAATCGGTTGTTAGCCGTAGCCCTGAATTGAACTCCGCAAGAACTAGGCCTCAAGATTTACCTTCGTGCAATCTCCCGCCTCACCCCGGCTGGCTGCTTGTGACAGGCTGACGATTTTCCGGAGCTTAGGGTTTTGTGAAGAACCGCGAAGGAAACTGAGACCTCGTTCTCACGATTCGTCCCTTGTCAGCGAGTTCCCATGACCCTTGTACAGTTCCCCCTCTGCCGTCGCGTCACTGATATCAGACGCTGTGCCCGCGCGCTGCAGGACCTCAACGGCGAGGAGGCCAACCGTTTCTGGCGTGAAGAGATGGGCAGGTTTTCCG
Source organism: uncultured Neorhizobium sp. (assembly GCA_964396135.1). Taxonomy (GTDB): domain Bacteria; phylum Pseudomonadota; class Alphaproteobacteria; order Rhizobiales; family Rhizobiaceae; genus Neorhizobium. Next base: position 7,258 of record CAYNED010000110.1, read on the forward strand.
CCGCTCTTCGCCGGGTGGGGCTGGATGAGCAGGAGATTGGCCATCAGGCGCGGCTGTTCATGGATGCGGTGCAGATTGAGCTGCAGTCCTTCTACGCCAGCGAATCTGCAGGTTAACACCTCCATCACAGCGGAGCCGTACGTTGGTTGACGAGGGGTCGTGCAGATCCGCCTCGACTATGGCTCCGCATAAAGAGTGACGCCTTCCGGACCCTCAGTCCGGGCTCCCGAAAGGCGGCATCCCCAAGGCCGTGGTACCCTCCGGCCGCCGCTCCGAACCATCCCTGAAGCGCTCCGTTGCCTCTTCATTGGCCTGCTCGACGGAGGAAGCTTCGGTCTCCTGGCGGGCGCGATGCCAATGCGCTATTTCATCGCCCTCGCGACGGCCTTCGCTTTCCCAGATTTCGTAGGCCCGCTCGCGGATACGCTGTTCTCGTTCATCCATCGAAGTGTCTCCTCAGATTTCGCTTCACATCCGGTTCAGAAGGATCAAGGGCCTCAGCTCAATCTCGATCGAGCGTGACTTCAGGAGGTATGCGTCCAGCGTAATGCGTGGGATTGTCATCCGACGCAGCGGCAAGGGGTTGTTCTGACGCCTGGGCCGCGGGACCGCTTCTAGCAGGTGGCTGCGTGTTGATGTTCGATGCTGTGTCTGGAGTTTTGTCCGGCATTGGCTGACGCTCGACATCCACCGCAGGAGGCTCTGTCTGGTTGTCGGTTCCCAAGCCTGCGCGGCTACTTAATTCTGCGTTTGTAGCGTCTGCCATGTCGATCTCCTCCTTGTAGGGCCTGACCGCCGAACTGGGATGGAGCGTGAACGTTCCTGTTCACAGGCCTGACACTGGCCGCGACGGAATGAAGCTTAATGCGCATTGTGAAGCCGCAACGGATACAACGAAATCCGCAATCCGTTCCGCAGGGGGACCGGGCCCAACGACCCGCGCCTGCTCCTGGGGGGCTATTGGATGTGGAGGTGCGAGGTGCGCCGTTCTTCCGTAAACAGGCCCCAGGCGGAAATGAAGAGCGCCGCAATCAAGGGTCCGATAACAAACCCGTTGATCCCGATAAGCGAGATGCCTCCGATGGTCGAAATCAGAACCACGTAATCGGGCAGCTTCACCTCCTTGCCTACCAATGTTGGCCGCAGCAGGTTGTCCACGAGACCGATCCCGAGTGCACCGACCAGCAACAGGATCACTGCCTTCAGCCACAGGCCCATCAGGATAAAGTAGATAACAGCTGGAACCCAAACCAAGGCTGCTCCGACTGCGGGAAGCAGGGAAAG
>CAYNED010000111.1:0-8536 GCA_964396135.1 uncultured Neorhizobium sp.
AAGCTGCTCGGCCAGTTCGATCTCGTTGGCCTGCCCCCATCACCGCGCGGCATGCCGCAGATCGAGGTTACCTTCGATATCGACGCGAACGGCATCGTGCAGGTTTCGGCGAAGGATAAGGGAACCGGCAAGGAGCAGCAGATCCGCATCCAGGCTTCCGGTGGCTTGTCTGACGCAGACATCGAGAAGATGGTGAAGGATGCCGAGGCCCATGCCGAGGAAGACAAGAAGCGACGTGCGGGCGTCGAGGCGAAGAACCAGGCCGAAAGTCTGATCCATTCGACAGACAAGTCGCTGCAGGAATTCGGCGACAAGGTTTCTGAGACCGACCGCAAGTCGATCGAGGACGCTCTCGCTTCGCTGAAGACCGCTGTCGAAGCTTCCGAACCGGATGCGGACGACATCCAGGCCAAGACCCAGACGCTGATGGAAGTGTCGATGAAGCTTGGCCAGGCGATCTACGAGGCCCAGCAGGCCGAGGAAGGTGCCGGTTCCGAAGGCGGCAAGGAAGACGACGGTGTTGTCGACGCCGACTACGAGGAAATCAAGGACGACAAGAAGTCGGCCTGAGGCTCGTCTCTTGGCGAACTTCATTCGATAGTCGACCAGAACATCCGGCTGCCATCGTGCAGCCGGAATCCTTTCGGGAGCCGTTATCTCCATGGCCAAAGCAGATTTTTACGAAACGCTGGGTGTCGGCCGATCCGCCGACGAGAAGGAACTGAAGAGCGCCTTCCGTAAGCTCGCGATGAAATTTCACCCGGACAAGAATCCGGGTGACGCCGAAGCCGAGAAGAAGTTCAAGGAACTCAACGAGGCCTACGAGACCTTGAAGGACCCTCAGAAGCGAGCGGCCTATGACCGGTTTGGTCACGCAGCCTTCGAAGCGGGCGGCATGGGCAATGCCGGTGGCGGATTCGGCGCGGCCGGAGCCGGTGGCTTCTCCGATATCTTCGAGGATATTTTCGGCGAGATGATGGGTGGCGGACGCGCGCGGCGGTCGTCCGGTGGACGTGAGCGAGGCGCCGACCTCCGCTACAATATGGAAATTACGCTCGAAGAAGCATTTTCCGGCAAGACGGCCCAGATCCGCGTTCCGACCTCTATCACCTGTGACGTCTGTTCCGGCTCCGGTGCGAAACCCGGAACCCAGCCGAAGACCTGTGGCACGTGCCACGGCTCAGGGCGGGTAAGGGCAAGCCAGGGCTTCTTTTCCGTCGAGCGCACCTGTCCTACGTGCCATGGCCGCGGCCAGACGATCACCGATCCGTGCACCAAGTGCCACGGCCAGGGACGGATCTCCGAAGAGCGCTCGCTGTCGGTGAACATCCCGGCGGGCATCGAGGACGGCACGCGTATCCGCCTGCAGGGTGAAGGAGAGGCTGGTACGCGCGGCGGACCGGCTGGCGACCTTTACATCTTCCTGTCGGTCAAGCCGCACCAGTTCTTCCAGCGCGACGGGGCGGACCTGTTCTGCACCGTGCCGATCTCAATGACGACGGCGGCTCTCGGTGGAACGTTTGACGTCGCGACGCTGGATTCGACGAAGTCGAGGGTGACAGTCCCGGAAGGAACACAGCCGGGCAAGCAATTCCGCCTGAAGGGTAAGGGAATGCCGGTGCTGCGATCTTCGCAAACGGGCGACCTTTATATCCAGATCCAGATCGAGACGCCGCAGAAGCTCACCAAGCGGCAGCGCGAACTGCTTCAGGAATTCGAGGAAATCTCCTCCAAGGAGAACAACCCGGAATCCACCGGCTTTTTTGCCCGAATGAAGGAATTCTTCGAAGGCTAACAAAGCTCCGTGGACGGCTTCACGCCATCTTTCACCGTAGAACAAGGGCAGCTGGTTCATCCGCTGCCCTTTCTCTTTGCTGTCATCAACGAGAGGTCATGTTACCCGTTGCTAGCAGATCCTGCGATATGGCTGGGGAACGGAGAGCCGGCGGCCGCCGTTTCGCGGACGCAGAAGAAGGACCAACCGCGTCAGCCACCGCAGGTTCTGGGTCCTAGTAGTGCGGGGGCTTGGTAATGGCAGGCGCGTCCAGGGACGCCTCCTCGAGTGAAAGGAAGCGCTCGGTAAGCCTGTCAAGCTTTGCCCTTGTCTGCTCGACGATCTTCCACTGTTCCGTAAGCTGGTCCGACAGTTCCTCGATGGTCTTCGCCTGATAGGCGACAAGCTCCTCCAGTCGCATGATGCGCTCGTCGTTCTCTGTCACTGGCGGCCTCGATTGAACTCCGCACCGACGGCGTCAGTGCTGCTTCTTGCGCTTGTAGGGCATTAACATGATGGCGGACGCTGTTACAGCACCACCAAAGGTGAGTGCAAGCGGGAAAGCCACCATGACAAAAGACAGGATCGGCGTCTGAGAGCGCGCAATATGGGTACCAAGCCCATACAGGTTGAACCAGAAGAGGGCGGCGGCGACCAATACACCAAGCCCCATCCCGAAAGCTGCATTCACAGCCATGAACCACAGCATTTCCTGGTGGTCGCGCCGGGCTTCTTCCGGCGTCATGTCATCATGTATTAGCATGAGGTGCCTCCTGGCAGACATCGGGACGCTAGGGGTTTCGCCACGCGGATGTCGCCCAGGTAACTTCGGGCGCCTTCTAGAGTTCCGGACGGCGAGCCAGAGAAACAGAGGCCAGGCGCTCCCGAGGACCTTGCGACGCCCGCTCCTGAAGCTGTGCTTGCCATGGGGAGCGATAACCCTTAGCTCCCTCTGACGACGCAAGTAGATATTCATGGCCCAGAAGACTTTCCTTTCCCAGCTGAAACTCAGCGACTTCCGCAACTATGCGGAAGTAACCCTTCCGCTCGATGAGCGCCACGTAGTGCTGACGGGACAGAACGGCGCGGGCAAGACGAACTTGATGGAGGCCGTATCCTTCCTTTCGCCAGGCCGCGGTCTGCGCCGCGCGGTGCTCGCCGATGTCACCCGTGTCGGCGCACAGGGTGGTTTCTCGGTCTTTGCAAAGCTCGAAGGCATGGAGGGGGAAGTATCCCTCGGCACCGGGATCGATGGCGAGGGTGAAGCCTCGGCTCGGAGGCTGCGTATCAATGGTACCTCGTCAAAATCCACGGAAGAGCTAACCGATCATCTCAGCGTACTCTGGCTAACCCCCTCGATGGACGGCCTGTTCACTGGTCCATCTGCCGAACGTCGCCGATTTCTTGACCGGCTTGTTCTCTCCATCGACCCATCGCACGGGCGCCGCGCCAGCGACTTTGAGCGGGCGATGCGCAGCCGCAACCGCTTGTTGGCGGAAGGGCGTTTTGATCCAGCCTGGCTCTCGGCCATCGAGGCCCAGATGGCAGGGCTGGGCATTGCCATGGGTGCCGCAAGGGACGAAATGCTGGGCTTGCTGCGCACACTGTCCGCCTCCTTTGAACAGACACCGTTTCCCTCACCCGTGCTGGCGCTCGAGGGTTTCATGGATGATGCCCCTGATGGTCCTGCAGCAGATCTCGAAGATCGCTACCTGGACATGCTGCGCGAGAACCGCGGTCGCGATGCTGCCGCCGGGAGGACGCTAGAGGGACCGCACCGGAGCGATCTTCTCGTGCGGCACAGGGAAAAGGACATGGATGCCGGCCGATGCTCTACAGGGGAGCAGAAGGCACTGCTGATCGGATTGGTGCTTGCCCACGCGCGACTGACCGCCAACATGACAGGCTATGCCCCGATCCTCCTCCTCGATGAAATTGCAGCGCACCTTGACGAAGGCCGCCGTGCAGCGCTGTTCAACCTCATCCATGACCTCGGGGGTCAGGCCTTCATGACCGGCACCGACCGCGCAATGTTTGCGCCTCTTGAGGATCGCGCGCAGTTCTTCACCGTCGAGGGGGGCAGCATCCACCGCTAGCCGTCCTTTCCCGCAAGGGAAAGGGCTGATAGGCTCGTGCCATGGAACTGACGCCGGAAGAAATAGAACGCTACCGCCGACACATACTTTTGCCGGAGATCGGTGGTGCGGGCCAACAACGTCTCAAGAACGCGCGGGTTCTGGTGATCGGAGCTGGCGGGCTTGGAGCGCCGCTTTTGCAGTATCTTGCTGCTGCCGGGGTCGGCACAATCGGCATCATCGACGACGACGCTGTTTCTCTTTCAAACCTGCAGCGGCAGGTGATCTACGACACGGGAACCGTCGGCTCAGCCAAGACCGAAAGCGCGCGTGCGGCGATCGCGAAATTGAATCCGGCCGTTCGCGTCCTCGATTACGAAGAGCGTTTCTCAGGCAGCTGGGCACAGTCCCATCTCCCGCTCTTCAACCTCCTCATCGACGGGTCCGACAACTTCGACACTCGCTATGCGGCGGCGGATGCGGCCGAGCATGCACGCGTGCCCCTGGTCACGGGCGCCGTCGGCCGCTTCGATGGTTCAGTGACGGTGCTGATGCCGTATGCAACATCACCATCCGGCGCCGCCAATCCAACCTATCGGGATCTGTTCCCGGAGAGACCGCCCGAAGGCCTCATTCCCTCCTGTGCGGAGACCGGCATCATCGGCGCTCTGACGGGCGTGATCGGGACGCTGATGGCGATGGAGGCGATCAAGCTTTTGACCGGCATCGGAGAGCCTCTCGTTGGGCGGCTGCTGCTCTATGACGGACTCGCGGCCCGATTCGACATCATTCGCTACAAACGTCGCGAGACCGAGCCGGCGGCTGGATGATTCAGATCGATCGCATCGACCAGAACTTCACCCGGTGGGTAGACCTCCTGGCGCTCATCCAGACCTCGTTCAGCTATATGGATGGCATCATCGATCCGCCGTCCTCGGCCAAGCTGTTGACCCTGGACATGTTGAAGCACAAGGCGATCAATGAGCTTGGTTTCGTGGCAACAGTGGAGAACCAGATCGCCGGCTGCGTCTTTTGCCGTCCAGAGGCTCCCGACTGCCTTTATATCGGCAAGCTTGCTGTCTTGCCGGGCACCCAGGGAAAAGGCCACGGCCATACGCTGCTGGAGGTGGCGGAGTCCCTTGCGCGAGAGCAGGGTTTTAAGCGGCTGCGTTTGGAAACGCGGATAGAGCTAACGGCCAACCACGCTACCTTCGCTCGCTGGGGGTTCTCCAGGACCGCCGTAAAATCTCATCCCGGCTATGAGCGGGTGACCTTCGTGGAAATGGTCAAGATATTGGACACGCCGGCAACGCTCCCCGGCTAACAGATCCGTCCCGTTGTACCGGCTCACATCCTGCCGGGAAGGACGCGGTTCGGCGGCCGGTGGCCGTCATAAAAGGTGCGGATGTTTATGATCACCTTGTCGCCCATGTCGACGCGGCCTTCGATGGTTGCAGAACCCATATGCGGCAAGAGGACGACCTGACCTTCATTGGCGAGCTTGATCAGCTTCGGATTGATCGCCGGCTCGTTCTGGTAGACGTCAAGGCCTGCCCCGGCAATCTTGCCGTCGCGCAGCAACTGGATCATGGCAGCTTCATCGATGATGTCTCCACGGGCGGTGTTGACGATGATCGAGCTGGGTTGCATCAGTGCCAGCCGGCGTGCCGAAAGAAGGTGGAAGGTGGCAGGGGTCGAGGGACAATTCACCGACACCACATCGACGCGCGCGAGCATCTGGTCAAGGCTGTCCCAGTAGGTCGCCTCAAGTTCCTCTTCCGTCGCCGAATGCACGCGTTTGCGGTTATGATAGTGTATCGCAAGACCGAAGGCTTTCGCCCTGCGCGCAACTGCGGTGCCTATGCGTCCCATGCCGACGATGCCGATGCGTTTGCCCCAGATCCGGCGACCAAGCATCCAGGTCGGCGACCAGCCAGCCCAATCGCTTGAATGATCCGTGAGGATCCGTGCGCCTTCCGTCAGTCTCCGGGACACAGCAAGGATCAGTGCCAAGGTCATGTCCGCCGTGTCTTCGGTCAGGACATTGGGAGTGTTGGTAACCGTGATGCCTTTCTTGGCCGCGGCATCGATATCGATGTGATCCGTCCCGTTCGAGAAGCTCGCAATCAGCTTGAGGTCAGGTCCGGCCTCGGAGATCAGCGTGTCGTCTATTCGGTCGGTAACGGTCGGCACCAGGACGTCAGCAGTCCTCATCGCCGCCACCAGTTCCTCGCGGGTTCGCGGGCTGTCGTCGATGTTGAGGGTCGCGTCGAACAGTTCGCGCATGCGCGTTTCGACGGCGTCCGGCAGTTTCCGCGTGATGTAGACTCTAGGCTTCTTCTTGGCTGTCATGGCGTCGTGTTCAGAGGTCCTTAACCAAGTCGCGCGATAATCAACGCATCCAGGGCGTTTCTACCAGACCCGTCAGCGAAGACAAACAAAACCTCTGCGAGGCAAGTTTGTCTCGGCTGCGCCCGACAGCGATCCTCATGACCGGCTGAGCCGGTCCGGCAGAATTCGGAACGGCACGATGCGTAGCCACATTCTCATGCCCCTGTTCGCAGCCCTGATCGGCTTCACCACTTCCCTCGGCGATGCCACTCCCGCATTCGCGCAGAGCGCGGGCAAGGGAGCAAGCGGGCTGCCCCTTCCGCGGTTCGTCAGCCTGAAGTCAAAGCGGGTCAACATCCGGATTGGTCCAAGCACGGACTACCCGGTTTCCTGGATGTACATGAAGTCCGGGACCCCTATGGAGATTATCCAGGAATACGATAACTGGCGCAGGGTCCGCGATGCGGATGGCACCGAAGGCTGGGTCAATCAGGCGCTCCTTTCCGGGGAGCGTACGGCAATTGCCGCGCCATGGATGCGTGGCAAGGGCGATGAGGTCTTTGTCAACATGCGCCGAGAAGCACAAAGCGGTTCTCCGGTTTTGGCAAAGCTTCAGCCGGGTGTCGTCATCACCATAAACGAGTGCAACGGGGACTGGTGCCATGCACTCGCCGGCAGCGCCGAAGGCTGGGTAAGCCAGGCAGAGATCTGGGGCGCCTATCCGGGCGAGGCCTTCAAGTAGAGCTGCTAGATAAGTCCTTTGCCGATAGCTGCATCCTTGAGGGACTGCATCGGCCGCGGCCCGATCTGCTGGATCACGATCGCCGCTGACAGGCAGCCAATCTTGCCGCAGTCTTCAAGCGAGCGCCCTTGGGTATAGCCGTAAAGGAAGCCTGCGGCAAAAAGATCTCCTGCGCCCGTGGTGTCGACAAGCTCTGCCACTGGATAGGCATCGATCTTTACCCGCTCCTCGCCGCGCAGGATGATTGCGCCCTCCTCGCTCAGCGTCACAGCCGCGAGCTTACAGTCTGTCGCGATCTTCGTCAGCGCCAGGTCGAAGTCCTCCGTCTCGTAGAGCGACAAAATCTCCTGCTTGTTGGCGAAAACGATGTCGACCGTTCCCGACCGCATGAGGTCGAGGAACTCCGCGCGATACCGGTCGACGCAGAATGGATCGGAGAGCGTCATGGAAACCTGGCGCCCGTTCTCATGCGCAATGCGGGCGCAGTTGAGGATCGCCTCCTTCGCGCGCGGTGGGTCCCAAAGGTAACCTTCGAAATAGGTCACTGCGGAATCGGCAACCACGGCCGGCTCAACATCCTCCGGCCCGAGCTCGACGCAGGCGCCGAGATAAGTGTTCATCGAGCGCTCACCATCCGGTGTCACGAAGATCATGGACCTGGCCGTCGGCGGGGTGGAGCCCTCCGGTTTCGTTTCGTAGTGAACGCCCTGAGCGCGGATGTCGTGCTGAAAGATCGCGCCGAGTTGGTCCTGCGCCACTTTGCCGAAATACGCGGCCTTGCCACCAAGGCCCGCAATTCCCGCAGCCGTATTGCCAGCCGATCCGCCCGATGCCTCCACTGCCGGTCCCATCTTTGCGTAAAGAAGCTCCGCCCGCTCCGCATCGATAAGGTTCATTGCGCCCTTGATGATGCCGTTTTCGCTCAGGAAGCTTTCTTCGCAGCGCGCGATGATATCAACGATCGCGTTGCCGACCGTCAGGACGTCGAATCTGGACATTCAGCCAGGCCCCTGTAGTTGTTGATTTAAAGTCGGCGTGTTCTCGCATATGCGAAACCAAAACTATAGAGGGAAACCGAGCTCTACTCACCACTGTTCCTCTGGACTGCCACTCTCGCTGCACCCCTGCACACATCTGAACACCCGGCCCCTGATCACCCGGCGCCTGTCATTCCCTAGAAAGAAATCCCCGTGTCTGCCACCTTCATGAATGTTGCTCCCGTCTTCCTGCTCATCCTGATCGGCTGGGTCGTGGCACGCACCGGCATCCTCAATGAGGCCACAGGCGATGCGCTCGGCGAATTCGTTTTCAAGATCGCCGTGCCGATGCTGATCTTCCACACCCTTGCCGACGCGCATTTTGAAGGCGTGTCGCCATTCCGTCTCTGGTGCGCATATTTCGCGGGTGTCGCGGTGACCTGGACCGCTGGGCATCTGATCGCCAAGCATCTGTTTAAGCGAGACGACAAGATCGGCGTCATCGCGGGCATGTCGGCGGCCTTCGCCAACAATGTCTTCATTGGCCTGCCTCTGGTCGGGCGTTCCGTCGGCGAAGATGGTCTTGTGGCACTTTCCATCCTGCTCGCCATCCACCTGCCGCTGATGATGATTGTCG
>CAYNED010000112.1:0-8505 GCA_964396135.1 uncultured Neorhizobium sp.
TCTTGCCGCCCCGGCCCTGGCCCTGCTGATCGTGGGTCTCCTGCTGCTTTGCTGCGGCTTCCTGAACCTCGCGGGGTATGTGGACCACGCCCTGGTCCTCCTGCCGGGCGGTGCCACGCTCCTGGCGGCCGGCTTCGGACTGATCACAGCCATGATCGGCGGCACTCTGTTGCGGGCAGAGACGATGTCGCTGTCTGGAAAATTTGTCGGTCTTGGACTTCTGTCGCTTGTCGCGACGGCGCTTCTCGGCTTCGCCTTTGCTGTCGAACTCTCGGGGCTCGTGGACATTGAACTGCTCCACACACTCCTGCCGGACGGGATCACCCTGCACGCATTTTTCGGGCTTGTCGGCTGGATGAGTGTCAGTGCCTTTGGCGTGAGCTACCGCCTGCTGACGATGTTCCTGCTTTCTCCGGAAGTGGAGCGCCGAACGACCCGCGCGGTCTTCGCGCTTGTCGCTCTCAGCATTGCGGCTGCCGGTATCATCGCACTCGCACTTTCTGTCGGCCGCGACGCGGTCGCTTTCAAGTACCTGCCCATCATATTGGCTGCCGGAGCCGGTCTGTTCTTTGGCTACGACGTCATGATCATCTACCGCGCGCGCAAGCGCAAGGCGCTGGAACTCAACAGCATGACCAGCGCCATGGCGGTCGCCTCGTTGATGCTCGCGATCCTGCTCGCCTTCTTCCTGTTGCACACGGGTCAGCTTGAGGATCGGATCGGTGCCTTGCTTTATCTGATCAGCTTTGGCTGGCTCTCCCTCCTCGGGCTCGGCCAGCTCTACAAGATCGTCGCCTTCATGACATGGCTGGAGTGCTACGGTCCCGTTCTCGGGCGCAAACCCGTTCCCAAAGTGCAGGAGCTCGTTTGCGAAAACAGAGGTTTCGCCTGGTTCTATCTCTATGTCGTGGCAGTCGCTGCGGCGGTGGTGGCTTTGTTACTCGGCGCGACCTCCGCCTTCCAGCTAGCGGCCCTGGCGCAGACAATCGCAGCTATAGGCCTCTCTATCGAACTCGTCCGGACCCGTCACCTGTTCTATGTTCGTGCAGGACAGGACGAGCCGGAGGCCAAACGACCACCGCCGCTCTTCCTGCCAGGCTCGCTCGAAAGGAGCTCTCATCGATGACAGATTTCAAGACACTGGACGTCCGGCCGATCCTGCGCTCAGGGGGCGAACCCTTCCAGGCGATCATGAGCGCGGTGGAGGATCTCAAGCCGGGACAGGGGCTGAAGCTGCTCGCACCGTTCCGCCCGCAGCCCTTGTTTTCCGTCATGGACCGGCGTGGCTTCGGCTATGAATTGGAGGAGCTTTCCGGCGGCGAGTTCGAGGTTCGTTTCGTGCCCAAGCAGGACGTCACTCCGGTCGACGTCTCCCCTGACGCTGCATCCCCCGATCTGTGGCCAGATCCATCGGTCGATCTCGACCTCACCGACCTCGACCCGCCAGAACCCATGGTGGAACTGCTGGCGCAAGCGGAGCGAATGGAGCCCGGCGAGGTGATCTTCGCGGTGCTGTCGCGCGAACCAATTTTCCTTTATCCCGAGCTTACCAAACGGGGGCACCAATGGGTCGGCAATTTCGACGCAAGCGGTGCCACCTACCGCATCATGATTCGGGTCGGCCCGAAGGCTCCAGCTTCGCCATGAGCATCGAAACATTGGCGCTCGTTGAGCGGGTCAAGGCCGGGTTGCGGGACGTCATTGATCCTGAACTCGGCCGTGATGTTGTCAGCCTTGGCTTGATCTACACCATCGAAGCAACGGATGCGGGGGCAGTGCACATCACCATGACGACGACCACCATTGGCTGCCCTGCCGCAGGTTTCCTCGTGGATGCAGTTCGCCATGCCAGCTCGACGGTGGCGGGGGTCGAGTCGGTCGATGTGAGGCTGACGCACGAGCCGCGATGGCAGCCGGAAATGATGTCCAATCAGGAATAGCACTTGTCCATGCATCCAAAAAGGCCGCCCCTCAGGCGGCCTTTCACATTCTCCCAGGGTCAAAGGTCGTCGCTCAAGTGACCTTCCGCCGTACCCTCGTCAGCATCGGCCCGTATTCGACCAGATAGAGCCCGAAGGCTGCGAGCCAGGCAAGACCTGAGGCGGCGTAAAGCGCCTGTGCGTGATCGGGCAGGAAATCCGCCGCGGGGCGCAGCACCGCAGCTAGCACGATTGCCATATAGATTGCCGAGGTGGTCCGGGAGGCCGTCAGGACCCGGCCCGTATGCCCGCGCGTCGCACGTGTCATCACCGCGAGCATCATGGAGGCAATCGTGCCTACGGTCAGCACATGCAGCGCTGCCATCGAGGACACGATCCCGAGCGACGCCACCGCAATCCCCAGGAAGCCGAGCGGCACGAAGAGATAGGCGACATGCAGCACCGTCACCAGGTGCTCCGACAGCGTCGTCCAGCCCCTCCAGCGCGTCAGCCGCACCAGATGCAGGAGAAAGGCGGCGGCTGCCAACATTGCAACAACAAGCCCCTCGGGAAGAAGAACCCAAGCCGCGAGGGCTGAGATTCCCACCAGAATGGCAGCACTGTCCAGATGGCCGTAAGGGGCCGGAAAATCCGTTCGTCCGCTCTTGTTGATCCAGTTGCGCGTGAAGCTCGGAATGATCCGCCCGCCGATGATGGTGACCAGCACCACATAGGCAGAAACCGCCAGCTTGATCGCCAGCTCCGGATGCCCTTCCAGCAGCACCTGCAGATGAAAGAGGATATTGCCGATGGAAAGGGCCGCCAGCCCGCCAACCACCTTCAGGTCTTTCCACTTGCGGCCGGCTACCACCTCCCGCAGGCATATTGCGAGAAGGACGGGCAGGAAGAGGCTGTCTACCACGGCTGCAGCTTCCGCACCGATGAAGTCTGGTGCCAGGAAGACCAGACGCCCCGCCGCCCATAGGGAAAACAGAGAAAACAGTGGCCAACCGGACACCGGCAGCCGGCCGGTCCAATTCGGAACGGCGGTCAGCAGAAAGCCTGCAAGTACGGCCGAGGAGTATCCAAACAGCATCTCATGGGCATGCCAATGGGTTGCCCCATAATCGGTGGCGATTTCAACGACCCCGGCCAGGCTGAAGAGCCAGAGGAGCATTGCAACGACTGCCCAGATGGCCGCGCCGAGAAAAAAGGGGCGGAAGCCATAAGAAAAAAGGACCGGCGCAGTTTGTGAAAGGCCTCGGGGAATTCCGCCTTTTCTAGGCTGTGGCGCGGCGTCTAAGGTCATAGATAACTCCTTTCGAATTTGACCTTTGTCTAATTGATGGCGCTCCAGATCTCTTTGTCATTCCGCAAGCAAAAAAGACCGGAAATATTTGTTCAGGATCAAAGATGCTTTCAGCCGATAGACTAGCTTCATCGTCAGAGAGACGGAGACGGCTCCGCCACTCAGTCTAGGAGAAAGACGATGACCCAGTTCAGTTTGACCAGACGTTCGATGTTGGCCGGTGCTGCCATTGCCGGCGCCATTGGTCCGCTTGTCAGCGCTTCATTTGCGGCTGCCAACGAAGAAGTTGCCCCGGTAACGAACCCGACCGATCTGTCTTCGCTGGAGCGCGTTAAGGTGGAGCTTGTAAAGCCGCCCTTCGCGCATCCTCACACGCAGAAAGCTGACGGCCCTCCGAAGATCGTCGAGTTTACTTTGACCATCGAAGAAAAGAAGATGGTGCTCGATGATCAGGGAACCGAAGTACATGCGATGACCTTCAATGGTTCTGTGCCCGGCCCGCTGATGGTGGTCCACCAGAACGACTATGTCGAACTGACATTGATCAACCCCGAGACCAACGAGCTGCAGCACAATATCGACTTCCACTCGGCAACGGGTGCCCTTGGTGGCGGTGCACTGACGGTCGTCAATCCAGGCGAGAAAGCGGTTCTGCGGTTCAAGGCAACCAAGGCAGGCGTCTTCGTCTACCACTGCGCACCTCCCGGCATGGTTCCCTGGCACGTCACAGCCGGCATGAACGGCGCCATCATGGTGCTGCCACGTGAAGGCCTGACCGACGGCCACGGCAAGGAACTGGCCTACGACAAGATCTATTATGTCGGCGAGCAGGACTTCTATGTGCCGCGGGATGAAGCCGGCAACTTCAAGAAGTACGACAGCCTGGGCGAATCCTACTCGGATACGCTGGAGGTGATGCGCACCTTGACCCCGAGCCACATCGTCTTCAACGGCGCAGTCGGCGCCTTGACCGGAGAGGCCGCGATGACCGCTGCCGTTGGCGAAAGGGTGCTGATCGTCCACTCGCAGGCAAATCGGGACACACGCCCGCACCTGATCGGTGGTCACGGCGACTATGTCTGGGCAACCGGCAAGTTCCGCAACCCGCCGGACCTTGACCAGGAAACCTGGTTCATCCCCGGCGGTACCGCAGGTGCAGCGCTTTATACCTTCGAACAGCCCGGCATCTACGCCTATGTGAACCACAACCTGATCGAAGCCTTCGAACTGGGCGCTGCCGCTCACTTCAAGGTCACCGGCGACTGGAACGACGACCTGATGACAGCGATCGTCTCGCCGGCAGGCACCTGACAAAAACCAATGGATGCGCGGGCTCAAGGTCCGCGCATCCAGCCCTTAATGGCATGTTGACCGACAAGCACGGTCTCGCCCGAAGGAGGCGATCATGTCTGCCGTCGATCACAAACCCGCCCTCCCCCCTCATTTTCATACGGCGCTTCCCGTCGCTCTCCTGGTCCTGCTCTCCATGGGCATTGTCCAGCAGGCGGAGCTTTTTGAGCCTGCCCCGTCGACCGCCGTGCTTTTTCAGCCAGAGACGGTGACGATTGCGCCGCGCACCTTCACCTATCGCGCCGATGGGGAAGTGGTGAGAGGCATCTATCCCGTCGACGCCCCCTTGGTCACCGTGATCGAGAGGCAACCGCTGACGATCATGAAACATCATGTTAGAGTTTCCGAGTATGAGGCCTGTGTGCGGGAGGGGGCCTGCGTCGCTGCGGCCAATCCTGGTCTACATGGACAAGACGTTCCGGTGACAGGCGTGAGCTTTGACGACGCATCTGCCTATGCCCGCTGGTTATCAGAGAAGACTGGAGAGGAGTGGGTATTGCCGACCGATCGCCAGCTTGCCTTTGCTGGCGGCACGCGCTTCCCGGATGACGCTGCCGGCCTGGACCCCAACAACAAGAACCCGGCCTTGAAGTGGATCGCGGACTATGAGCGGGAGGCCGCATTGCGCTCCAAGCGGGACGCGACGCCGAAACCGACCGGGAGCTTTGGCGACAACGAATATGGACTGGGCGACTTTGCGGCCAATATCTGGGAGTGGACCAGCACCTGCCATCGGCGCGTGGGCCTCTACGACCATGGCGGACAGCGCTCCGTTGAAGAAATCTGCGGTGTTCGGGTTACGGTGGGACCACACCGGTCTCCCATGAGCGCCTTCATTCGCGACCCCAAGGGCGGGGGTTGCTCGGTCGGCACACCTCCGGATAACCTTGGCTTCCGTCTGGTCAAGACGACCAACTGGTACACGTCTCTGCAAGACTTGCTCCGCAAGACGCTCCGTTTCTGAGCGGTTGTCGCACCCCTCCTCTGCCGCTTTCGTCAGGCTCCCTGCTCGTGTATCACTGTGGCGGTGACAGGGAGTTTGGCTTGAAGATCGACAAGAGTCTGGTTCGTGATTTTTCGCTTTTCAAGGAGATGAGTCCTGAAAGCGTCGATGTGCTGTTGGGCCATGCCGCGTCGAAGCGTTTCGTCAGCGGCGAGGCCGTCTTCGAGCAAGGCGCGCCTGCCACCCATTTCTTCCTGCTCCTTCACGGGCGCCTGAAGGTCAACCAGGTGACCCCAAGCGGACAGCAGATCATCGTGCGCGTGGTGCATCCCGGTGATCTCTTCGGATTCGCGAAGGCGCTGCAGAGAAGCGACTATCCCGGAACGGCGCTCGCCGTGACCGACAGCATCGCCTTGAGTTGGCCCACGCATCTCTGGCCGGATTTCATCAATCACAACCCCCGCCTTGCCGTGTCAGCAATGCAGACGATCGGCCAGCGGCTGGAGGAAGCTCATACGCGCATCCGCGAGATGTCGACGGAGGAGGTGGAACGCCGCGTTGCTCATGCCGTTCTTCGGCTCACCAAACAGGCGGGGAAGAAGGAAGAGGCCGGAATACGCATCGACTTCCCGATCTCGCGCCAGGACCTCGCGGAGATGACCGGGACAACGCTTCATACCGTATCCCGGATTCTCAGCGCCTGGGAAAGCATGGGCCTTGTGAAAGGTGGTCGGCAAAAGCTTCTCGTCCGCAATGTCGAGGCACTTTCGGCACTTGCCGAAAACGTCAAAGAGTAAGTGATGGCGAGGCTGGCGTAATGTGGACGACATCTCGCACAATCACCGGCAGCTTCGCATAGGTTCGCGACAGCGAGTGATCGAAGATCCCTAAATCCTCTCAGGATCCTCCAGAAAATCGTTCGATGGGATCCGTTGCTGCGGACCTCCTCAAAGGCAAGGTTGCTCCACGCGAGCGGATCGCCCGACCACCCTCATTTCCGGCGCGCCTTGTAATTGTGCACTGCACCATTACCTTGACAGTGGGATGTCGGGGAATTTCCGGAAAGCAGGCCATTCATGAGAAGCATTTCAGACACGGTCGAACGACTCGCCCGTTACCGATCACTGTCCCCTGGCTCTGCCACCAATTCGAGCCGCCTGACACGGCTTGAGTACAAGGCTCGCAATCCCGGTGAGTTGATGGGCTGGTGCAAGGTCCCCGAAGCCGTAGAGAAGCCTGCCTTGGTCGTCGTCCTCCACGGCTGCACACAAACGGCAGCAGGGTATGACGAAGGATCGGGATGGTCTCAACTCGCAGACGATTACGGTTTCGCGGTGCTCTTCCCCGAACAGTCCCGCCAGAACAACGCCAATCTGTGTTTCAACTGGTTCCAGAGGGAAGATGTGAGGCGTGGTGCGGGCGAAGTGCTGTCGGTCCGTGAAATGATCGCGAGCATGATCGAGAACCACGGCATTGACCCAAGACGCGTCTACGTCACCGGCCTTTCGGCCGGAGGCGCGATGGCCAATGCCATGCTTGCGACATATCCAGAAGTGTTTGTCGGCGGCGCCATCATTGCCGGTCTTCCTTATGGAGCCGCCTCCACTGTGCCCGAAGCATTCGATCGAATGCGGGGGCATGGTCTGCCGTCGCCAGCCATTCTCCAGGACGTGCTTCGCCGGGCAAGCCGGCATGAGGGACCATGGCCGACCGTGTCGGTCTGGCATGGAGACGCCGACAACACTGTCGTGAAGGAGAACGCTCATGCGACCATCGATCAGTGGCGCGGCGTTCATGGGGTGACTGCACACCCGACCATTTCACAGACCATCGATGGGCACGCCTATCAGGCGTGGAGGGATGCGTTCGGGCGAGATGTCATTGAACATTACCAGGTTCGGGGGATGGGACACGGAACCCCCTTGGATCCAACCACCGGCTATGGCCGAGCAGCTCCATATATGCTCGACGTTGGGATCTCATCCACTGTGCACATAGCCCGCGCTTGGGGATTGATCCCGTCGTTTGAACGCAAGGCCACACCGAAGACGTCCGACACGACAGGACCGGAATTGAACAACCCCAACAAGAGATCAGGTGCGGACGGTATTCAAGACGTGATCGAAAACGCTTTGCGTTCAGCCGGTTTGATGAAGTGACACACCGTTGCGCTACGTCGAACTTTAGCGACCGGATTTGAAGCGCTCCAGCTTCCTTCAGGCGCCCCGGCAACCACAGGCTACCAGGTCACTGTCAGGAGCTGGTGCTCAGCCATCATCAGGATCCGGTTGCGCCCGCACGTTGAGGATCTCGCGTTTCCCCACGTGGTTCGGTGGACCGACCAGGCCCTCCTGCTCCATTCTTTCAACCAGCGAGGCTGCGCGGTTGTAGCCGATCGACAGGCGCCTCTGGATGTATGACGTCGAGCATTTGTTGTCTCTTTGTACGACCTTCACTGCCCGCTCGTAGAGTTCATCGGGTCCCGCTTCGCCGCCCATGCCTGTTTGGTCAAAGACGGCTTCATCCTCTTCCTCGTCAGCTGCCGGCTCCGTATCGTCGGTGACGCCGCCGAGGTAGGAGGGTTGGCCTTGGGACTTGAGATGCGCCACCACTTTTTCCACTTCGTGGTCGGAAACGAAGGGGCCGTGAACGCGGGAGATGCGACCGCCGCCCACCATGTGCAGCATGTCTCCCTGACCGAGCAGATGTTCCGCGCCCTGCTCGCCGAGGATCGTGCGACTATCGATCTTGGAGGTGACCTGGAAAGAAACACGTGTCGGGAAATTGGCTTTGATGGTGCCTGTGATGACATCCACCGAGGGACGTTGGGTCGCCATGATCAGATGGATGCCGGCAGCGCGGGCCATCTGTGCCAACCGCTGGATCGCGCCCTCAATTTCCTTGCCGGCCACCATCATCAGGTCGGCCATCTCATCGACGATGACGACGATATAAGGAAGCGGCGTGAGATCCAGTTCTTGCTG
>CAYNED010000113.1:0-8491 GCA_964396135.1 uncultured Neorhizobium sp.
GTATTTCGGCGTCCTGCTCATCTCGGGATCAAAAGCCTCGGCCTTTGCGGCGCTCGGCGCTTCGCTGCTCGGCGTCATCGTCAACGGCCTCTTCGTCGCCATCTCGATGACATCCGGCGGCGGCGCCTGGGACAATGCCAAGAAGAGCTTCGAGGACGGCTTCGTCGACAAGGACGGGACGAAGCATCTGAAGGGTTCGGACGCCCACAAGGCCTCCGTTACTGGCGACACGGTGGGCGATCCTTACAAGGACACCGCCGGCCCGGCCGTCAACCCGGCCATCAAGATCACCAACATCGTAGCGCTGCTGCTTCTCGCGGTGCTTGCCGGCTGATCTCTGTCACCAAACATGAAAAGCTCGCGAGATTGCTCTCGCGGGCTTTTTGCTGGAAAGTTTGAACCTGCTACTGCCCCAGGTTCTGGAAGATGCTGCGCGCTGCATTGGCGTTCCCGGCGCCGCCGGCACCCGACAGAAGCTGCTGCAGGAAGGTCAGGTCGCGGCCGCCGGTTGGCGTCGTGCGCGAGATCGAATCGAAGACCTTGCCATCTTGGAGTGTGTAGTTGGCTTTGCGTTCCACCACGCCGTCCTTATCGAAGTAGATGGCAAGCACCGTCTGCTCGACAAGCCGTGGCTTCATGAAGGCGGCGGCGCGTTGGCGCTTCTGCGAGATGTAGTAGAGCACCTCGTTGTCGAAGGTTGCGGTCGTAGAGGGCGTGCCCATGGTGAGCAGCACCTGCTCGCGGCTCGAACCGACCGGGATCAGAGCCAGAGACTCCTCGTCCAGCACGTAGCCGTTATACAGGGTCTGGCCAATCTCCATGGAGGTGCAGCCGGTTACGGCTACCGATGCAATGATGGCCGCTGCTGCGGTTCTGCTCAAGAACTTCATTTCAGACCTTAACACTGCCTTTTCAGGCTTCCGAACCTTCGATTGCGGCATTCGCCGTTACCTGCTGTCCACATCATTGTGGCTATTCCGGGGAAGGGTGCCTTCCGCCTGAAGCCGATGATGGGGCGGCGTTACCCGCCTGCGCCGCAACGCCGTTGCAATTCGTGCCTGCTTCGGTAAACCAGCTTGCGCTTCCATGCAACACATGGCGGCTAACTGTGAGAATTCTTATGATCTTTGATCTGTTCAAGAAGAAGAAACGCAACCAGCCGATCGTTGATCGTCAGTATGCATCCTTGACATCGGCGGCCCGCTTTCCCTTTTTCTATAGCGATCTTGGTGTTCCGGACACGGTGATGGGGCGCTTCGAGATGCTGTCGATCGTCCTGATCCTGTTCTTCCGACGCACGGCACGGTCCGGTGTAAGTGGCCAGGAACTGGCACAGGAGATCGTCGATGCCTTCTTCCAGGACATCGATCACTCCATCCGCGAACTGGGGATCGGCGATCCGAGTGTGCCGAAGCGGATGAAGAAGCTGGCCGGCATGTTTTATGGGCGCCTGGAAAGCTATGCTGCAGCACTTGATGCGAATGATCGCGACAGCCTTGCAGAGGCGCTGGCCCGCAACCTTCATCCGGACGTCAAGCCTGCGAAGCCGATGGTTGAGCTGGCGAACTGGATGATCTTCGCCGAGGGTGCGCTGGCTACGGTCGACGAGGACGAAATTGCCCGGGGGACGGTCGTAGTGCCGGCACCGGAGAAGTGAGGTAAGCATGACGCCGGATCACGAACACACCGCCAAGCCACGGTTCTCCTACCCCGTACGGGTCGGGCATGTTTCCGCCAACCCCGTGACCATCAAGATGGAGGCTGGACCGGCGGAGCTGAAGGCCCTTGCCGAACTCTGGAAGGTGCTTGGCGTTCATTCGCTGAAGTCCGAGATGCAGATCACCCGCTGGAAGAAGGACGGCATCCGCATCAAGGGGCGGGTAAAGGCGGAAATCGAGCAGGCCTGCGTGGTCACGCTGGATCCGGTAATGTCCAGGATCGACGAGTCGTTCGAGCAGGTCTTCGTCCCGGAAGGGTCCAAGCTAGCCCGCATCGTCCTGAGCGAGACAGCCGAAATGGTGCTCGATCCTGAAGGGCCCGATGCCCCCGAAACCTTCACAGGCGATACGATCGATGCTGGCGAAGTGGTAGCTGAAGCCGTCGCGCTTGCCATCGATCCCTATCCTCGCAAGAAAGGCGCAGGCTTCGAAGATCACCTTGAAGGCGACCCCGCGCTGGAGGCAGGGCGTCCGTCTCCCTTCGCCGTTTTGAAGGACTGGAAAAAGAAAGACTAGGATGGAATTCGCCATCATTGGGTTGTAAGCACCACCAGAACCATTATTTTGGCCTCGATTTCGCCTCGGCGAGTAAAAGGATCAGGGACGCGTGATCAAAATCTCTCTTGATGTCATGGGTGGCGATTTCGGTCCCGAAGTCGTCATTCCCGGTGCGGCAAAGGCGCTGGAACGACATCCGGACGTGAGCTTCGTGCTGTTCGGATTACAAGCGGAGTGCGAACCTTACCTCGACAAGTATCCGAAACTGCGCGAACGGTCGGTCTTTCACGACTGTGAGCTTGCCGTGGGGATGGACGAGAAGCCGAGTGCAGCCCTGCGGCGCGGCCGCTATGTGTCGACCATGTGGCGCTCCATCGAAGCGGTCAAACTTGGACATGCGGACGTCGCCGTCTCCGCCGGCAATACCGGCGCGCTTATGGCCATGGCGAAGTTCTGCCTCAGGACCATGGCGCATGTCGAACGCCCAGCGATCGCGGGTATCTGGCCCACCTTGAAAGGCGAAAGCATCGTTCTCGACATCGGCGCGACGATCGGTGCCGATGCACAGCAGCTGATGGATTTCGCCTTGATGGGCGGCGCGATGGCGCGTGCGCTCTTTGAAGTCGACCGCCCGACGGTCGGCCTTCTCAATGTCGGCGTCGAGGAGGTGAAGGGGCTTGAGGAGGTCAAGGAGGCCGGCCGGCTGATCCGCGAGGCCAACCTTTCGACGATCCAGTATCACGGCTTTGTTGAAGGCGATGATATCGGCAAGGGCACGGTGGACGTTGTGGTGACGGAAGGTTTCACCGGCAACATCGCGCTGAAGGCTGCCGAGGGGACCGCGCGCCAGATCGCCCAGCTTCTGCGCGAGGCCATGTCGCGAACCCTCCTTGCCAAGATCGGCTATCTTTTTGCCAAGGGTGCTTTCGATCGGCTGCGGGAGAAGATGGACCCCCGCAAGGTAAATGGCGGCGTGTTTCTCGGCCTCAATGGCATTGTCATCAAGAGCCATGGCGGAACCGATGCGGAAGGCTTCGCCGCGGCAATCGATGTCGGTTACGACATGGCGCGCAACAAGCTCAACGAAAAGATCATCGAAGATCTCAACACTTATCATGCCCGACGTCAGCCCCCGGCTGACCCCGAGGCGGCCTGACAACAGGATATATATCATATGATCCGTTCAGTGGTACGCGGTTACGGGGCAGCCTTGCCCAAGCGCGTCGTGACCAATCGGGAATTGGAGGGCGTCGTCGCGACCTCGGACGAGTGGATCGTTCAAAGAACTGGAATACGCCAGCGCTATATTGCCGGGGAGGGCGAGACGACGGCGTCTCTCGGCGAGCAGGCGGCACGCGCCGCGCTCAACAAGGCTGGCCTGACACCCGACGACATCGACCTCATCCTGGTCGCCACATCGACACCCGATAACACTTTTCCGGCGACGGCGGTCAACATCCAGCAGCGGCTGGGAATGACGCATGGTTTTGCCTTCGACATGCAAGCGGTCTGTTCGGGCTTCGTTTATGCGATGGCGACGGCCGACCTTTATATCCGTGGCGGGATGGCCAAGCGCGTGCTGGTAATCGGTGCGGAGACTTTTTCCCGAATTCTCGATTGGGAAGACCGCACGACCTGCGTTCTCTTCGGTGACGGTGCCGGCGCGCTGGTGCTCGAAGCTGCCGAAGGGGAGGGAACGCTTGCAGACCGGGGCATTCTCACCTCGCATCTTCGCTCCGATGGAAGCCACAAGGAAAAGCTCTATGTCGATGGCGGCCCCTCGACCACGGGTACGGTTGGCCACCTCCGCATGGAAGGCCGGGAGGTCTTCAAGCACGCCGTCGGTATGATCACCGACGTGATTGAAGCCGCCTTCGCATCCACCGGTACGACCGCAGAGGATCTCGACTGGCTCGTCCCCCACCAGGCCAACCGCCGTATTATCGATGGCTCCGCCAAGAAGCTTGGCATTCCCACGGAGAAGGTGGTGGTGACGGTGGATCTGCATGGCAACACCTCGGCAGCCTCAATCCCGCTGGCGCTTTCGGTGGCACTGGACGATGGGCGCATCAAGCAGGGCGACCTCGTGATGCTGGAAGCGATGGGCGGAGGGTTCACCTGGGGCGCGGTGCTGCTACGCTGGTAGCGCCCGCCAGCGACCTGCCCCATTGTAGGACATTGGGCGAAGCTCCTGTTTTTACAGTAGAGCTTGACCCTGGCGCTTAAGCAAAATACTCTCCCTCAGCTTACGCACGATGACGAACTGGGCGGGGATCATGGCCGGAAAAACGGTGACAAGGGCGGATCTGGCGGAGTCGGTATTTCGCAAGGTCGGTCTTTCGCGAACGGAATCGGCCGAGTTGGTTGAAACGATCATCGACGAAATCTGCAATGCGATCGTTCGCGGCGAAGTCGTGAAGCTTTCATCCTTCGCCACCTTCCAGGTGCGCGCGAAGAATGAGCGCATTGGCCGCAATCCCAAGACCGGTGAGGAAGTGCCGATCTCTCCCCGCCGCGTCATGACCTTCAAGGCTTCGAACGTCCTGAAGCAGCGGATCTTGCGGGCGCATAATTCGCGCAAGCTGAAGCAGAAGCCTGCTGCGCCGGCCGCTTGATATATTTGCCTGTTCGCTTCCTTCGCACACACTTGAATTGCAGCGACTAGACCGCTGAAATATACGCTGATTCGCACCTGCACTTCCGGTGTCGTCTCAGCTCATAGCAGTCATGCGTGAGCTTGCTCATGGGAGACGAAATTGGACAAAGGTCCAGACGCATTCCGTACCATCAGCGAGGTTGCCGAAGATCTCGATCTTCCGCAACATGTGCTGCGCTTCTGGGAAACCCGCTTTCCGCAGATCAAGCCGATGAAACGCGGTGGAGGGCGCCGCTATTACCGGCCTGAGGATGTCGACCTGCTGAAAGGCATACGGCACCTGCTTTACGACCATGGCTATACAATCAAGGGCGTCCAGAAGCTCCTGAAGACCAATGGCAACAAGTTCGTATCAGCCATCGCGTCCGGCGACCTGGCAACGATGGATGCGATCGTCGCCGCCAGCAGTGACAAGCATCCGGAGCCGAAGATCGCCTCCGAAGATGATCAGGTCGTCGGCCGGCCGAAGGCAAAGCCGAGCGGGCGCTTCTTCGGATTCGGGTCGAATGCCGATGACGACATGCCCGAAGTCTCAATCGGCAAAGGGAGCATCGGCAAGGAGGATCGGGCGCTGCTCCAGGAGGCGTTGTTTGATCTGCTCGAGTGCAAACGGCTCTTGGATCAAGTGCGGTAACCCGCGGAACGCAATAAAAGCCTGCGCATTCACCTCTGGTTCAGGAAGAAAACCCGACCATCTGGCTCAGAAGAGACAGAAAAGAGGTGAGGAAACGATGAAAAAGCTCGCAGTCGTTCTGATTTCGCTGGCCACCGCCTTCACGGGTGTGGCGCCGGCACATGCCTTCCCGTCGATCTCGGCTCCCAAGGTGGAGACGGCTACGAAGGTCCAACAGGTCGATCACCGCCGTGGCCATCGCTGGCATGGCCACCGTCGCTGGCGGGGTCATGACCGATACTATGGTCACCGTCATTACCGCCGTCACCGCCACAACAACGCCGGCGCCATCATCGGCGGCTTGGCAGCCGGTGCGATCATCGGCGGTGCCATTGCTTCGCAGCAACCCCGCTACTATCGCGGTGGCGGAAATGCCCATGTTCGCTGGTGCTACGACCGCTACCGTTCCTATCGGGCGTCAGACAACACGTTCCAGCCATACAACGGTCCACGGCGCGCCTGCCGTTCGCCCTACTACTAAGACAAGAGGAGGCCGGTTATCGCCGGCCTCCTCAGTCCGACATGCAGCAAGGCTCCTGTCAAAAATCCGTAAACCTCCGGATGCTATAAGGAACCCGAAGGAGGCCTGCGCCGTTCATGGGGCAGACGGAGGGTGAACTGATGATCTGGATCACAAAGAAGCTTTACGAGACTGGCGAGAGCGAGCCGGCAACCGGCACCTTTGCCGATGGTCTCTTCCCGGTGCTTGCAGCGCAAGAACTATCCTCGCGCGCCGCACGCACCTTCCGGACGTCCTACGGCCAGGACTATTCTTTGGCCCGCAAGCGCGAGCGGCCTGAGCCGCACATCGGCTGACTCCTCGGCTCTCGCAATTCGTTGGCTCGCTCCTAGACAATCCAATCCATTGAAAAGCGCTAAGTGCGAGCATTTCCGCTTGCGCAGCCTTGGGCAAGAATATAGGGAAATCTTGCTCGCAAGAGCTTGTCGGAATGTAACGCAACGCGGTTGCGCACGTGACTGGCATAAGGGTCGTGGGTTCCTAGAACGCCGTCGGCTTGTGTTCACACGGCATTGCGACTAGGTAGAGAAACCATAACGGAATGTAGCGCAGCCCGGTAGCGCACTTGACTGGGGGTCAAGGGGTCGTCGGTTCGAATCCGGCCATTCCGAGGTTTTCTCTCTAAATTCCACATTTACTGTTTGCCGCGACCAGTCCTGTGGCCTTCAACGTCGCCGCAGACGGTCACGTCGGCGAAGCCGTGCAATCGGCCGGGGTCGAACGTAAAAAATAATCTTTGCCGCATCGACATTCTCTCTTCATTCGCTAATGCAGTAACCGGTGGCACTTACGTAAGCAGTTGCCCAAAGGAGATGCAAAGAAATGGTGAATGTCGATGAGAAGCTCGAGCCCATCCTGCAGGAGGTCTTGAGGCGCAACGCTGGTGAACAAGAGTTTCACCAGGCGGTGAGAGAGGTTCTCGAAAGCCTCGGACGGGTTATAGCCAAACATCCTCGTTACCTCGAGAACGCCCTCATCGAACGAATCTGCGAGCCCGAGCGACAGATCATTTTCCGCGTCCCCTGGGTTGATGACCAGGGGCAGGTCCAGATCAATCGCGGCTTCCGCGTACAGTTCAACTCGGCACTCGGCCCCTATAAGGGCGGTATCCGCTTTCACCCGTCGGTCAATGTCGGCATCATCAAGTTTCTAGGCTTTGAGCAGACGTTCAAGAACGCCCTGACGGGTCTCCCGATCGGTGGCGGCAAGGGTGGGTCCGACTTCAACCCTCGAGGCCGTTCGGACGGCGAAATCATGCGCTTCTGCCAATCCTTCATGACGGAGTTGCACCGCCATATCGGCGAGTATACCGATGTGCCCGCCGGTGACATCGGCGTGGGCGGGCGCGAGATCGGCTACATGTTCGGCCAGTACAAGAGACTCACGAACCGCTATGAAGCAGGCGTGCTGACAGGCAAGGCACTTTTCTACGGCGGCTCCCGCGCCCGCACCGAAGCCACGGGCTACGGCAACACCTATTTCGTCCAGTCCATGCTCGCCACGAAAGGGCAGGGCTTTGACGGCAAGAAGGTCGTCGTTTCAGGCTCAGGCAATGTCGCAGTCTACACGATCGAGAAGGTCCAGTCGTTCGGCGGCAAGGTTCTGGCGGTGTCCGACAGCTCAGGCTATGTCGTCGACGAGAATGGCATCGACCTGAAGCTCCTCAAGGAGATCAAGGAAATCCGCCGCGCCCGCATCTCCGACTATCTCCATGCCAGGGGTGAGGGTAAGGGCGTCTATTTCGTCAATTCCGACGCAGGTTCCATCTGGGACGTTCCATGCGATGTGGCCATGCCTTCGGCGACCCAAAATGAATTGACTGGGAAAGATGCCAAAACGCTCGTCAAGAATGGTGTCATCGCCGTCGGTGAAGGCGCCAACATGCCCTCGACACCGGATGCGATCCGCATCTTCCAGGAGGCTGGTGTTCTCTTCGCCCCCGGCAAGGCGGCCAATGCCGGAGGTGTGGCGACTTCCGCTCTGGAAATGCAGCAGAATGCCTCGCGCGACAGCTGGACATTCGAGCAAACAGAGGCCCGGCTAGCCAACATCATGCGCAACATCCACGACACCTGCGCCGGAACGGCCGAGGAATATGGTGCCCCCGGTGACTATGTGCTTGGCGCCAACATCGCAGGCTTCGTCCGGGTTGCTCAGGCGATGGATGCACTCGGGGTGATATAATCTTCTACGCTTCCGCGCTGGATAGCATTCGGAATTGATCGTCCAGCGCCATGGCGCTGGACGCTGTGCTCCAGCCGGCCGTTGGTGCACAGTTCATTATCAATTACCCGCCATTTGCTTGAGCAAGCAGCTCTTCCATCCTGGTCTTTGCTTTGCCGGGGAGCTTGATGGCCTTCACCTTGTCGATATTGGTGTTCCCGTCGCCGACCTGGATGAGGCCGACCATGCCCATCCCCAGATGC
>CAYNED010000114.1:0-8474 GCA_964396135.1 uncultured Neorhizobium sp.
GAGCTTCGTTAGCAATCGCCGCCGGTTGCCCTGTCTTACTGAAGACGGTACTCGGGGGCTGTTGCAGCCAGTCCCTATCGGAGCCCTTGTGTCCCCACCGCATTCCCAATTCTTGAAAAGCTATGCCGGCTTCCTGTTCGATATGGACGGGACAATTCTCAACTCGATCGCTGCCGCAGAAAGGGTGTGGGGGCGTTGGGCAACACGGCATGGGCTCGATGTAGCCACCTTCTTGCCGACGATGCACGGCAAGCGCGGGATCGACACGATTACCGGCCTCGACCTGCCCGGAATCGATCCCGTGGCGGAAGCGGCCGAGATCCTTCGTGGTGAGATTGAAGATGTTGAGGGCGTGGTTGCTATAGATGGGGCCGCCGAGTTCCTGGCGTCCTTGCCCGTCGATCGATGGGCAATCGTGACGTCTGCACCAATCGACCTGGCACGCGCGCGCTTACAAGCTGCAGGCATACCCCAGCCTCTCTTCATGGTCACCGCCGAAGACGTCGAAGTCGGCAAACCGCATCCGCAGTGCTACCTGCTTGGTGCTGAACGCATTGGGGTCGACCCGGCGGAAGCTCTTGTCTTCGAAGACGTTGCAGCCGGCGTGACTGCAGGCGAAGCGGCGGGCGCAGACGTGGTGGTCGTCACGGCGACCCATTCGCACCCAATCGAGACTCGTCATCCGATTATCAGCGATTACAAAGATGTGGCGGTGAACGTCGGACAAAACGGGCGGCTATCGATTGTCGCGCGATAGCGCTCGGATCGGCTAGGCAGGCTCTTCTCCTCGCCGCTTCATGAAGGCGGAGGTTGCGAGCCAGAGAACGATGCCGAGACCGATGAGGCTGGCGCCGATCACGTACTGGATCGGGTCGCGTCCGGTCCACGGCCCTGCCAGGAAGGCGCAGGATAGTGTTCCAAGAACAGGGAGCGCAGTCGGCGCGCGAAAATGCTCATGTTCGACCCGGTCGCGCCGCAGAACGAGGACCGCGATGTTGACGACGGTGAAGACGCAAAGGAGCAAGAGCGATGTGGTGCCACCCAGCTCCGGTACGCCACCGGCAAATAGTATCAGCACCACTGCCAGCACGGACGTGAAGATGATCGCCATGTCCGGAGTTTGCCGTTTTCCGTGCACATGGCCAAAGAAGGATGGCAGAACGCCTTCGCGACTCATCCCGTAGATCAGGCGGCTGGCCATCAGCATGTTGATGAGCGCGGAGTTCGCTACGGCAAACATGGTAATGATCCCAAAGATACTGATGGGAAAGGATGGCGCGCCTGCCTGCACCACCTTGAGCAGCGGCGTTTCGCCTTCTCCCAGTTCTGCCGCCGGGACCAGTGTGATGGCCGAAACCGATACCAGGACATAGATCACACCCGTGATCGCCAGGCCCGTCAGCAGCACCTTTGGAAACATCCTCGTCGGGTCCTTCGTTTCCTCGGCCATGTTGACCGAGTCTTCGAAACCGACCATGGCGAAGAAGGCGAGGGTGGTTGCGGCGATGACGCCCGCGACCATGCCTCGCTCTCCTGGGGCGTCGAATGTCCAGGCCCGGGAGACGTCGCCTTGTCCATCCGCAATTGCCCAGGCGCCGATAAAGATGATGATCAGCAGACCGGAGAGTTCGACGAGTGTCAGCACGACATTCATCTTAACACTTTCGCTGACCCCGCGCAGGTTGATGAGGGCAACCAGAGCGACAAAGACGGCAGCGATCAAAGGCACACCCCAGGCCCCCGCTTCAAATCCGAAGGAGGTGGCGAAGTTGGCGGCGAAGGCGCGCGATGCAGTTGCAGCGGATGTGATGCCGGATGACATCACAGCAAAGGCGACAATGAAGGTCACGAAGTGAATTCCAAACGCCTTGTGGGTGTAAAGCGCAGCACCGGCGGCCTTTGGATACTTCGTGACGAGCTCAAGATAGCTGCAGGCCGTGAGCAGCGCGACAACGAAGGCAATGAGGAACGGTAGCCATACGATGCCGCCTACTTCGGCAGCAACTTCACCCGTCAACGCATAGATACCGGTTCCAAGAACATCGCCAATAATGAAAAGAAGGAGCAGGCCCGGTCCCATGACCCGCTTGAGCTGGGTCTTCTCCTGGTTGTCTTCCGCCGCCTTGTTCGCCATCGCGCATCTCTAAGCTGCATCTTCATCATCAGCTAGAGCGGGCGCGCAGGAAGAAAAGGGTGCGTGCTCGGCCTCTCTATCGAGGAACGGTTGCATTCATTTGTGGATGGGATCAGTCCACAGGACTTCCTCGGGTTTCTCGACAGGTTCGATATCCAGGTTGACAACGACCGGGTCCTGACCTGAGCGGAAGAGCACGCATTCCAGTGTCTCATCCCTGCTGGCATTGATCTCCTGGTGTGGCACGAAGGGCGGAACGTAGATGAAGTCTCCCGGCCCCGCTTCCGCCAGATATTCCAGGTTGTCACCCCAGCGCATCCGGGCCTTGCCTTTCAGCACGTAGATGATGCTCTCCAGTTCACCGTGATGATGAGCGCCGGTCTTGGCATTGGCATGGATAGTGACGGTGCCGGCCCAGATCTTCTCGGCACCGGCCCGTGCGTGGTTGATGGCCGTGGCGCGGTTCATCCCCGGAGTCTGTGCTGTGTTTGGGTCGAGGGAACTACCAGGAATGACTTTCAAGCCATGCTCGCGCCAATGGTCCGATTCGGGCGCGTGCTGGTGATGATCGTCCGTCATGGCCGTTTCCCTGTGTCTGTATCGGGGCTCACCAACTCTCGCGAGCAGTGGGTCCGCGAGCCCCTGACCGCCCAAAGCCGGCTGCAGTGGAGCTAACGTGTGGATGCGATCAAGTTCAACATCCACAACGAGGAAAAGCAAGGGATGGTAAGCAGATCTCTCATCCTGTGCCGATACGACGCTAAAGCCGCTTGTCTATGGTGAGACGGGGCTCCTGCACGATCGCAATCTGGGAGGGCGGATGAGCTTCGGTGTCTCCTGATTCTCGTTGAGGCTGCTGCAGCAACGCATGTTTCTCGTGCGAGGGAGTACTCATCCGGACGGTAAAAGGCTGGCGATTTCCGCTGGCTTTGCCTATATGGCCCGCCAGCGTGTAGGTCGCAGCGCTCGTCATTTCTTTGAAGATGTCAACGTGCTTAGCCGACACCGAGATCATGGAGTTGCACATGTCCGTTCAGAAGGCCGTCGTACTCATCGTCGAAGATGAGCCGCTCATTCGATTCACGACGCTGGATGCACTGGAAGAGGTCGGTCACGTGGTGCTCGAGGCTGGAAACGCGGACGAGGCCATGGTCCTTCTTCGCAACCGCACCGATATCGACATCGTCTTCACCGACGTCAACATGGCCGGATCCATGGACGGAATTCAGCTTGCGCAACGGGTGAGGGCGCTGAGACCGCATATCGGTATCATCATCACGTCTGGCGTCGTGCGATTGGACCCGATGCTGCTTCCCGCGCGCACCCACTTCCTGCCGAAGCCTTATCAGCACGATATGGTGCTTTCGGCCATCCACACGCTTCTACAGGCTTAGCCGCAAGGCCCGACCCCGGTACCGCTTTACATCTGGCGCGCACTGGTCATGAATGTCGCGCAGCAGAAAGGATTTTCCATGGCGGTCGAAGAGGACTTGGCGCGGATATCTCAACAGGAGCAGGAACTCCGCTTCGCCAGCTTCAATCCCGCAACTGGCTGGGAACTCGGCTCGAGCCTGCGCGACCTGGCAATCAAACGCGGCCCGTCCGTCGTGATCGATGTCTTTCTCCATGCCATGCCCGTTTTCTACTGTGCGCTCCCTGGCACAAGCGCTGACAATGCGGCGTGGGTCCGGCGCAAGCGCGCCGTGACGCTACGCTTCTTCACGTCGAGCTATGCGATGGGACTTAAGCTGTCGCAGCAGGGCACCACGATCGAAGAAAAGTATGGGCTCCCGCACGCGGACTACGCCACGCATGGTGGCAGCTTCCCAATTATTTTGGCGGGAACAGGCTGCATCGGCGCGGTCACCGTGTCTGGGCTTCCGCAACGCGAGGATCATAACTTGGTGGTGGAGGCTTTGTGTCTCATGCTGGACAAGAACCATGACGGTCTGAAACTTCCATGAGGAGAGAGCCGTGACGACTGAGGCGCAGCAGGAAATCCTGGAATTCTGGTTTGGCCGCCTAACGCGGCAGCAGTGGTTTCAGCGCTCAGATGCCCTTGATGAGGAAATCAGCCGCCGCTTTCGTGATGTGCATCTCGAACTTGCCCGGGGTGAGGTAGAAGAGTGGCGCAGCACGCCAGAGAGCCGACTGGCTGCTATTATTGTGCTCGACCAGTTTCCACGGAATATCTATCGCGGAACAGCCCTGGCATTCGCTACGGACTGGATGGCGTTACGTGAGGCAAATCTAGCGCTCGCGGCAGGAGCGGATGCCGAAACACCTTCGGAGCGGCGTGGTTTCATCTACCTGCCGTTCGAGCATTCCGAAGCCCTCGCCGATCAGGAGCGTTCGGTTGCTCTATTTGAAGCATTGGGCGACCCTGAATATCTGGATTACGCCCAAAGACATCTGGCGGTTGTTCGTGAGTTCGGGCGGTTCCCGCACCGGAATGCGTTCCTGGGTCGTGAAACGACCGACGCCGAACTTGACTATCTGTCGAAGCCCGGCGCCGGTTTCTAGACCCTTGGTTGGCGCTGTCAGCGTCTGAACATTCTGCCGATTGCAATAAGGATGCACGCGCCGATGAAACCGGCAATTAGGTAACCGATCCAGCCGCCCAGGCTAACACCGATGAGGCCGAGCAACGCGTTCGCAATGATCGCACCGATGATGCCGAGCAGGATGTTCATGAAGATACCCATATTGCTCTTCATGAATTGCTCTGCGAGCCAGCCGGCGATACCGCCGATGATGATGGCTGCAATCCAGCCGATACCTGCGTCTTCCATACCTTACCCTCCTGTGGTGGTTGCGCATGATAACGCTGCGAATTGTTCCAGGGTTCCAAGCACGGGCAAATCGTTCGATCTCTTCCTTCCTTTCGGCACGAAGTAGAAATAGCGTCGCAGCGATTCCAACCAGCGAGTGCTGAATGAAACCGTTCTTGCCCTACCAGCGATCCTTCCTGATGCGGATGGCCGTCATCCTGTCGATGCTCATTATCGCGACGGCCGTGCCGATGGCTGATGCGGGCTCCGCGGCTGCCCAGAGCCAGGAGGGGGTGGTCACTAGCGATTCGATCAATGCCGAAATGCGCCAGGCTTTGGAGACGCTCCGCAGCCGGTTGGACCGCTCCCGTTCGGCAGTGGAGGGCGCGCGCGACGATGCCCGCCTTGCAGAACTGCGGGTCGAGATCGATGAAATCGTCACGGAGATGCGTACCGTCTCTGAGGCGCTCAACACCAGGTCAGGCCAGATACAGGGCAGATTGGACACGCTGGGCGAGCCCCCGCAGAACGGTCAACCGCCGGAACCGGGCGCCGTTCGAGACGAGCGCGTCCGGTTGCTGAACGAACGGGGGGAACTCAACGTCGTCATCGAGGATGCCGAACGCCTTTCGACTACCGCAGATGAGCTAGCCAACAACATCACCAACATTCGGCGGGCTTTGTTCACGCAGACGCTGTTCCGGCATACGGAGCTGTCGGCGGAACTTTTCGTCGATGCTGGCAATGCGTTTGCGGTCGAATTGCGACGACTGGGAGACGTGATCGGCAACTGGCTGAACTTTGCAGCGCGGTTCAAGACGGTCTCTCTGCTCGGCGCCGTCGGATTGTCGCTCGTTGCAGGCCTTGTCATTCGCTCGGCCGGATACCGGCTCTTCGGCGGATATATCGGCAGGAGCAGGGCCCGGGATGGTCAGGCCCCCTCATATCTGAAGCGTCTTGGCGTAGCCTTCTGGTCCGTCGTCATCCGGACTATGTCACTGGCCGCCTTCCTTATTGCCTCCTACCTGCTCCTGGACGGCTTCAACGTCCTCCGACCGGACGTCGCCCCCATCATAGCGAGCCTGTTCGGCTTCATCTGGTTCGTTTCTTTTGCCGCCCGCCTCACCCATGCGGTGCTGGCCCCGCAGGAGCCCGACTGGCGCCTTGTCCGCGTAACGGATCAGGGCGCAAATTTGATCGGCTGGGCGGTGATCCTGATGGCCGTGGTCAACGGGCTCGATTATCTTCTTGGAACGATCAGCGAAACTTTGAACTCTCCCCTCGTCGTAACGGTCGCGAAGACGGTGATTGCTTCGATCATTATCGGCGTCATCCTCATCATGCTGTCTTTCCTGCGGCCGGTGATGGCCGCTGATGGCAGCCCCACCGGACCTGGCCGACCGTGGCCGCGCTTCCTACCGCTCCTGCTGCGGCTGATGGGCGGCTTCCTGATCTTTGCCGTGATGGTAGGATATGTTGGCTTTGCCCGGTTTGTGGCGACACAGATCGTCCTGACCGGAGCTGTATTGGTGACGATGTACATCGGCCTGCTGACCGGCAAGGCGGTGTCGCGGCAGGGTGTCTTCGGCAGGACGGCGCTGGGGGAACGTCTCTCAGAGCGTCGGGGGTGGGGAGAGGTCGCCCTTGACCAGTGGGGGCTCGTTGCGGGACTTGCGATCTACGCGTTCGCGCTGATGATCGGCGTGCCGCTGATCCTGCTGACATGGGGCTTCCAGATTGCGGATATCGAGGCTTGGTTCTATCGCTTCTTCACCGCGATAACGATCGGCAACATCACGATTTCCCTGGTTGGCATCCTGGGCGGGCTTCTGCTCTTTGCACTAGGATATGTCGCCACCGGCTGGGTGCAGAGATGGGTTGACGGCAATGTCATGGCCCGCAGCCAAGTCGATGCCGGCGTCCGCAACTCCGTTAAGACCGGCATTGGCTATCTCGGGGTCGGGCTTGCGTTGCTCATTGGCGTTTCGGCCGCTGGTATCGACCTTTCAAGCTTCGCCCTCGTCGCCTCGGCTCTCTCGGTCGGTATCGGTTTCGGCCTGCAGAACGTCGTTTCCAACTTTGTGTCGGGTCTCATCCTGCTTGTGGAGCGGCCCTTCAAAGTTGGTGATCACGTCGTCACCGGCACGACCGAAGGGATCGTCAAGCGGATATCGGTGCGTGCGACAGAGATCGAAACCTTTCGCAAGCAATCGATCGTGGTTCCCAACTCCGACCTCATCAACGCTCCCGTTGGTAACTGGACCCATCGAAATCGGGTTCAGCGCTCCGAGATCCCTGTCTCGGTTGCTTATGGCACAGACCCGGAGAAAGTGATCGCAATCCTTCTGGAGATCGCTCAAGCGGTGCCGGAAGTGTTGCGCAACCCGGAGCCGCATGTCGACTTCCTTGCCTTCGGCGCCTCGTCACTCGATTTCGAACTGCGCTTCTGCCTGGCCGACTATTCTGACGGCATCCGGATTCGTGCGGGCGTGCGGATCGAGATCCTCAAGCGCTTCGAGCGCGAAGGCATCGAGATTCCTTACGCGCGCCAGGACATCATGATCCTGCCGCGGCCAGGACAGGACGAGCGCAGAACGGTGTCGAACGAGAGCGAGGTGATCGAGGGCGGAGCAGGCGTCTGAGCCAGCCATAAAGCCGTCGCGGCAAGCTTTTTCCATGTCGTAATCAGGCATTTGGCGGATCACCCGGAACGGCATAGTCCAGGATCAGAGATCAAGCGCCGTTCCCGTGAGACGGCTGATGCAAGGGGTCCTTTTCATGAAGACACATGCGCGCGCCGTGGTGATCGGAGGCGGTGTGGTGGGGGTCTCGACGCTCTACCACCTGGCCAGGAAGGGCTGGGACGACAGCATTCTCATCGAGCGCAAGGAACTGACTTCCGGCTCCACCTGGCATGCGGCAGGCCTGCTTCCGCTGTTCAACCTGTCCTATTCGGTCGGACAGTTGCATAAGTACTCGGTCCGCTTCTACGAGGAACTCCAGCAAGAAACCGGCATGAATGTCGGCTTCTCGAAGGTGTCCAACATCCGCCTGGCTCGGACGAAGGACCGCTGGGATGAGTATATGTATTATGCAGGCATCGCCGAGACCATTGGCGTCAGGGTCAACATCCTGACGCCGGAGCAGGTCAAGGAGGTCTGGCCGCTTTGCGAAACGGATGGCCTTCTCGGCGCCATCCAGCATCCGGACGACGGCTATATCCAGCCTGCCGATCTGACCCAGGCGCTTGCCAAGGGGGCGCGTGATCGTGGCGCCACTATCTACCGCAACACCACCGTCACCGCGATCGAGCAGCAGGCTGACGGGCTGTGGAAGGTGACCACAGACAAAGGCGAGGTCACCGCCGAACACGTCATCTCCTGCACCGGAAACTTCGCCCGCAAGACTGGTGAAATGGTGGGCATCAACATTCCCGTCATCCCGGTAGAGCACCAGTATATCGTCACGGAAGCGCATCCAGCCATTCAGGAGCGCCGTCGGCAGGGACTGCCCGAGATGGGTGTCTTGAGGGACTCCGATTCGGCTTGGTACATGCGCGAAGAGGCCGG
>CAYNED010000115.1:0-8461 GCA_964396135.1 uncultured Neorhizobium sp.
GAATGCCTTGAGCCCGTCTTCGCCTGCGGCGATCCCCCATTGCTCGCGCTCAAAGCGCGTCATGATCTGCTTGTCCTGGTGGCCGATCAACCCGTCGGGGCCGAACAGCCAGGCGCGGTTGCGGTATCGGCCATCTGGATCCAGCACAGGGGCGGAGCCGGGCTGGAAGACGATACGGTGCTTGCGGGCGAGCGCCTCGCAAAGTTCGAGCCAGCGCGGGATCAGTGGCTGGATGCCGGCGATCGAACCGTGGAGATCCGAGCGCATGTTTGCGTCAAGCTGTCCCGCCAGCACAAGGCCCGCATATTCCGGCATGAGCAGCAATTGAGCGCCCTCGGCTGCGGCCTCCTCTACGAGCGCGGCAAGGTGGTGCGCGTAATCCTCCCAGGTCTGGATCAGCTCGATAGCGTATTGGCAGGCGGCAAGCTTGATCATGCGGCAAGATCCTTGATCCAGAAGGAAAGGGGCTTTGCACTTTCCGCCGTCTCATCCAGGTCGCGCCAGGTGAAGGTGGTGGCAAGCTCCGGATGATGGCGGTAGCCTCGCTTTCTCCAGAAGGCATCGAGCGGCTGGTAATCGACGGGTCTGCGCGGGTGGTCCAAGGGGCGCTCAACGGCGCAGAAGGTGGTGTAGCGGAGCCCCAGACGTTGCGCCTGCGCTTCGCGCTCGCGAAAGAAGGCGACGCCGACCCCGCGGCCGCGATAGGCGGCAAGCAGCACGCTTTCGCCGAAGTAGAAGTAGTCTGCGGGATTGCGTCCACTGGCGAGGAAGGGCGCCTGTACCTCCTCGGTTTCCGCAGCCATCGGAGTGCCCGTAGAGGCGCCGACGACCTTCGGTCCGTCGAAAGCAAGGACGAAGATGGAGCCTTGCGACTTCATGTAGGTGGCGAGATAGCGCTCCTCATAGGCGAGATCACCGTCGTAGAGATAAGGGAAATCGCGGAAGACGGTGATGCGCAGCCTTGCAAGGTCGGCGAGATGGGGAACGGCATCAGCTCCGGAAAAGGTTTTTATTTCGAGTGTCATAGATTGTATCCAGCCGCGTGCGCAGCGGTTATACAATCAGCTCCCGACCGATCCAACCCTGCAAAGATGACGAGGATCCGCATGACTGCCACCGAAACCGTCCGCGCCTACTACGACGCCTTCAATGCTCAGGACATGGAGCGCTTTCTCGCGCTGCTGACGGACGACGTCATCCACGACATCAATCAGGGCGAACGGCAGGTGGGCAAACAGGCCTTTGCGACGTTCATGGACCATATGAACCGCTGCTATCGGGAGAAGCTGACGGACATGGTGGTGATGGCAAACGAGGACGGCACCCGTGCGGCGGCAGAATTCATCGTCAACGGCGAATATCTTGCAACGGACGAGGGCCTGCCGGAAGCCAATGGCCAAACCTATCGCCTGCCTGCCGGTGCCTTCTTCGAGATCCGCGACGCCAAGGTTGCCCGCGTCTCCAATTATTACAGCCTCCCCGACTGGATTGCTCAGGTCTCCGCCTGATCGGTCCTGCTGTACGATAGCGGCCAAGCGCCAAGATGCAGCCGCAATCCTCGGGCATGGGAATCTCATTGATGTTCGGCGGGGGAAATAGCGCCGAATGGGCGGGCTGAAAAGGATCTGGCAATACTGCGCAGCCTGAGGGGACCGAAGATTGGACCGCTTCTTGCGGCAACGTTCGTATTGGCGCTGTCGCTCGCGGTCGCCGTTGCGTTCGAACGCACACGTGCGCGCCAGGAACTTCATGACCTCGGCATGCTTGCCGACCGCATCGAAGGTCGGATCGAGATGCAGATGTCGCTCTTGTCCTATCTTCGCTCATTCCTGATTGCCAATGACTACGACATCAATGTTGAAGACATTCGCCACTTTCTCGAACGCGACGACGACCAGGATCCGACCGGTGGGATGCAGGGCGTCGGCATAGCGCTCTTTGAGGCGGCCGGGAATGTGTCCGAGGCCCTCGCGATCCTGCGCTCCTCCTATGGCGGCGACCAGCAGATCTGGCCGCAAACTGACCAGCCCTATCGCTTTCCGATCGTCGTGCTCGAGCCGCCGGATGCGCGAAACCAGGCCGCCATCGGCTACGACATGTATTCCGATCCCGTGCGGCGCGACGCGATGGAGCGTGCCTGGCGCTCCGGCAATGCGACCGCAACAGCCCCGGTGGAACTGGTGCAGGAGATCACCGACGAGAAGCAGACTGGTTTCCTGATCTACCTGCCGGTGATGCGTCCAGACGGTCGCACGGTTCACAGCATGGTGTATGCGCCCTACCGCGTCGGCGACCTGATGCGCACGGCCCTCTCGACTCCGACCGAGCTTGGCGTCGAGGCGCGCGTGTTCGACGCCGTGACAGGAACCGTGATGCTTGAGCCGGAACATCCGGTGACGTGGCGGGGAAGCTTTCCGATAACCGTCGCCGACCGAGAGTGGCGAGTCGATCTGGCCTTCCGTGATCCGGGACCGATGCTTCTGAGACCATCATTGGTGACACTGGTGGTCGGCGGGATCTTCGCGATCTTGCTGCAGCGGCTCTTGCAGCAGCGCGAACAGCGCATTGCCGCAGAGCGAGAGGCGGCGCGCGAAGCGCAGCAAGCCGCGGAACTGCGTGGTCTTCTTCTCGAGGAAACGAAGCACCGGTTGAAGAATTCCATTGCCCGCATTTCCGGCATTGCACGATTGACGGCCCGGGAAGCGGAAAGCAAGGAGGAGTTCCTGGAGGCGCTGGAACGACAGCTTCAGGCTTTCGCGGCTGCCCAGGACCTGCTTAACCCGTCGATGGGCGAAAGTGTCGATCTGCGAGCGCTGCTTGAAGCAGAGCTTGCCTCCGTCGGGGGGAAATCCGAGGCGATTACGGTTGAGGGACCGCCGCTTCCCCTTGATTCCAATCAGGCCCAAGCATTGGGGCTGGTCCTGCACGAACTGCTCACCAACGCGCTAAAGTACGGAGCGCTCGGCAAGGGCGGCGGTAACCTCCACATAAGCTGGTCCACCGGGGCGGTGCTAAGGCTGGAATGGGTGGAGCGGACAGGAAGCGCCATCGATCTCAACGTGAATGGCTTCGGAACGCGCCTCATCGAAACCTTGGTGAAGCGCCAGCTTCGCGGCACTGTTTCGCGGACGGTGGAGGCCGACCGTTATCAAGTGGTCATCGAGTGGCCGTCGGGCCGCGCCATCGCGTGACGCGCAACGCGGTCACAGCAGGGCAAGTCCCATCCCGCCAAGCGCAGTAAGGACCACAACGACCCAGGGCGGCGCTCTCCAGACCACCAGGAGCAGAAATCCGGCAAGCGCCAGCGCGAAGTCGTACGGCGTCAGGATTGCAGCAGTCCAGACGGGGCTGTAGAGGGCGGCACCTAGGATACCGACCACGGCGGCGTTGGCGCCGCGCATGGCCGCTTGCGCCAAAGGCCGACGGCGAAACTGGTCCCAGAAGGGGAGCACCCCCAAGAGCAGCAGGAAGCCCGGCGCGAAGATGGCAAGGAGTGCGATCGCCGCACCAAGCGCGCCGTTGGGTTCCGGTCCAGCAGCGGCGCCAAGATAGGCGGCGAAGGTGAACAGAGGACCGGGAACGGCCTGCGCCGCGCCGTAACCGGCAAGAAAACCATCCTCGCTCACCCAGCCCGGCGCCACGACCTCCGTCTGCAGGAGCGGCAAAACCACATGGCCGCCGCCGAAGACGAGCGCGCCGGCGCGGTAGAAAGCATCCGCCAGGGTAAGCCCTTGCATCCCCGCAAGCCCGGAAAGGAGAGGCAGCCCGATCAGCAGCAGGGCAAAGATCGCGAGGCAGGCGGTGCCGAAGCGTGGCGAGATGGGAAAGGGGAGCAGGGTTGTATCTGGAAGATCTTCCTTTTTGCAAAGAAGAAGTCCTGCAAGCGCACCAAGAGCGATCGCGACAACCTGGCCAGCGGGCCCGGTCGACACAACCACGATGACCACGGCGCCAAGTGCAATCCCCGCGCGCGCCCGGTCAGGTGTCAGCGTCTGAGCCATGCCCCATACGGCTTGCGCTACCACGGCGACCGCGACCACCTTCAGCCCATGCAACAGGCCCATACCCAACGGCCCCTCGAAGGATGTGGCGGCAATGGCGAAGAAGACGAGCAGAAGCGCGGATGGCAGCGTAAACGCGGTCCACGCGGCAAGCGCGCCAAGGGGGCCTGCGCGCAGGAGGCCGAGCGCAAAGCCAACCTGGCTGGAGGCCGGCCCGGGCAGGAACTGGCAGAGCGCGACGAGATCGGCATAGCCAGCCTCGTCGATCCATTTGCGGCGCACCACCAGTTCGTCGCGGAAATATCCCAGATGCGCGATCGGCCCGCCGAAGGAGGTAAGTCCGAGCTTGAGGAAGGCAAGGAGCACTTCGGCGGGCGTGCCTCGGGCGGTGGTGCTGGCAGTCCGTTCCGAGGCGGACGATCCGGTGGAATGCGGCACAGGCGGTCCTTTGCGAGACTTGTGACACGGAGCAAGAGCCCGGACAGCGGTACCGGTAAGGCAGATTGATGACAAGCGATCGTAAGTGGTCAGCCTATCATGACTGGACATGAAGCCAGCGGGGGTCTTGATGGCCTTTGCGCCAATGGCGGATGACGGTCCATGCTCCTCACTTCCGCTCAACCTGTGTTGATGCGAGGGTGAGAAGGCATTTTGTGAGGGTAGGAAAACCAATGGGCAACAATGAAGCCCTCTCTGAAGGGCATGCCACTGCGCTGGTACTTGCGGAAGATCTTCGCGATACCGTCAGTCGGTTTGTGCGCGGCGTGAGGAATGTAACGGATACGCCAACCACATCCCAATCTGAAACCCTGCTGCTGCTTGAAAAAAGGGGGCCGCTGAGTGTTGCTGAACTGGCAGGCTGCCGGAATGTTCGGCATCAGAGCATGCGGCTGGTGACCGCCCAGCTTGAGGCCGAGGGCTTGCTTTGTCGCTCGCCCAATCCCTCGGATGCGCGCAGTCACCTCCTGTCGATCACGGAGAAGGGGCGGGAGGAACTGTCCCGCTCGCGCAATGCCCGGACATCAAAAATTGCCGCTCTCATAGAGGAACGTTTGTCTGAGGAAGATAGACGGGCACTTCAAGCGGCGATTGCTGTTATCGAGCGGCTTTGTTAGGCGTGGATCACGGCGTCGACAGTGCACTCAGGACGTTCGCCATGGTGTTCAAGCCCCAATGTTCGGCATATTTGCCGTCCTGGATCCGAACGATATCGATAACCGCAATAGCAACGGCACGTCCGGTGGGAGGTATCCCTGCCAACGTGCCGGAATGAACGCCGCTAATCGTCTTGCGGGTAGTGACTTTGTCGCCCTCGGCAATCTGGTCGTGGATTGTGACCCGCAGGCCCGACAGCGCAGGCCGAAGGATATTTTCAAAGGTGTTCCACATGCCTTCGGGACCGTTCGGCATCCCTTGGGGCGCGGAGTGATTGATGAAGTCGGAGGCCATTAACGCGTGGAATTCCGCTTCATTCCCGTTCTGAATGACCTCGATGTTGAAGCGGCGAACTACTTCCTTGTTGTCAACTGACATGCTGGCTTCCATCACAATGATAATATACAGTTAACCTGTATATCTATTAGCTGGTAATGCACTGGACTGCAAGCGCGCCCGATCACTGAGCTCAGGGGGGGCCGGCTGTGTTGACCTTTTTCCCGAAAACCGGATCAGGAATCCTCTTCAGCACCCAAGCCTAAATCTTTCCCGCGCGAGCAATGGATTCCAGCCCTGGAAAACCGCTATCCCATCCTTCTCACCTGTCTGGCGAGGAATGCAGCGGGCATGGGACACCGTTGCCTCGGACCAACTTGAAGCTTGACTCTAATATAAAGGAGCAGCAATCTCTTATAATGGAAGAAGCAGTTTCCGTGGATGTCTCGATCGCTGAACGGTTACGCAGTTTGCGCGACCGGGACGGGTTGACCCTGGAGATGCTGGCAAAGCGCTCCGGCGTCAGCCGGGCAATGATCTCGCGCATCGAGCGCGCTGAGGCCAGCCCGACAGCGGCCTTGCTGGCGCGGCTGTGCGAGGCGCTGGGCCTGACATTGTCGGCTTTCTTTGCCGACGATGCGGAGCCTGTTTCGCCCGTGCGTCGCAAGGCGGAGCAGCGGCTCTGGCGCGATCCGCATACGGGCTATCTGCGCCGCTCAGTTTCGCCGGCGGGTATGGGAAGTCGCGTGGATATCGTCGAGGTGGAGTTTCCGGCAGGCGCTCGCGTCAGTTTTCCGCCACGCGCCGAAAGCCGGGTGATGACCCAGCATGTTTGGCTGTTTGAAGGCCTGCTGGAGATGAGGATTGGGGAAACGGTTTATCAGCTGGAGCCGGGCGATTGCCTGTTCATGGATATCGGCGACGAGTTCGACTTCCACAACCCAGGCGACCGCGCGGCCCGC
The DNA here is from genome assembly GCA_964396135.1 of uncultured Neorhizobium sp. Lineage (GTDB taxonomy): Bacteria > Pseudomonadota > Alphaproteobacteria > Rhizobiales > Rhizobiaceae > Neorhizobium. Next base: position 6,395 of record CAYNED010000115.1, read on the forward strand.
TATGCGGTCATCCTTGATCGGGGGCGCTGAGGCGACGTTGAAATCAGGCAAACAAGGAGAGACCAGAACGTGACAGTCATCATTCGCATCGCCGATGCCGACACTGCCCGGGCAGCCGTTGCAGATCTCTGCAATGTGCTTGCTGATTGCATCAACGGCGGCGCGTCCCTCGGCTTCATGGTGCCCTTTACACCGGCCGATGCTGCCGATTACTGGCATGACATTGCGCGTCAGGTGGAGGCAGGCAGCATCATCCTCGCAATCGCCGAGGACGCGGGAAGGGTGATTGGCACGGTGCAGGTCGGGCTGGCGACGAAGCCGAACCAGCCCCATCGCGGTGACCTGATGAAACTGCTGGTGCACCGTTCTGCCCGCGGCCTTGGCCTGTCACGCCGCCTGATGGAGGCGGTGGAGGCGGAGGCGGCGCGGCGCGGCCGCACCCTGCTGGTGCTCGACACGGCCACCGGCAGTGATGCAGAGCGAATCTACCCACGCTTCGGCTGGCAGCGGGTAGGCGTCATTCCTGATTATGCACTGTGGCCACAGGGCGGGTTCTGCGACACGACCTTGTTCTACAAGCGGATCGGCTGAGCCGCTCAAGTGCCGGTAACTCCGAGAAAAGAGGGAACGGATCTGCCCGACGACGGTTAGCTTTGATGACGCCAAGCAAACTGACGGAGGCACCATGAGCAAGAGCGACGTTAAGGAAAGCATCAAGAAGGCTGAGCAACAGGTGGAGAATACCAGTGCCGGCGGACATCTTGGTGGCACCTATTACGGACAGGAGGCTGACGGTAAGACCTCGTCAAGCAACTCCAATGTCGGCCGCAACCGGCCCAATACCGGCGACGCGTGACAGTGACCCGTAAGCTGACCAAAAGCCCCGCTAGCGGGGCTTTTTTTGGTCATTCCCGAGCGTGCGCTGGATCAATAGAGTCTTTGCTGATGGGGTATGAAGCCGTTCGACGAAACAGATGAAAGGCGTGCGGTGCTCAGGATCTTGGCGCAGCGGTTCTCTCAGCGGCCAGCGTCGTTGCGGCTCTTTCGTGACGCGCGACGATGCCGTCTTTCCGATCTATCAGTATCTAGGGCTGAGGCCGAAGTATAAGTTGGGATGCGCAAGCACGGTCAGCGAACGGCGGCCGCTTGCGCCGTCAGGTCTTTCGCCAGATAAACCCGTGCTGCTGAAGTGCCGCTGTCCATTGTTGCGGCAACATAGCTTCCGCCGGCAATGGCGATGAGCATGAAAACGACGGCCGTCCCAAGGCCACCTTTGGCCTGACGTGGGGCGTGATGATATGCCATGAAGTCTCTCCGATTTCGTATGTCAAAACGGATGACTCAATCGCAAGTTCCGCCGCAATCTCCTCAAAAAGTAGATGTCTCTAATAAAAAAGAAGCCCCGGGGGCGCCGGGGCTTCGGGATGATGGCCGGGCTTCTAGTTTCTAAAGCGCGCCGTTACGCTGCTGGATCATCATGAAGGTGTCGTAGCTGTATTCGGCGACCTGCGCCCACAGATAGGCATCCTTCTTGAACGCGAGCTGGCTGTCGTAGAGTGTCTTGAAGGACGGGCTCTTTTCCGAAAGTTCTGCGTAGGTTTCCAGCGCGGCTTTGTAGCAGGCCTCCATGATTTCCTGGCTGAACGGCTTCAGGATCGCGCCATCGGCAACCAGTTGCTTCAACGCCACCGCGTTGCGTGCATCATAGTTGGCCAGCATGTTGTTGTTGGCCGAAGCGCAGGCATTGGCCAGGATCTGCTGGTAGCTCTTGGGCAGGCTGTTCCACTTCTCCAGATTGAAGAAGGCGTGCATGGCCGGACCGCCTTCCCACCAGGCCGGATAGTAGTAGTACTTCGCGACCTTCTGGAAGCCCAGTTTCTGGTCATCATAGGGTCCCACGAATTCCGTGGCGTCGATCGTGCCTTTTTCCAGTGCCGGATAAACGTCGCCCGCCGCGATCTGCTGCGGCGTCACGCCGACCTTGGTCATGATCTGGCCTGCGAGACCGGCGATCCGCATCTTGAGGCCCTTCAGGTCCTCCAGCGTGTTGATCTCCTTGCGGAACCA